>NZ_VRTT01000149.1 GCF_008017805.1 Paenibacillus sp. N3.4 | reverse complement strand
TTTCCTCCCCACAATTTCTTTTTAATCTTAGGAAACTCTTTAAACAAAAGTCTGGCGGAAACACCTTTTAATGCTTTAATCATACTAGGTATTGAATGCTGTGGTGTACAATCCACTAAGAGATGGATGTGATCGGAGTCGCTTTCAATTTCAGATATAGTGAAGTTGTTATCGGATGCAATCTGAATAAGAATTTCTTTTAGTCTTACGTCTAATTCTTCTACAAGAATCTGGTGTCGGTACTTTACACACCATACGATGTGGTACTGAATGGCATAGACGTAACCACGACCATGCCTAATTTCTGACATAAAATTACCTTTGACTACAGAATAGCATATGTCAGTGTTATTTTCCTATAGAAACCTTGACACTAAAAGGATTGTTGTAATAGTTACCTAAACATGTGTCGGATAGCTAACGTGGCATAAGCCACGCCCTATCCGAAGTTTTCTAACTCACGACTGAAGGCACGAGTTTGCGAAAACTTTTCATCAAACCCGATTTGCTCTCCCTCCTTTGTGAACAACTCAGCTATACTACCGGCACTACGGTTATTCCAAGCATCTAATAATTGATGATAAACAGCCTCGATTTCATTCCGTGCTGATTGCTCCATTATATTTCCTCCATAAAGTGTTACTTTTACTAATCTCAATTATAACAATTTCCTATACAAATAACCTCTTTCAGATGAAACTAACCTCCCTTTACCTGAATGAGCAGCCCCTTTGGGGTTTCAATTATTTTTACCGTTGAACAAATAATTGAGTTCCGGCAAGAACGAAACCTACATACGGAAAGACGCACATCATGTTGCATTCGTTCCAACAGATAAGGCTGATCCTGAAAGAGAACAGCTCGGGCAAGATAGCGGAGATTTTGTGCCGCCCCGTCACTATCCATTCATACCATCGAATGAACCTCGCTAGGTGCATTCACATGAGTGTGCTGCCAATCTTTTTCCTGCTCAAGCTGCCAGAGACGATAGTAATAGCCTTTGCGATGGAGAAGTTCCGAGTGTGTTCCCCGTTCTTGGACACAACCTTCATGCATGACGATGATTTCATTCATGCGTTCCAGACCTGACATTTTATGCGTGATCCAAAGCACCGCTTTGTCCTTCAGTAACGTATCCAAATTGCTCCAAATCGCCTTTTCCGTCAATGCATCTAACCCTGTTGCCGGTTCATCGAACAAAACAGCTGGACTTTTACGGAGCAGCGCACGCGCCAAAGCCAGACGCTGACGCTCGCCACCGGACAATAAACTGCCCCATTCGCCAATGACAGTCTCATATCCGTTCGGGAACTTCTCGATTGTATCGTCAATCTGTGCCAAGCGAGTCGCCTCGCGCAGCTCATCGTCGGTGGCTTCGGGGCAGCTAAGCCGTAAGTTCGCATTCACGGATGCGTTAAACAAGTGCACGTTCTGAGAGACAACTGCAAATTCCGAGCGAACGAAGGCCGCTGGCAAATCGCGAAGCTCAGTACCATTCATTGTAACTGAGCCCTCGGTATACGGACGCAGCTTCAATAGCAGGTGCAGCAATGTGCTTTTCCCAGCTCCGCTCTCACCAACAATGGCGGTCATCGTTCCTCGTTTCAACGTCATGGAAAGATCTCTAATGGCATAGGGCTCCACTGGACCATACTGGAACGAGAGCCCACGAATGGAGGTCGTCCAGACATCTTTTTGAGACTCATCCCCTTCACACGTTTCAGCTTTCTCTGGTACGTTGCGCTCGACTGTCTTGTGAATTGCCTCGTCTATCTGGTTCTCGTCTGCCACTCGGAACAGTCTATCGGCGGATGAAAGTGTAAGACCTATAGACTGAAATGCGGCCGGTAACGGCATGACTGCTTCAAAGCAAGCTAACGTAACCATAACTAATGCTGGAATCGCGCTACCCTCTAGCTGGCCGCGGCTGACTAAGTACACCGAAGCCGCGAGGACTAGCCACATAGCCAAATGCGCAGCCGCGAGCATGCCCCCGCTCGCGTAGGCAGCGACCTTATGTTGATTCGTTTGATACACATTCGAACGAATTTGTATCTCATCAATTCGAAGAACACGCTCGTTGACACGACCGTATACGATCAAATCTTTGATCCCTGCGATGAGATCCGCTGTTTCAGCATACATGACTGCTTTCGCTTGCACGATAGCCGCGCTGTGAGATTTAGCGCACCGAGCGCTAAGCCAAGGAATGCCTATGCCGGCCAACCCCAGCATACAAGCAAGGAGGATCGCCAATTCAACTTGATGCGCAGCCATCACGATACAACCTAGAAGTCCAGTGAGCATAGCAACAAGCGGGGGTGCAAGTACGCGTAAATACACATTTTGCAATTGCTCCACATCGCTAATGACCGCATGAAGCAGTTCTCCGCTTCGTCCTTTCTCTAACAGCTTAACTCCACCTGGTTCCAAACGTTCGTAAAGCCATACGCGTATGCGATGCAAAATTCGGAACGTCAAATCATGAGAAACAAGCCGCTCTAAATACCGAAACACGCCTCTAGAAAGGCCGAAAAATCGGACACCCACAATCGGAATCCAAAGCATTAGAACAGATTCGGGACGCAGCGCCGCTTGAGCAATAAGGTAGCCGGAGGTTCCCATCAGGCCCATATTAGCGGCGATTGTCAGACAGCCGAGCAGCACCGCCAAAGCTGTCCGTCCTTTGTAAGGACGAACGAACTCAAGCATGCGTAGGAACGTCCCTCCCTTATTGCTAATGAGCTCTTTCTCATTTGAAGCTTGGCGGAAAGTAAAGTGACTAACCGTTTCATCCTCCGCGCCTTCGGAAGATCCATGAGCTTCAGCCCCGTTTAGAACCGCCTCCGATTTCGCTGTGCTGTTAGCTTTCATCATGCGAGAATACAGCCCACCAGCGGCTAATAGAGCAGTTGGCGTTCCGATTTCAGCAATCCGCCCGTTCTCCATCACAATGATGCGATCCGCGTTTTGTACCGTTTCAAGACGATGCGCCACTGTTATTGACATGCGATCTTGCAACTGCTCATTCAGTCCCTGTCGCACGACAGCCTCATGAATGAGATCTAGCCCTGAGGTTGGCTCGTCGAGCAGCAGAATTGGCGCTTGCTTGAGCAGTGCGCGTGCAATGGCAATGCGCTGCACTTGACCGCCCGAAAGTCGGACAGACTCCCCCATCATCGTCTGATCGCCTTGCGGAAGCCGATCGATGAAATCGACGCCTGACGCTAAAAGGGATACAGCCATATCCGTTTCTGCAACATCACCACAGCCCATGATCAAATTTTCTTTCAAAGTGCCATGATAAAGCCTTGGATTTTGATTGACAGTAGATAGCTGATCGCGCCACCACGTCATCGACAGCTCCGACAACGGGATGCTATCGACTAGAATTCTCCCTTCCGTAGGCCGAATGAAACCCTGAAGAACATCTAGGAGCGAGCTCTTGCCAGAGCCTGAAGGCCCAATCACGGCCACTCGCTCTCCAGGTTCAAGGGTGAGGGATACGTTTGAAATCGCGGCTCTTGTTTCACCAGGGTAAGTGAGACCGATCCCTTGAAATTCGATTCTGTAACCCTTCGCATTCCAAAGCGGGTGCCGACTATCGTCCCGATCCGTCCAGCCTGGGGGTTCTGTCTCCAGAATATCCAAGATGCGGGCAGCAGCAGCCATTCCATTCGTGCTCGCATGAAACTGGGTCCCTAGCGCGCGCACAGGCACATAAAACTCTGGCGTCAAGAGAAGCACTAAAAAAGCATGCTCGAATCCAATTTCACCAGCAATCAGCCGCAATCCTAGAAATACAGCAACGATGGCCGTGCTCAGTGTTGCAAACAGCTCCATAACAAACGCCGATAAAAAAGCTAAACGCAAGGTCCCCATCGTCGCTTTGCGGTAATCCTCACTGATTCGGGAAATAATTTCAATTTGTGCGCGACTGCGATTGAAAATCTGCAATGTCGGTAAACCGCGCAGGATATCGAGAAAGTGACCGCCTAATCGTCCGAGCGTTTTAAACTGCTTTTGCGCCTTCGATTTGGCGGCCATGCCAACGAGAATCATAAAAATAATAAGCAGTGGGAAGGTGACGGCGAGCACTAAGGCGGACAGCCAATCCAAGCCTGCAACAAAACAAAATACGGCAGCAGGAATGAGCATTGACAAGGCCATCTGCGGCAAATAGCGGGCCAAGTACGTTTCCAATTGTTCAACGCCTTCGTACACAGTGCTTATCAATTCTCCACTGCGCTCGCCTTTCGCGTAGTTCGGTCCTAAATCAGCGATTTTTTGCAGCAGTCTTATGCGAAGATCGCTTTTAATGCGCAGCGCCATACGGGACGATACATAGTCACTCGCCGTTTGAATTGCCGCTCTCAGGCCAATCCATCCGAGAAGCACAACCAACACTGGAAACAGAGCAGCAAGCCCAAGTCCTTTCATAAACGCACCATTGACAATCTGAGCCAAATAGGAAGCTTCTACAATAATGAGAGCTCCCCCGGCTAGGCCAAGCGCAATACAGATGGCAAACAATTGAAGCGTCCCCGGCACTTTCAGTAATAGCTTTTTCATCATACTAGTATTCCAAGTGATCTTTCACGCTGATCCGTTTGCGGAATACCCAATACGTCCATGCCTGATAGGCGATGACCAAAGGCACTGCTGTTAAAGCTATGATCGTCATCACTTTAAGCGTATACGTATTAGAAGCTGTGTTGTATATCGTAAGTGTCCATTCGGGATTCAGCGAAGAGATCATCACTCTTGGAAACAGCGACATGAACACCGTGATGGTGGACAGTGCGATCGTTAAGCCAGTCATGATGAACCCCCACCCGTCACGACCTGCCTTAAGGAGGAAATGGACGGACAATAAGGTCATCCCTGCCATAAGCGGAACCATTCCCGGGATAATGCCGTCACGGGTAAACATGTCTGTCTGGAAGTAGCACAGCACAACAAAGAGCAGAAGCACTGCGCTTGCCCACGCTCCAAAGCGTTTGGCAGCTCGGCGAGCCCGTTCACGGAGCTCTCCTTCTGTTTTGAGTGCAAGATAGAGCGCGCCATGCAGTAAAAACAAGAGTACGATGCTAATCCCAGCCATAACCGAGAAAGGTGAAATCAAATCCCAAAACGTGCCGACGTAATTCGTCTTGGCATCAATCGGTACCCCCTTCATCAAATTCGCCAGCGCAACACCCCACAGCAGCGGAGGCAGCAAGCTGCCGAAAAAGATGATCCAATCCCAAGTTTGACGCCATTTGGTGTTCGGTAATTTGCTCCGAAACTCGAACGCCACACCTCTTCCGATCAGGGCAATGAGCATGAGAAACAAAGCCATATAAAATCCACTGAATAAGGTGGCGTACCAACCTGGAAATGCGGCAAACATGGCGCCGCCCGCTGTAATAAACCACACTTCGTTGCCATCCCAGACGGGGCCAATCGCATTGATAAGAACACGCCTTTCTGTATCCGTTTTGCCAAGGAACGGCGTCAGCATGCCCACGCCGAAATCAAATCCTTCCAGAAAGAAAAAGCCGACAAACAGCACCGTGATCAGTACAAACCATAAGGTTTCCAGCATAGGTAATTCCCCTCACTTTCTTAGTATTCATCAGCTCCCTGTCTTACAGCAGGGTTGCCATGGTTTCCTCACGTTCATCCCTATCATGAAGGCCGTGTCCTTCCTCCTCGACTCCTTTGCGTACAAAATGGACGATAAGGTACACAAACACAACGGCCAAAATGCCATAAACAAGCATGAAACCGATTAACGAGGTGGCTACCATGGAGGAGGAAACGAGAGGTGACACCCCTACCTCTGTCTTATGCAATCCGAATACAGTCCAAGGCTGCCTCCCTACCTCTGTCATGATCCAGCCCGCTGAGTTCGCAATAAATGGAAGACTAATAGCAGGTATCATCCATTTCAAATAATGACGATATCCTTCCAAGCGATTGCGTAATGCGGCGTAAGTTCCTAGCAGACTAAGTAGAATCATAAGTACGCCAGCCGCTACCATGATGCGGAAGCTCCAGAAGGTCGTCTTCACTGGCGGAATATAGTTGCCAGGACCATATTTCACCTCGTACTCGGCCTGCAGCTGATTCATACCAGGCACACTGCCTGTAAGCTTGTTATACGAAAGAATGCTTAACGCATAGGGAATTTCTATTTGAGACTTGTTCTCCTGATTTTTGACATCAATTCGCGCAAATACGGTCCAAGGGGCGCTGTCCCCCGTTGTATTCCACAGTGCTTCTGATGCAGCCATCTTCATCGGCTGAGATTTCATCAAATGCTGCGCTTGCTCATGTCCAGCTACTGCGGTCATAAAGCTTGCCGCGAGCGCAAATACGATCCCTATTGTAAAAGAGGCTTTGAATAAATCCACCCTGTGTTTGCGTAAAATTTGATAAGCGCTGATGCCTGTTACGAACATTGATCCTGTAGCAAGTGCTCCATAAATAACATGCGGGAACTCAACCCATAGCTGTGTGTTGCCAAGCAGCGCGAAGAAATTCGTCATCTCCGCACGTCCGTTCTGAATCGTGTAGCCGACGGGCTCTTGCATGAATGAGTTCGCGCTCAGAATCCAGAGTGCGGATAAAGTTGCTCCAATCGCTACAATCCATATACAAGCCAAATGCACCTTTTTCGACAGCCGATCCCAACCGAAAATCCATAACCCTAGGAACGTAGACTCCAAGAAAAAAGAAACTAAAGCTTCTACGGCAAGAGGTCCTCCAAAGACAGCACCAACAAACCGAGAATAATCCGCCCAGTTCATACCGAACTGGAATTCTTGCATAATCCCTGTCACAACACCCACTGCAAAATTAAGGAGAAACAACTTGCCCCAAAATTGTGCCATTGCTTTGTATTTGTCGTCCTTCTTGACCACATACATCGTTTGCATACAAGCAATCAGATAAGCAAGACCGATAGATAAAGGTACGAAAAAAAAGTGGTAAACTGTTGTTATTCCGAACTGCCACCGACTCAAGTCTAATGCTTCCAAAAATAGCGCCTCCCTTCTTTTCGTTGTAAGTATAAATCGTGGCGTATTCTTTGCATGTGATGAATATCACAGCCGCAGTAATTTATTTTGAACAAAGATTGTAATCGGGTAGGAGGCTACTCATTAGTTGAGTAGCCGACCTCCCACACCACCGTACGTACCGTTCGGTATACGGCGGTTCCTTAGTTTACACAGTGACT
>NZ_VRTT01000148.1 GCF_008017805.1 Paenibacillus sp. N3.4 | reverse complement strand
CATTTCCAAAAAACGGCATAATATTTTCCGTGAACACAATACAGGATACTCCCAACTATAAAACCGAACATACATTCCATGTTGACATAGAGGGTCTTGTCTTAAGCTAATGGCTACTACTGCCTTCGCCAATTGGGACTTGAACCCAAGATAGCGCCCATGCTGGGCGCACTTAAAGAACCTTGATTCTCAGACTTGAGAATCAAGGTTCTTTTTATCCCATATAGTAAAAATACCATTAGAATTCCTGGGAATCTACGTCAGTTCCTCATCAAAAATCAGAATGCTCGGATTGCCGTTCAGCACGCGGGCAATAGCGATACACTGACGGTACTCACCGGATAGGCTCTCCCCTCCCAGAAACCTATATTTCTTTTAAAATACCTTTTACAAGTCGAATAAATTTGGTTCTTACTTGGCTGGCCACCTCAATGACTTCAGCATGATTTAGCGGTTGATCCAGAATGCCGCAAGCCATATTCGTTAAACAAGAAATGCCAAGCACACGAAGTTTCGCATGTACGGCAACGATTGCTTCAGGAACAGTTGACATGCCTACACTATCAGCACCCAGTGTACGAATCATGCGAATTTCAGCCGGCGTTTCATAAGCAGGACCAGTCCACCAAGCATAGACGCCTTGCTGCAAATCGGTTCCTTGCTCTTTTCCCACTTTAAGAGCAACTTGACGAAGCTCCGAATTATAGACTTGGGACAAATCAGGAAAGCGGGTTCCCAAAGCGTCATTGTTAGGACCTATCAACGGATTGTTGGCCACTAAATTAATGTGATCCGTTATTAACATAAGATCACCTGGTTTAAAGCTTGTATTGATAGCGCCGCAAGCATTCGTAATCAGTATATTCTCAACCCCAAGAGCTTTCATTACACGCACTGGAAAAGTAACTTCATCCAACGTATACCCTTCATAGTAGTGAAAGCGTCCTTTCATCGCGACGACGACTTTACCTTCCAACTCGCCAATCACTAATTCATTGGCGTGACCGACTGCCTCTGATTTGGCAAAATGGGGAATCTGGCTGTATGGAATAACCGTTGAATTTTCAATTTCATCGGCAAGGCCACCTAAACCGGAACCGAGAATCATACCTACGGTAGGCTGCTGTCTCGTTTTACTTAAAATAAAATCGGTTGCTTCTGAAATTTGGTTTAGCTGATGCATAGTAGAAATGCCTCCTTGACTATTTTTTTATAAGACTCTGAATTGCTAACTAACGACCATATCCCCAGAAAATAAGGAAGATCTTACTTATTATAGCCGATTACATATTACAGATTATACCCTATTTAAAATAAGATGAGATATCTGCACAGTTCCACTATATAGTTTTTAGCCATTAGTACAAAAATTAGCAGATGGCAGCCATTTCCCCTTCGAATTGTCGGCCAGCCTGAACGGAAAACGCGCGAACAACTTCCTCTTGTGTTGTCTACGCTAACGAACCGTAGGATATCTATTGACGAGAAATGAGCCTGTCCATTCATCTAACGAACTGAAGCAACGTTATGGAGTCAATGATGAGTGAATTGAGGTGCTTTTAATTGAAATAACACGTCTGGAGTTCGTTAAAACGATAACTCTTTGTATTTTGATCAAATAAGGTGTGCTGAGTTCGTAGGGAGCCTCCGTCAAAAAAAGGAAGTTCTCAACACGTTGAAGCCGTATCCAACGCCAAAAACACTTTCGGAATTGAATACAGCGCTCAGAAGCTAACTATCTCCTCGCATCATAAACAGGAAAATCTCAGGCAGCCGAGACTTTCTCGACACCCGGAGATGATATTCTCCATGAAAAAAGTAAATAACCGTAATTACGTTCACTACAAGACAAGACAATTATTTCAGTAGGTTGACTCCAAATAAATGCAAGCAAAAAAGTCATCACGAGAAACCCGTGACGACTTACTTCATTATAATGACTTAAAAGCCTTGATCTAAATCCCAACTCATGAAGTTTTGCGTAGGGCCGTAAAACGCATCGAATCCGTAGGCATCGAAGTGTACTTTACCGCTTTCGTAAACTTTAACGGTTACATAAGCGTAGTCGCGGTCTATGGGGTTGCTTGTTGCCTTCTTTGCTTCAAATGGCGAGCCGCCGGAGCCAACAACCACTTGGTAAGCGGATCCGTTGTTTGGACGGCTTACGTTGAAGATGTGCTCATGGCCACTCAGATAAGTAGCTTTATTGTCTTGGACAACGCGCCAGAACGCGCTTGCGGCATCTTTATCTACATCAAGTCCACTTAATTTAGCTGAGGAGTCGAAATAATACGTGTAAGCAAGTTTATGTCCAAAAATAAATGAGTGCTTCATGCCGCGCGCTTTAGCCGCTTTCAAATCTTTATCGAGCCACTCCGTTGGAGCGTGGGAATCATTTCCTGTTGGATCGGTGTTTATCACCACAAAGTGGGAGCCACGATAGTCGAAGGAATAGTCTAATTGCTGCTGCTGTGTCGTGATGTGATCCATGCCGATTTGCGGGTAGTTGTTCGGATCCCAACCTGCGATATTGTCACCGAGAATTTGCGCAAAACGTTTCTGGTCAACAATAATGTCACCCATGTTATCCCGCCATGTATCTTCGTTGGCTTTGGTCGCCACCTTCACGGTTTTACCATTCGCATCCAAGTAATTATCCTGTAACTCATGATTACCCGGCACCGGGAACACATACATGCCATGTTCAAAAGCAGTAGCTACAATACCACGCCAGAAAGCATATTCTCGGTTCAAAATATTGACATCCGAGTTCGGTGTATAACCCATAATCATGTCACCATTATAGAACAGCATACTAGACTTCTGGGCTTGCATTTCATCCATCATTCGCGTTAACACTTTGCTATTAACAAGCCATTTAAGATCCTGTTCTGAAGCATCCGTTACGGTATTATCAATACGGCAATCCCCTACGGAAGAATAAGTAAACAACAACTTGTCTGTATTCTTCAAAGCTTCCTTCAGCTGTGTCACCGTTGCCGCGGACACTTGTGTGACACCGTTTGCAAGATAAGGCGCTTTGTCCAATTTGACAGCTTGACCTTTGATTGTTGCTTCTAAGGAACCTAGTTTTAGCATAGCCTTGCTTCCAGCAACATCGACCGTAATTTGCTGTGCATCTGATGCCCAGCCTAATGTGCCGTTTAGATTTTCAACCGTCATTCGCAGCGCCGAATCTCCCGTCTCGGCTGCAGTGGCAACAGAAGCTCCTCCTACTAGCATTACACTTGTAAGACCAATCCCAACCCAGGTTTTTAGCATCTTTTTCAACCCTATTGCCTCCCTGCATAGTTTCTTTCTTAACAAGGTTAGCAGACAAGTGTAAACGGATACCACCGTTTCAAATTAAGAAAATGTAAATTTTCACCAATTCAAATTTGAACAAGCAGTCGAGTCATCCTTGGAAACCCAAACTGGTTATTGGAAAAAAGACGCTCCTCATTCCAGCTAATCCGGATGAAAATCGTCTTTTTTTGAACTATAGTTTTACGTATTTATCGTAACCTAATGTTAATGACCTATCATTACTGGAATTTCCACTTCGTCCGTTGATTCTCCTTCTGCCCTCTTGGGCTTCTGCAGCATAAGTCCAAGCAAACCGCCTACAACCGCGATACCCAACAGAATTAAGAAAGTATACCCAAAGGATGAAGCATATAAGTCTACATCCGGCTTCTGCTTCCCTGTTTCAACCATCAAATTTTTCATCTTCGTAGTTAATATGGTCATCAAGATGGCGATAGCGAAGGACATCATAACTTGCTGAGCTGCGTTGGTGAGCGACGTTACACGTCCCACCAAATTTTGTGGTGCGGATTGGATCATATGGTTATTAAGCGGCATCATGAACATGCCCATACCCGCACCAAGCAGTGCAAGCGGCAGCATCACGGCACTTATGCCTGAATCGCCAGATATATTGGAAAGCAATAAGGCTGAAATCGTTGTAAGAGCCATACCTGCCAAAACGAGCGGACGCGCTCCGAAGCGGTCTGAAAGCTTACCGCCAATTGGCATAAATAACCCGGAAGCTAACGCTTGTGGAAGCATGATTAAGCCTGTTTTGAGAGGGCTATAACCATGGGCTTGTTGTAAAAATAATGGAACAAGGAACATGGTTCCGAACATTGCAATTTGTGAAATCCATTGTACAATAATCCCTTTTGTAAAGTTGCCAGAGCGGAAAACGCGAAGCTCGAGCAGCGGGTTCTCACGTCTTAACTCCACGATAATGAATAAAACAAGGGCCACAATCCCTACGCCAGTGCCGATCAGTGTAGCCGGTTCTGTCCAAGTAGATTTCCCTGTAACGGGGTCAATGCCCCCACTAGAAACACCATATACCAGAGCTGCGAAGGCGATTGGCCCTAACAACATACCGAGTAAATCCAAGGATGCAACCGACTGCCGTTGGATATTAGGCAATGTACGAATTCCGAGGATAATACCAATAACACCGATAGGAAGATTGATCAGGAATATCCATTGCCAGCTATGATACTCAACTAACCAGCCTGCAACGACGGGTCCAAGCGCTGGACCCAGCAATATGGGAATCCCCATCATGCCCATGACTGCCCCCACTTTTCCCGGAGGAGAAAGGCGATAGATGAACGCCATGGCGATTGGTACAACCACACCGCCACCCAAACCTTGGATGATACGGTAAGTAATCAGCATTTCAACCGAGTTAGCCAGCGCACATAGACCAGAACCAATAGTGAACAGACCAACCGAGATTAGGAATATTTTCTTAGCTCCAAATCTATCGGATAGCCAGCCCGCTAAAGGAATGACCGCTGCTTGTGCAAGCGCATAACCGATTACCGTCCATTGTACCAAAGACAAGTTCAATAATTTAAATTCTTCCTGCAGCTTGGGAAGCGCAACGTTTACCGCCGTTCCATCTAAAATAACCATGAAAATCCCAACGACAATGGCTACTAATGGACCCAAAATACTACGCATTGAAAACGGGACTTCTGTTTCTGCAATTGTCTTATCTGAAGACATGTGTTCCCTCCATCCGATTCATGCATCCTCTGCGGACTCTCTCTAGTCTAACGTTTAACGCGTTTTTGCCATACGCTTTATACGTGACTTGTATGTCCTACAAAAATATACAATTTTACGGACAATTGTCCGTAATACACTGATGCTAACGAAATATTGTTTATTTGTCAAATCTGTTGGAGACTCAGCATGTTAACGTAAGTCCCCCAATAAGCTTGTCTCTTTAATAAATAACTCATTTTGCGGCAATAATATCACCATATATTGGAGGCGGTTAAAAAAATGTCAATGATTGAAATTCTGCTTCGCTCAATTGTTTCGTTTATTGGTTTAGTCATTTGGGCACGAATAATCGGAAAAAAACTATTATCGCACTTAACCTTTTTTGATTTTGTTGCTGGAGTGACATTTGGTTCAATTGGCGGTAATCTCATTTTCAACAAAAGTATATCGCTGTTTCCTGGCATAATCGCTTTATCTATGTTTTCCATTCTAGTCCTTCTTTCAGATTACATTTCTCTAAAAAGCTTTATGGGTAGAAAGATATTAGATAGTGAACCCCAAGTAATTATCAATAATGGTCAAATTATCATGGAGAACATGAAAAGAGCTCGTTTAACTATCGATGAACTGCTTATGCTTTTGAGAAAGAAAGATGTATTTTATATGGATGAGATAGAATTCGCCTTTTTTGAAACAGATGGATCCATATCGATATTGAAAAAAACAAACAACATGCTAATAACACGAGTTGATATGCATATACAAAGTAAATCGCGGGGTATTCCACAAGCATGCATTATTGACGGTAAAATTATTGAGAAAAACCTAAAAAATATCCAAAAAAATACAAAATGGATAGAAGCCGTTTTAAAAAGTAGAAATATTCAGCTTGAACAAGTTTTGTTAGCTCAAATTGACCAGCAAGATCATGTGTCATTAAATTTGAAAACGAACAACAATTAAACCCACGTTCTACGTGGGTTTAATTGTTCTGTTATCGACTGATTTTCCCAGCTCGGAGTGCTTTTAAATAGGAAAATCTCTAGTTTTTAATTTTTTTATACATCGTTTTATTTCTTAGTTTGTTCTTCAGTTATTCAACGGATTTGATCTTGTGTTTATTTCCGAATCTTCTTTGAATCATCCAACTTATACCCGACAATACGAGAAACACAGCAAGTCCGATCACGCCCCACATCAGTGAGCCGCGGCGGACGCCTGCATATATACCACTCATCGCTATCGTGTAAGGAAGAATGCCAAGACCCGTTGTCCAAACAAAAGTCCATATCTTTACATTTAAAAAACCGACGGCATAATTAACAAAGTGATAAGGAACAAAAGGAACAAAGCGAATGAGTAAAAGACCAAAAATTTCATGCTTATTGATAAACTCTTCCACTTTCTTAAGAAATGGCTGGGCCAGCTTACCGAAAAAAGGTTTAGCGACCCATTTGGTCAGATAGAGTGCACCTACTGCTCCTCCCAAACCGCCAATCCATGAAAGAACGCCTCCCCAAATCGGACCATAGATTTCCATAAGGACGATCGATATAAATTCTCCTGGCACGGGGAGGATATTCGCTGCTAATTGAACAACAAGCCCAATGAGGATACCGACAAACCCTAAACTTTGAATCGATTTCAAAAGCTTCTGCGCTTCTCCGGTATGAAGAAGATAAATGTAATAGCCGATTAAAGCCGCAATAATCAGTAAACTAATTCCACTGATGAGTCGTGTATGAGGTACATTTTTTTCCGCTAACAATTCACATTCAACTCCAAGGAATATTTTAACGTCATAACGCTATTACAATGAAATAGAAGATGACAAACTAGCTTCAGCTGGATATCGTCTTATAACTTCACTCGAAGATATAGCTACGATACGGGGTGATAGATGTCCCTTCATTAAACGCTTTCTGCCTTGGGGGTGAAAAATAAACATCAGGAATCTCAAATACACATGACTTAGTATTCTTAGCATGCCTTTAGGTAGCTCTTTAACGGTAAAACCCAACTGCGCGGAACCGCGATGAATCATGGTGACTCCATAAATGCCTCTAACTTCTTGATGAAGCAACAGGTACTTCGTTAACATTGGTAGAAACTGCTGTACGTCTCTTATGATATTCACTGCTAATTGAACAGTGGAATTTGACATAGCAATCATTTGAAATAATTTTTCATTATTAAAATGAAGCTCAACGACTAAATCACCGTCGCAA
>NZ_VRTT01000147.1 GCF_008017805.1 Paenibacillus sp. N3.4 | reverse complement strand
TTGGAAGTTGAATGGTGTATCGCTACTGCTAGAGTGTTGGATAAACATGTCTATTTGTCGTCTCTAAACAACCTAAAAACTGGTTAATCAACAGGCGTGGACTTCGATGACTAAAAGAAGTCTTTTCATCCATTGACTTCCTCAATTCAAATGCTTTAAAGTAATCTCAAAACAATTTGTCCTGCAAGGACATGAATTCTGGAAGGAGCAACGTGAACAATGACGACAAAAGCTTATGAAGGCGTTTATCAGGGAGAAAAGGCGATTTGGTTGCAAGCTGGCCGTTACGAAGCCGTCGTATTACCCGAAATTGGCGCGAATCTGATTGCGTTTAGAGATACAGAGAACGAATTCCGCTTTCTGCACGAACCTACAGAAGTTGAAATGGAAGCGTTTAAAGCAAGACCCATTATTCATGGTATTCCGGTATTATTTCCTCCGAACCGTTATGAGGATGGTAAGTTCCCTTGGAAGGGAAATGTCTACGAGTTACCAGTAAATGAAGAGAAAACAGGCAATCATTTGCACGGCTTTGTTCATGATATTCCATGGTCTGTCGAGAAATTCAGCGCTGATGGTACGGAAAGCCGTGTAACTTTAGCTTTACGTGTAAGAGACGGTCATTCCGTATATCACTATCTTCCTCATGAGTTTACACTGCGATTGACGTATACACTTGGTGAAAATGGATTACATCAACTAATTAGCGTACATAACGAAGGAAAAGATGCCATGCCGGCTTTGATCGCTTTCCATACTTCGATCAATGCGCCATTCGCGCCTAACAGTCAAGCCTCTGACTATAGTTTCAAATGACGATTGGCAATCGCTGGGCGTTGAATGATAGAATGCTGCCTACAGGTGAATACCAGGCATTAACGGCGGACGAAGAGAAGATGAAAACGGGGGGCTTGTACCCATTCTTTGATTCTATGGATAACCACTACACAACGGCTCCGCAAAATGGTCGCAACTATATGGAATTGACAGATGCCAAAGCAGAGGTCAAACTGGTTTATGACGTTGGAACTTCCTACAAGCAATGGATGATTTGGAATAACGGCGCACAGCCCGGATTTTTCTGTCCAGAACCGCAAATGAATTTGGTCAATGCACCAAACGTGGATTTGCCGGCTGAGCAAATTGGTTTGACCGCTTTGGAGCCTGGTGAAGTGTGGGAGCAATCCGCAAGGCTGTATGTGATTCCAATCGTGAAATAATATATAATAATAACCCTTTCGGGCACATGGCGGGAATCCGAAGTGATGATCTGCTGATGTGAAGAGAGGGTATTTTTATTAGAAGGGTGGACGTTTTTGTTATGGAAGAGATCGGCGTTACAGAGAAGGCGCATTTGTTAGGTGAGATCGATCGGTTAACGAAGGAAAATGAGAAATTGAAACAAGAAATCGCAAAATTACGTGGCGTCAAGCGCGTATCAGCAGGGTCTATGGACAGTATGTCAACGAAATTAAAGGAAGCTTTACGTGAGTAGGAAATGCGTATTGTGACATGGAAAGAGTCTAGCATGAAGAGTCGTAAATGCCTTCAGTTCGACAAAGGTTATTCCATTCGTTATAATAAAAAATGTCAAAAAGGAGGTTATACGATGAGCGAAACTACACTACCACCAAAAACATGTACCATTGACCGTTTAGTCACGAAGGAAGCTGAAGTGAGTAAAGTTCTTGCAGGCCAGAAAACGGCTTGCAGACGTAATGGACGCTATGCAGATATCGGTGAAACGATGGAATTGGAAGGGCAATCATTTACGGTAACGAACGTTTACCAACAATCCTTGGGTGATTTAACTGTTCAAGATGCACAAGCGGAAGGACATTCAACTGTCGACGAGTATAAAGACAGCATTCTGTCCATCCATCCTGGCATGCCTTGGCTGCCCCAAATGAAAGTTTGGGTACACGAATTTAAATTGGCTCAATAAGCAAAAGCAAGTAGTCGACAGTGTGGATCTGCGGATCCGCACTGTTTTGTTGCATGGACTCTCTTAAAGAACGGAAGATGGCAATGTCTTGGTATGTATGGTTATTGTATATTCATATTTTAAGTGTTGTTTTAAGTATCGGTCCTTATTTTGTGTTGTTTCCTCTCTTAGCGAAAATTCGCACAGCTCCTTTCGAGCAGTTGCCGGATTACCTGGAGCCTTTTCGTATTACGGTTCGATTGACGAAGCATGCTGGTCATGTGCTAGTTGCAACCGGTATTATTCTTACATGGATAACGTCATGGTCATGGCATACGTCATGGATTGTCATCACGGTATTGATTATGGTAGCTTCGTTATATTTTATTGCCCGTGCTTTTTCCCCGCTGCTGAGAAAGCTTAAAGCGCCTCACGATGATCGCCAATTACTTGTGAATAAGCTGCGTCAAGCATTGATCTGGTATGTATTGATTACTTTATCAATGATGTGGTTTATGGTGGCCAAGCCAACGCTCTGGTAAAACTGAAGATGGATGATTTTCATTGACAGATGCCATTGTCTAGCCTATAATGAGAATCATTATCATTATTGTAATAATAATTCTCAATGGAGATGAATATATGGAGAGCCAGAGTCGATTATTTACAGAGCAATTGGATATCGCATATGAAGACCGCATGATTGTTGAAAATTTGAATGTGTCTATCCCATCCGGGCAAATTACAGCTCTTGTTGGGGCAAATGGCTCTGGAAAATCCACGATTCTGAAAACCCTTGCCCGTATTCTGAAACCGAAAAGGGGCAGTGTGCTCTTAGACGGGGAATCCATACATAAGAAATCTACTAAAGAAGTAGCGAAACAGCTTGCTATACTTCCACAAAATCCGATTGCTCCTGAAGGATTAACGGTAGCCGAATTGGTAGGTTACGGACGTTATCCCCATCAAAAAGGGTTTGGTTCGTTAACCGAAGTTGATCGAAACATTATCAGCAATGTGATTGAAGTGACAGGTATGACGGAATTTGCAGACAGACCTGTCGATCAACTGTCCGGTGGTCAGCGTCAGCGGGCCTGGATCGCTATGGCGCTTGCGCAGCAGACGGATATCGTTTTGCTGGATGAGCCGACAACATTCCTAGATATGGCGCATCAACTGGAAGTGCTGAAATTGTTAGAAAAGTTGAAAGAGCAAGAAGGACGAACCATTATTATGGTTGTCCACGATTTGAACCATGCGACGCGTTATGCCCAGCATGTCGTAGCGATCAAGAACGGCAAAGTCGTAAGCGAGGGATCCCCGAACAGTGTGGTGACGCCGGACGTACTGCGCGAGGTATTCGGCATCGAGGCCGATATCGTAGTAGATCCAAGAACGGGAACACCTCTTTGCTTACCTTACGAGCTGGCGCTCGTATAGATCAACGAGAAAATGACAGCGAAAGATCGAGATTGAGATCTTTCGCTGTCCTTTTTTTCGTATAGTTTTATTACTAAGTTGTAAAAACTGATCTGCTTGAGTGTGGTACGCGAAGAACGCTCTCAATTAAGGCTTTCTCGCATGAATAACAACGAAATTGTAATACTTATAGACACAGTCGACGTCCACGAAGCCGCCTTCCAGAAGCCAATTTAGCTGTTTGTCCAAGGGCGCCATTTTATCCAGTTTTGTACGTTCGTAAGCTGCTTGAAGAGCTTCACGGCTTAAGTCAGTAGCTTTTACTTTCCTATGCCAGTCCGATCGATACAAATTGTCGATAAATGGACTGCTGCCTTGAACTTGATCGGCGTTGACGAGAACACCGTTAGGTTTAAGCAGCTTGAATAAACGATGATAAAGCGCCCGCTTAGTCTCATGCTCCAAATGATGAATGGATAGGGAGGAGATGATGGCATCATACGGCTCTGGGTCATCAAATTCGCTATAATCGCCTGCCAGGTAGGTTATGTTCGAGTGTTCTCCTCCAAAACGCTGTTTAGCGACGTCCAGCATTCCCTCAGAGAGATCTATTAACGTTAACTTGGCTTTCGGGTATTGCCGAAGAACAAAGTCAGAGAAGAGGCCAGTGCCCGCCCCTAAATCAAGTATGCGCGGAGAATCGGTATCAGCCTGTACGAGTGAAGCTGCAATGCGATAAAAATCATCGAAGCAAGGAATCAGTTTACGGCGATGACCGTCATAATGATCCGCGATTTGATTGAATTGGGATGCAACAGGGTTTGATATTTTTTCGCTCATGGGTAGTTCAACTCCATTCTAGTAAGTAGTAACCATATCTATTCTTGCAATCATCGTAATGGAAAAGTTGGCAAATAACTAATACTTATAAATGATTGCTTATAGGTAAAAATATAAAGAAACCCCACCTATTGAAATATATGATTCAACAGAGTGGGGTTACGTTATACTCAGGCTCATCTTAAGAGCGCGTTTTGTGAAATATGTGATTAATGACTTCAGAAAACACAAGTCCAATAGCAATGGCACCCGAGAGCATGAAGGCTTTCGCTGACAACTGGACAGCTAGATCATAATGGTTGAGAGCGACATTTCTCATCGCATCATAGGCTAAACCACCGGGAACCAGTGGAATAATTCCTGAAACACTGAACACGATAATCGGTGTTTTATACATTTTGGCAAAAATCTGACTTAGCACCGTAACGAAAAATGAAGCCATACATGTTGCTATAATAGGGTCAATTGGAATCATGAGGGAGGAAAGGTATAACAGCCAACCCATCATGCCTACAAAGCCGCACTGCAAGAGTGTACCTTTTGGCACGTTGAATAGGATGGCAAAAGCAGCCGAGGCAATAAAACTGGTCAAAATTTGGGCAATCATCACGCAATCCCCTCCCCATTGTAAAAGGCGAGAACCAAAGCAATCCCGGCTCCAATAGCAAATGCGGTCAGGGAAGCTTCAGCCCCTTTGGAAAGCCCGGAAACGAAATGACCAGCCATTAAATCGCGCACGGCATTGGTAATAAGAAGCCCGGGAACAAGGGGCATTACGGACCCGATAATAATTTTATCGAGATCATGACCAAGCCCAATCATAACGAATAATAACGATATCAAACCAATCAGCAATGCTGATAAAAATTCAGCGAAAAATTTAATGGGCACAAATCGATGGACATAGCTTAAGGAAGCTAACCCAACGCCACCCGCAACAACCGCAGGAAGGAAATCAGACCAGGTGCCTTTATACATAATTAAGAAGCAACCGCTTGCTATTGCAGCTGCCGCTATCTTGAGCCCATTGGAGTAACCTATAGAAGAGGCGTCTATTTCTTCTAATAATCGATAGGCTTCTGCCGCGGTCAGCTCTGCCTGACTGATACGTCTGGATATCGCATTAACGACGGTTACCTTTCGCAAATCGGTGGATCGAGCTGAAATCCGAATGAGGCGGGTCGTTTGTTCAGGTCCATCTATAGAGAAAATAATGCCCGTAGGTGTTACGAAGCAATGCGAATTGGGCACTCCAAACGCACGAGCAACCCGAGACATCGTATCTTCCACACGATAGGTCTCTCCACCGCTCTCGAGCATGATTTTACCGGCCAATAAACAAACTTGCGCTATTTCGTACGTAGAAGAGGCGGATTGTGCCATGACATAAGATCTCCTAAATTCCTTATTTGCTAAAAGCTTAGTATATCACAGAGAAGAATCAAAATTAATGCAGATAAAAAGCGGGAAACGAAGGTTTCATGGCGAAACATATAAGGACATCCGTACACAAAGAGGGATTACATGAAAACGTTCGATCTCATTTCCGATATTCATCTTGATTTCTGGGTTAAAGAGACAAGCAGCTTATGGCGCTTACGTAGAAGAATCAAGCGATTTATTAGACAGCTCGTACCGAAGGCTTGCTCTGATACTTTAGTCATTGCCGGAGATTTGGGTCATAGCAACAAACAAAACTACATTTTTCTTAAGCTGCTGGAAGAGCACTATGAGAATATTGTCATCGTTGCGGGCAATCATGATTACTATTTAGATAAAACCGCGCTTCAAGGAAATAGCGGCGATGATTCCTCTGACCGACTCAAGAAGATGAAGCAGTTAGCAAGTCAATTACCGCATGTCTATTATTTGGATGGAACAACGGTGAGATTGGGAGGGGTGACATATGGAGGATGCGGGATGTGGTACGATTTGCAATATGGCATCCAAGTGTTGAAATCGACCCAGGATCATCTGTTCAATCATTGGAAGTCCATCTCTAACGATTATTTGCGCATTCGAGGCAAGCCACGATTAACGTTAGATATGTTTCAGAAAGAGAAAACGAAATTAAGCAAAATTATTGCCGATTCCGATGTTATTGTTACCCACGTTTCGCCGGATTGGAGTCGGGTGCCGGATGGAAGAGGACTGGATTTGGCTACGAGCTTCTACTATTTTGATGGCAGTAGCTATTGGGATCAGATAGCGAACAAAATGTGGTGTTTCGGCCATATTCATCATCCGATGGATTATGTGAATCATCAATGCAGATTCTTGAACCAGGCAATCGGCTATCCGAAGGATGCCAAAGCAAAACCGACCAGGATTAAAACAATTACAATAGAAACCCAATAGTGGAAGCTTAAAAATGAAATACGTGAATAGTAAAAGTTCATTCGAGCATACAAACAACACAAATCTACACCCATGTTTGAACTTCATCAGTATAGGTTATCGCTTTTTTCAATCACTCGGATCACGTATCTGCTCTTCGATAGATTTTCACGCTCATCTTCATTAATCGCTTCTTACTCACTTTATCCCCTCCGCTGCTTACATCAGTATACAAAAAGGTACCCACAGCCTGAACACCTTTTTTTAAAGTGTCCTGTCTATGGGTACCAGTTTAAAATACAGATGTCCTCATATTTAAAAAAGGCGACCTATCCAGTGCAAAATTATTGTGTAATAACCGTTGGCGTTGTCCTTGCAGTTGGGCCAAAATACTTAAAAGAAATCCCTACCCCTGAATCCTCTTCTAAAGAAGAATGGATCAAAAAATTCAAATGGCTCAAAACGTTCGAATCTTTCCTCAAATGGGAAGAATCCGAATGGAGTGAATGGGGAAAAGAATGCACTTGTTTTAACAGATTTTGTGTTTTTTGACTGCTTTTTTTTCAATTAATATCACCTCGACATTCTTAAGGAACCTTTCTTATTGGATCAACGAATCACCAAGAAAAAGTTAACGAAATGATTACCAAAAGAATAAAAAGAACCAGGATAGCGGCCGAACCCATGCCACCATAACCTGCACAACTAGTTCCAATTCCACCTGCGTATGCCATGTTGATATCTCTCCCTCCATGATAAGTTTCATTGCATGATAATCATACGTTCAATACTTAACCTTTGCCTGTACGTCAGCCCCTTTGCTTAAAACTAAATGAAATTGAACGCTGCATCAGCCGTCTGAAGGCGGAGCAAAATGCGGACGGGTCTTGGAGGTATTGTTTTAATCATACGTTCAATACTTAACCTTTGCCTGTACGTCAGCCCCTTTGCTTAAAACTAAATGAAATTGAACGCTGCATCAGCCGTCTGAAGGCGGAGCA
>NZ_VRTT01000146.1 GCF_008017805.1 Paenibacillus sp. N3.4 | reverse complement strand
ACCATGGTAACTTGCAACCATGACCACCTGATTCGATTGGTCTAATTGAATATGGCAAGTTGTTGCCGGCAGCGTAATTTCGTTATTAATAAAATATCCATCTAACGTACATTCTGTTAATGAATCGACATACAGTATTTATACCGAATACGGAGAATTTAGACGTTCATTTTCTGAAGAATATTATAAGGTTAGTGCTATTGCCCGTAGTAAAGAGGGGATAAATTCAAAAACAGAAATATTATATCTTGACTTTGGAACTTTCGTAAAGGTAGGCAGGAAGTAAGTAAATATTTGTATTGTACTTCTCTGCTGCGTCTAGTCATTTTTTCGTTAACGGGAAAACTGAGCAATAATGAGAAGTATATAGGGTAAATATGAATATACGAATGACCAATTCCAAAACGGTAGCGATACGATTAGTTAAGAAGGTATTACACAATACTTATTAAAAAGAATACCGTAGGTTGTCCAAAGCCAAAGTTGATGATATAGAGTCGTGGATATTACCGGTAGCGGCTGCTAGGCTGCGCGAGAATATTCCAGGCGAACGATGCATTCTCCATTGAAACTCAATCACGTTAACGAGGTTTGCATAGCGACAGACGGTTGCAAATGATTACAGAATCACACAAAGTATTGTAATATAAGGGTTGATGTTATCATAGATACATTGCAATCATATGAGGAGGCAGAATCTGACTCGTCTCATGATTGCCAATGACCTAAAGGGCTACCGTGTGGTAGTTCTCCACGAATAAAAAAAGGTAAATATCTTTGGAGGAATTCACTTATGTATCGCAATTTGGAAGATTGCATAATCGATTTAGAGAACAATGGACATTTGATTCGTATTCGAGAAGAAGTGGACCCCTATCTTGAAATGGCTGCAATTCACTTGAGGGTAAATGAAGCTAAGGGTCCGGCACTACTATTTGAAAATGTAAAAGGCTCAAAGTTTCGGGCGGTATCTAATCTTTTTGGCACGATTGAACGCAGTAAGTTTATTTTTCGGCATACTTTAGAATCCGTTCAAAACGTAATAGCGCTGCGCAACGATCCAATAAATGCGATAAAAAATCCGTTCAAACATATCCGAACAGGACTTAATGCCTGGAATGCCCTGCCTAAGAAAACATCTGGTAGTTCCCTTGTAACCGCACAGGAAATTAATATTTCTGATCTTCCGCTCATTCAACACTGGCCTATGGATGGAGGTGCTTTTATCACGTTGCCTCAAGTTTATAGTGAGGATCCAGTAAAGCCGGGTATTATGAGTTCAAATCTGGGGATGTACCGCGTTCAATTAGACGGCAACGAATATGAATTAAATAAAGAAGTCGGTTTACATTACCAGATTCATCGCGGCATCGGTGTCCATCAGGATAAAGCGAATAAACAAGGCATCCCTCTAAAAGTCAGTTGCTTTGTTGGTGGACCTCCGGCGCATACATTGTCAGCTATAATGCCCTTACCGGAGGGTTTGAGCGAAATTGCCTTTGCTGGTTTACTTGCAGGGCGTCGCTTTCACTACAGTTATCTCGAAGGTTTCTGCATCAGTAATGATGCTGATTTTGTTATTACCGGGGAGCTTCATTCTTACGAAACTAAACCAGAGGGTCCTTTTGGGGATCATTTGGGGTATTACAGTCTTACACATCCTTTTCCATACATAAAAGTACATAAAGTGTACGCCAAACCTAATGCCATATGGCCATTTACTGTTGTTGGCCGTCCGCCGCAAGAAGATACCATATTCGGGGAGCTCATTCACGAGTTGACTGGTGACGCTATCAAACAGGAGATCCCCGGCGTAAAAGAAGTCCATGCTGTGGATGCTGCAGGCGTTCATCCATTGCTTTTTGCAATTGGTAGTGAAAGGTACACCCCTTATCAGCGAGTTAATCAGCCTAGCGAAATCCTCACTCTCGCCAATCGGATTTTGGGAACAGGACAACTTAGTTTGGCTAAATATCTATTCATTACTGCCGAAGAACATCGACCATTAGATACGCATGATGAAGTGGATTTTTTAACTTACATCCTAGAACGCATTGATTTGCACCGAGATATTCATTTTTACACCAATACGACCATCGACACCCTTGATTATTCAGGGGCTGGATTGAATAGTGGCAGCAAAGTTGTATTCGCAGCTTATGGAGATAAGAAGAGGGATTTATGCAAAGAGGCACCTGACGGTTTGAGTGAGATTCGGGGATTTAGTCATGCAAGGTTAGTGATACCTGGCGTTGTAGCAATTCAAGGATCTAGATTTACTGACTACCCAAAGGCGCAAGATGAACTACAAGACTTAATTCAAGCTTTGATAGAAAAAGGTCCGCTTTCAACTTGTCCGATGATCATCTTATGTGATGACAGTACTTTTATGAGTGCCACTATCAACAATTTTCTTTGGGCTACCTTCACGCGCAGCAATCCGTCGCATGATATATATGGTGTCAATAGTTATTATAAGAATAAGCATTGGGCTTGTGACACTATCATAATGGATGCCCGTATTAAACCACACCACGCACCGCCACTTATACCTGATCCAACTATTGCAAGGAACATCGAGCGGTTATTTGTAAAAGGGGCAAGTTTGAGCGGATTTTAGTAAATTTCGTTCGCGTATTCGAGCCGTACAACATACAAGTCGCTTATGATGGAATGATCATCTCCATTGGAGAAAATGGTTAATATTAAGCAAGAAAGTAGAACTTGTCATATAGCCAGTACCTCTAGTGCCTGATACATTAATTCCAATACTAGCCAAAACCTTCGAACCGCTTTTTGGTTGTGAAGGTTTTTGGGTTGGGCTGCAAATACGCAAGGAGGCACTCCGATGAGAAATTGGCCGCGCCGGCTGCTAGAAGAACACCGGAATCGGATTGCTCGAGTACATCACTTTAGTAGGAAGCCAGAAACTGGATTTCCGCCCGACATCACCCCCTGAAATCGACAAAATTCGACGAATTGTTATAAAAAAGCTATGCATAAGGAGTGAATCACGATGGCGAATAATTACAAACGCTTCATTCAAAATCAATTCGAAAAAGCGAAGTCTACCGCTTCCGAATTCATTTCTTCAAGAAGTGAGGAACAAGAAGAAGGCACTATAGAACTCAATCCGCAATATTACGTTGAGCTGAATGCAATCGCCGATAGGCAAAATACGACCGTGCAAGCGATCGTCAATGGAATTATTGTCCAATATTTGGCAAGCGCTCCATACGAATCAACCCCCATTTTAGTGGATCAAAAGGAAAATAACCCAATTCTGTATTTAGATGGTATTTGTAAGCTAGAGGATTAAGGAGTGTTGATAAATGGATAACCACTTGAACATTCAGGACACCATTTTTCTGGATGAAACAGCTTTGGCCGCTTTAATGAACCCTGATGACCCCCGCTATTCAAAAGCACGTTCCCTGTTTCTGGATTTGCATGATCTAGAACGTAATTACGTGACGACCAACTCCATAATATTTGATCTTCATGAATGGCTTCGAAATGAATACAGCTATCAGCTGGCCGAATTTTTTCTGAGTGCAATTGATAAAGCAGCAAGTAAAGGCAAGCTGGCGATCATCTCCAGCAACCCCGAACTTGAAGGGGAATCGCGTAGGCTGCTTTTGGACAGGCCCGAGCTCCGTTTCTCACTCAGCGAAGCATTCACTGCTGTAACCATGTCCTATTATCAGGTAAAGCGCATCTTTACTTTCAATCGCAATTTCATGATGCTTGCCAATTTGGATAGAGATATTCGAATTATTCCATCCAATTAAAAACTTTTAAACATCTTCATTAACGACGAATGAGAAACTCCCTATAACACTGAAGTAAAAGTGATAGTCTCCAGTTATCTGAAGATACTGTCTTAGTCAAAGATTTTAGCATTTTAACAAACGCTTTGGCGCAATTCTTCGGTATGCTTTTTCAGTTATCACTTGAATCTCTTCCAGACACGTGATGTCCTTCGCGGTTAACGAAGCCCAGCCATGCTGTCCGATATATGGTTATCTAAGTATTAATCGTCCAATGGTTGGGCGATTTTTCTTTTGGCCAGAAATCAATATTCGAGGATAACAGAGCCTTATTAATATTAACTTTTCCCGTAAGCGAGCTGCATACTGCCAAAAAATATGTTGTAACGGGTACCAAAATTGAGTTGGGCGAATATCTTGCTTTTGATTAAAAAGAGTAATGGAGGATTCGGCGCTGGGACTCGCTTCTTTGAATGAATTCGGCTATTGCCCGTATGTAAAAACACCCGCTACAGCAGATTGAATCGTATTCTAATATAGGAGGCGCTCTATAAATGCCCCCACTTGTTTGTGCTGTAGCCCAAGCATCGGAAATAATAAACTTCCGACTATACGCATGTTTTTATAATGTTAATAGACTTGTTTTCCGATATAATAGAAAGGGAATATAGGAGTCAAGATCTGTGAAGGAGAGTATACGAATGAGAGACGATGTCCGAATGACCCGTAGTCTGAGGTGGGTAAGTGCGGTCATAATTTGCTTGCTCGTAATGTCGGTTGGTCAGCCCTACGCGAGCGCAATTTCACCAACGGTCCCTACAAAGAGCACGTTGAACGGAAGCGTTCAGTCCGTATACGGGGATACAGTCCAATTGACGACCGTGGTTACGGACGAAACGGCGAATTATAACGTACCTAGCGGTACGGTGAGCTTTTACGACGGGACTGCTTTGTTAGGCACACAGACATTGGCAGAAAATTTGCCTGTAATTGTGAATAAGCAAAACACAAGCGCGCCATCCGTAGCAGGTTCGTATCCGCTTTGTGAAAGCTGCAACAATAATTACCCGACCATTGAATGGGGCGGTTTGACTTACTGGGCCTTCACCTACAGTGATAATCGGAACAATACCAAGATCGTAGCGGTAGATGCCAACAACAATGTTGTAAGGCAATGGGACGACGTTGGCGATGTAAGGTATGTTGGAGAGCTGTCACTGGATAACGTGAATCGCAAAGTGATCTTCAAAGGGCAATTCAATGGTGCAACCAACCAATTCACCTTGGATTGGAGCTATTTCAGTAATGCGAATGCCAAAGCCTCGATGCTCTTGTCCACTCTAGCTCCTGGCAAGCATGAAATTACGGCGGTCTATCAGGGAGATGGTCTGCATATCGGCAGTACGAGCGCTCAGCTTACGCATCAAGTCGCCAAGATTGGCTCTTCTACGGTGCTTACCTCCAATGCGCCATCGGTGCATTTTGGAGAGAACGTCACGTACACAGCCAACGTCGTGAGTGAGGTTCCGGGACGCCCTGTCCCTAGCGGAACCGTGACGTTCAAGAATGGATTTGAAACGCTGGGAACCGTCAATGTGGACGGAAGCGGTACGGCGAAGTTCACACAAATCAACCTCCTTGTCAGTAATCTTATGATTAGTGCGGAGTACAGCGGGGACGAATTGTATCTGCCGAGCATATCCAATTCGCTGTCTCAAGTGCTGCTGAAGATTCCGACCACAACAGCTCTGACAGCGAGTCCCGTTACCTCCCAATACGGAGAAGCAATCAACTTAACGGCAACGGTGACGAATCAGCTTGCAAGTTCCTACTTGCCAAACGGAGGCAATGCGGACTTTATGGAGAACGGGACGAAGTTGGGGGAAGCAACCGTTGTAAATGGCATTGCTTCCATGACGATCTCCAGTCTGGCGGTAGGGACGCATGCGCTGATGGTGATTTATAACGCTGGTACGGTAGATTTTCAGCACGGCAACAGCGAGTCTGGGATTTTAAATGTCGAAGTAGGTAAGTTGAGTACAACTACGACAGCAACGTCAAACTCGATTGTGTATGGACAAGCTGCCCGGATATCGGCCAAGGTTACAACAACGACCGACGTAATCCCCTTAGGCGAAGTTGTTTTTAGGGTTGATGGAACAGCAACTGGTTCTCCGGTTGCTTTGGATAAAGCGGGCGAGGCCATATTTAATATGACCAATTTAGCTGTCGGAGACCATCCAGTAACAGTCGAATATCGAGGCAACGCCAATTTTGCAGGAAGCATCTCTGCAATGGTTAACCAACAGGTCAAGCAGTCGGCGATCCAACTCCTTCTGACCTCTAATACAAATGAAGCAGAGTTCGGCCAAGCAGTGAACCTGTCGGCGAATGCAGCCGCTCCTGAAGGAATGCCCGTTCCTACAGGCAATGTAAAGCTGCAGGTCGATCAAAACAATAATCTCACGCTTCCGCTAGTAGACGGTCAGCTTGTATGGTCAACGAGCTCGCTTGATGTCGGTGCCCATACGATTGTAGCGCAGTACCTGGGGAATGATCATTATGCGGAAGCGTATTCCCAGCCGATTCAGATTTCCATAACTTCGATTCCTACGAAAGTGGAGCTGTTTCCGAGCGTGACAGGCGCGGTATATTATGGGACGCCCATTACATACAAAGCAGTGGTGAGTAATAAGAGCGAATCTAAATTAAAGCCAACAGGACAGATTGCTTTTCAACTCCTCGGCCAAGTGCCTGTGCTCGTTAATTTGGATGAAGAGGGGGTAGCCTTGATAACGACCTCGACGCTTCCGGTTGGAGTGGATCTGATAGCAGTTAATTATGTACCGGATCACTCTTGGCACGCGGTGAGCCATGCCACTTATACGCAAATAGTACAGGCGGCAGCTCCGGGGCCCGTTTTGACGCTGGATCAGCCTAATCCGGTCTACTCTTACGGGAACACTGTTGCTTTCTCCGTCTATGGCGGCGTTCAGATTCAAGGTCAGTCTCCCACAGGAACTGTCCATTTGATTGAAAATGGGGCGGAGCTGGCGGAAGCGACCTTGGGCGTGGATGGGTATGCACGATTTGCGCTTAACGGTCTATCCTCGGGTACGCATCAAATCATTGCGCGATACTCCGGAGATACGTTTTTTCATCCTGCGGATACGCAGCCTATCAGCTTGATGGTGAAGCCTGTTCTTAGCAGCCTGATCCTGAATGACAATGCGGACAGTCAGGAGCTGTCGGTTGCCCAAGGTCTGAAAACCGCAGTAGTTCACTTGGCAAATCTTGTGACGTTGAAGGCTTTGAATGCCGAAGAATCACTCCGTGTCGAGTTGATTCCGATCAATGCCACCACAGGTCAGCTTGGGGCTCCTATCGCGCTTGCGAATGGATCAACCGTTTCGCCGGTAGCTCTGGCAGATGGGCTGAATAGGTACTTGCTGAGAGCAACAAGCTTCGACGGAACGGTTGCAACGACGTATTCGTTCTCCTTGCTGCATGCTGCAAATGGCGGCAGATGGAACTTGGCGGAGTCGATGAAGCTGATCCTTGCGGAATATGATATAGACGGCAACGGTGTTTTCAACCGAGGTGATGTGATAGAGCTGCTGAGCCAAATACAACCAATCTCGGCTACTCGTCCTTAATCAAAAAAGAGCCTGATCCTCCCATTTGGAAGTACACTGGTACCCACAGTCTGGACACTTTGAAAAAGTGTTCAGACTGTGGGTACCTTTTTTTGTATACTAGAGTAAGCACCGGAGGGGATTACATCATG
>NZ_VRTT01000145.1 GCF_008017805.1 Paenibacillus sp. N3.4 | reverse complement strand
ACTATATAGGAAGAAAACAAGATTAAAATAAGGAAGCTCAGACGGCAATTCGTCTGGGCTTCTGTGCTTTCTTTTATTGAGGTTCTATAGATAAATGATGTTGTTTAAGCGAAGCTTTCTTGGTCGCCAACTGCTTGGATAGCTCAGATTGTAAACGAGTACTGGATTTGATTTCTTCGTTTAACTTGTTTATTCGCGTCATTTTACTGCTTAAATCGCTGTGCGATTGACTTAATTTCAGATCTCTTTGCAATTGATTCATTTTCGATTGCGCTTTTTCTTTTTTATTTTTCTCGTTTAAGATTTTGCTTTCTATGTCAGCAATTTCATGTTGTAATCGATTCACAATTGCTTTGGTGAAATTAATAGACACTTAAACACCTCATCATCATTTAGGTTAACTGAGACCTCATTCTACTATAAAAAACTCGGTTAAGCGAGAAAAGGGATGTAAAGTTGGTAAAAGAACTGCCTAACATTCGTTTTTAAAGGTGCAGGATGAAGGTAGATCCTTTTGAGCAGCACAAAAAAAGGGAGGAGTTAATAACTCTTCCCTTCAGATTCAAAAAATAAATTATTTGATTGTTAGATTAAAACCATTTTGGATGTAATAAAGGTTGGGATAAGCTATATTACTGGTCGTAAGATTGTTGAACGTTGCGGAGCCATTGCCTGTATACGTGTAGATAGCCGCCCCTTGATGAGGTCCCGAGAAGCGAGAGGTTGTTACCCCATCCAGACCAGTACCGTTGATGGTGATGTTGTTAAACACCGTATTTTCAAATCCACCACCGTATCCGAATTGAATAGCATCTCGCTGAGTATTGATGATGTCTATATTGGTAAATGTGACGTTCTTGATAGCATCGTTGAAGCTTCCAAATCAATGGCACCGCGTTCACCATTGTAAAGATCCTTACTTGTGCCGCTGTTAATAATGGTCGTATCTGAGAACACGATACCGGTATTGTTCTGAAAATGGTACCCGGGGAAATGCGGTGACGATGGTTCATTAAATATCCATTTGATTAGTTTGAGTGGATGTTTTACTGCTAAAACTTGTGGAAACGAAAAGTACAAATAACACATTCTGTGTTTATTATTCTGTTCGAGTCTATGACAATATTTCGCATTTTTTTTAAGCAAATAAAGGATACAATTTGCTTCTTATCGAATGGTTAAAAGTCTTAACCTAACAGAGGGAGGCTGACGTTCGGGAAAGATTTGTTCATTTGAATTGGAGGGGTATCAATGAAATTCAGCATTACTGGCAAGGTCATGATCATTTATAGCATGGTTTTTATAACTGTCATTCTGTTAACCTTCTGGATGTCTTATGCCGGAACGGTAGGACGCTTGAAGCAGGATTTGAAAGATACGCACATCGCTCTGTTAAAGCAGATCGATGATAAAATCGAACTGGTGTTCCGCGAAACGGACAGGAAATTGTTATCCATGTCGCAGGAGCTGGAGAATGTTTATTTCATGTATGACAGTTATGATGATACGTCTCAAAAATATACGAATTTCTATGGGTTATCCAATAAACTCAAGACATTGGTGCATGCGAATGAACAGTTCTCTTCCGTCATGCTTTATTCGGATGTAAGCGGCGAGGTGCTGACCGATAAAACGTTTTTCAAACGAAACGAATCTAGGGAAAACTGGTTAGTCCCCTACATCGATATCGAAGGGTATTCCAAGTGGATAACGACACATAAAGTAGCGGATGGCGCGGATGGTGAAAAAGAACAGGATGTCGTCACGTTAGTTCGTCCTTATCCGTCAATCAGCGGTCCGGGATACCGGAAGGGACTTGTTGCCGTAAATATGAAAGAAGACGTCCTTTATAAGATGATTAAAGATATTTTTAAAGACAGTACCCAGGGCGGTCATACGTTTATTATCGACGACAAAGCGAACATCGTGACGCATGATGACAAATCTCTGTTGTACAAAAATTTGGCGGACGCCCCCTATATGAAGCAGATTATGAGCCAAAGCGGGGACGGACATTTCACGACGAAGCTGGATGGGATCCAGCAATCGGTCTTTTATACGGTTTCGACCTATACGGGCTGGAGAATCATTAGTGTGGTTCCCGAATCCCAAGTGTATCAGCCGTTGGAATCGACCCGTCAATTCATGATGGCAATTGCTTTGGGCATGATTGTTGTGGCGATATCTGTCCTTTTTATCGTGAATCGCCGTACGTTTAAACCACTGGATCGTTTGGTTAGGAAAATGTCCGGAACGTTCAAAGTGACTCATCCAGGGAATGATTCGGTTAGAAACGTCGCGGGGCTGGGCTATCTGGAGACGGTGTTCGATCAAATGTTCATGGATCGGGAACAGTTGGGAAAACAGGTCCGAGATTCGAAACCTGTACTGAAATGGCGAATCATTATGGACATACTATCCGGTTATAGATCGGATTACGCTTCGGTGCGCAACCATCTGGAATTTCCGGAAATCCGCTTATTTCCTAACATGTATGTGGTTTGCACCGCAGAGATCGGGAAGGAAGGACGGAGCAATCCGAAGGACGAAACGCTGTATACGTATGCGCTATGCAACGTCGCTGAAGAGTTGTTGAATATGGAAAATGCAGGGGTGGCCATTGATCTGGGTTCAGGCTCATCTGCCATCATCATTAGCTTTGCAGAAGGTGATGAGGAACAAAACCATCTGCGCGCTTTGACCGTCCTCGAATTAGTAATGGATGTCATGAAACGGCAATTTGGACTGCTTGTAACAATCGGTGTAGGCAGATGTTATCGGGAAATGAAGGATATTCCCAAATCGTACGACGAGTCGCAGAAAGCTCTGCAGTACAAATGGTGATCGGCAGCAATTCCGTGATTTCCATCGAGGATTTGCTGGAGTCGGACAATCAGGAGTATTATCGCATGATCAAGATGACGGATCCCATTATGGAAGCGTTAAAGCAAACGGAAACCGATAAGATAAAGGAATTTGTCGCCATGCTGTTTCAAGAAGCGGTAAGCGGCAGTTTATCTCCTGACTTGATCCGACAGCTCTCTTACGAGTTGATTATGAAATCATTGCAAGTGGTGGCTTCTGTCGGCATAGCTACGGAGGAAGCGCTTGAAGAGATGGGTAATCTCCACCAGCGGATTCATCAATGTGACAATTGGCAGGAAGCGGAATGGATCGTCAATACGGTACTCGAAGGATTAGCTGGGAAAATTGAAGAAAAACGCAGCCAACGGGGAAGCAATAAAACAATTGAGAAGATGTTGGCTTATATCCAGGACCATTATCAAGAAAGCGAGTTTTCTTTAGACCAATTGGCTGATAAGTTTGAGTTAAGTCCACCGTATATCAGTAAACTGTTTAAAGAACATACAGAGCGAAACTTTATCGATTACTTGATTGAGATTAGGATTAATGCCGCTAAGGAACTTCTTGCCGCAAAGAATCGAAAGATCAACGATATTTCGGAAGTGGTAGGTTATTCGAATACGCGCAGTTTCCTTAGGGCTTTCAAAAAATATACGGGAATGACACCTTCTGAATATCGCGAGTGGGTCATCAAGTCGGAAGGAAAAACCGCGCTGGAATAAGCTTTTCGGTAGTGAATCGTAAAAAAGTGAACCAGTATTAAGAATTGTAACCTGCCAAATCGTAAGAAATGACATGAATATTCGAACAAGTCTATTTTCATTCCAATCCCCCTTTCATACAATCAAATCGTACTCGAATGACTGATGACGACGACGAAAGGGGGCAGACGAAATGCAGGGGAAGGTCCCGACCATAGGCAGGCAGAGCGGGACGCAGAAGGCCAAAACCAGCGACTTCTGGCTGACGGTTCTGAAAAGGTTGAAGCAGGATAAATATTTATATTCGATGCTTCTACCGGTAATTGGTTTTTATGTTTTGTTCAAATATGTTCCTATGGTTGGCGAGATTATTGCTTTTAAGAATTACCGGTTTGTTGACGGTATTTTTGGAAGTCCAATGGGTTGGATTCAAGCATTTCCAAATGTTATTTGCAAGTGCGGATTTCTGGAGAATTTTGAGAAATACGCTGCTGTTAAACGTGTACAGTCTGTTTTTCGGATTCCCGGTGCCGATTATCCTGGCTCTTCTATTAAATGAAGTCCGCAAGGAATGGTACAAACGTATCGTGCAAAATTTACTTTACATTCCCCATTTTATTTCGTGGGCGGTGTTGGGCGGAATTGCTATCGCGATGCTGTCGCCAAGCAGTGGGATCGTCAATCTCATTATTAAGAAAGTTTCCGGAGGAGAGGGTATCTATTTCATGGCCGATTCGCTTTGGTGGCCGTTTGTCTATACGCTATCCGGCATATGGAGAGAAGCGGGTTGGGGGACGATCTTGTATCTGGCGGCTATGGCCACGATTGATCCTCAGCTTTATGAAGCGTCCAAGATGGATGGGGCTGGCAGACTGCGCCAAATTTGGCACATTACATTGCCCGGTATCCGAGGAACGATGGCTATTCTTTTAATATTGAGAATCGGACAAATGATGGATGTGGGATTGGAGCAGACGCTCATTCTCCAAAATAATTCTGTGCTGGATGTCGCAGATGTGATTAGCACCTATGTCTACAGGGTGGGATTGCAAAATTCGAGCTACAGCTATACAACGGCGATCGGACTGTTTCAATCGGTCATTAGCTTAATTCTGGTCGTTGGCGCGAATAGGTTAATCCGGATTTCCGGAGAACGGGGGCTGTGGTAAACGATGAACACGACCCCAAAAAGCTTTACAGCCAAATTCAGTATGCTGGTGACCTACGTTTTTCTCGGTTGCATCTCGATATTGACCTTATTTCCTTTCTGGTATGAGGTTGTGGCTTCCCTTAGCAGCACGAGGGCGATTACTTCAGGCGAAGTTTTCTTATGGCCGGTGGAGTTCAATATGGAAGCGTATAAGCGTTTGTTCAACGATGGGCAATTAATCATAGCGCTGCGCAACACCGTTGTCGTAACGGTTTTCGGAACCATTTTCAACATGGTCATGACGATTCTGGCCGCATATCCACTCTCCAGACGAAGGCTCCTTGGACGGAAGACATTGCTTATGTTTATTGTATTTACGATGCTGTTCATTACGGGAATCATTCCGAACTTCATCCTTGTGAAAACGCTGGGGCTTATGAATTCGTATTGGGCGATCTGGCTGCCTGCACTGATCAGTACTTACAACTTGTTTGTGATGAAATCGTTTATGGAGGGGCTGCCGGAGGAAATTGAAGAGTCTGCGGCTATGGACGGTGCTGGCGATTGGCGGATTCTACTGCAAATTTTCATGCCGCTATGCAAGCCGATCTTGGCGGCCTTGTCCTTATTCTATGCGGTCAGTTGGTGGAACAGCTATTTCAACGTGCTGCTTTATATCACGAAATCAACCAAACTAACCGTCACGGTGAAGCTGTATCAAATGGTCGATAAGGTTGATGCCAATTTGTTAAACATTCCAGGAGGAAACGATGATCTAAGTCAAGTTTTGTTAACTCCGGAAGCCATTAAAGCAGCTGCGATTGTTATTGCCATAACTCCGATTCTGTGTGTGTATCCGTTTCTCCAGAAACACTTTGTTAAAGGCGTTTTGATCGGTTCTGTTAAAGGTTGATATCAGGGAGCGAATCTGCTCTTGATATAGTAGTCAATTATAAAAAAGGGGATGCAGAACAAGTGAAAAAATGGAATCATGCAGGGAAAATGGTTCTCGCTGGGGCGTTGTCATTGACAATGCTTGCAGCGTGCAGCTCAAACAAACCGACTGGGGAGCAACCGAGCGCTTCTGCCGGCGCGACGTCCGCAGCAAACGCTGGGCCGAAAAAAGAGATTAGCGCATCGATGTTTGATCGCGGTCAAGTAGCCACAGCAGAGGGAGACTACGAGAACAACCGGTGGACGAAGTGGATCAACGAGAATTCACCTGTCAAAATAAAATGGGTTCCCGTTACGCGAAGTCAAGCGCAGCCTAAACTGAATGCCCTTATCGCTGCCGGCGAAGCGCCTGATTTGATCTGGGAATACGACCGCAATTATATCAGCCAGTTGGCCAATTCAGGAGCGATTCAGCCGATTGGTGATTACATCAACAAATACAGTACGACGTTCAAGGCATATCTTGAAAAACATCCGGAGCTTAAACCTTATTTGAGCGTTAACGGTAAAGTGTATGCGGTTTCTTTTGCAAGGGATACGATTGCGAATCACGGCATGTGGATACGCCAGGACTGGCTGGATAAGCTGGGTCTGAAAGCGCCGACGACAGCGGAGGAATTCATAGAAGTCGCCCGCAAATTCAAAGACGGGGATCCAGATGGCAACGGCAAAGCGGATACCGTGCCGATCGCATTAAGCGCTAGTGCCACGAGTATTTTCCGCGCTTTATTTGCCACCCAGGAAAATCAGTGGTATGTGGAGGGTGGCAAGCTTCAATTCGGAAGAGTCAATGACCGTTTTACGGATTCGCTGGCTTTCCAGAAGCAGCTCTTTGACGATGGCCTAATTGACAAGGAATATATAACAGATACCAGTTTCCAACGTTCCAGCCAATTGTTGACCACCGGTAAAGCTGGCATTTATTTAGGCAATTGGGATATTCAAGCGATTAATAGCGAGCTTCTGAAAAATGTGCCGGATGCGAAAATGGTACCGCTTGAAACCGTCAGCACCAAATACGGCAAGAATGGCTTGTATCAGGAAGCACCGCCAAGCGTATTTACCGCATTTAACAGCAAGATGAAGGAAGACCAAATCAAATCGGCCATTCAGGCATTAGACTGGATGCTGCAGGACGGTTGGGTACCGCTTAAGAACGGAGAAGAGAATGTCCATTTTAAAATGGTTGACGGCGTCCGTCAAAAAATTGACCAAGAAAAATTCACCAAGGAAGTTGCTTATGCGGCCGAATACGCGCTCTTGATGGATTTCACCTTGAAACCGGAACAAATCCCGCTCATGGCGGCGAAGGATGAAGCTTCCCAAAGTTATGCCAAGCAAAAAGCGAAGTCGTTAGAGCTGGCACTTAAAAATAAATACCGGAGAGACATTCCGTTCAATCCGGATCTTCCGGAGATTACCCAATTGATTGCAACATTCCATCCGATCGCTCAACAGATCGAAGCGAAAGTCGTGACAAGCGGTAAGGCGATGTCCCCTCAAGAGGGAATGAATGAGCTTCGTAAGGAATGGAAGCGTCTTGGCGGCGATAATGTGGATAAGCTAGCGCAAGAATGGTACGAGAAAAATAAAGACAGTATGAAATAACCTGCGAAGAGACACAACCGGCACGGGGAGTTTATTGCCAAAAATTAGGAATAAATTCCCTGCCGGAATCAATTGAGGTGCAGCAAATGAGAGACAACGTAAAGTCTGAACAAGTAAAAGAGGCAAATGCAATCTGGCTCCCTCGCATAAGGGAGTCCTTAGAACCGTACGCAAGGTATTAAACGCTCTTTCGCGATGCAGCTCGTCACCGCTATCAAGGATCGCTAGCGCATAGTCAAGCGCTGCTATGATCGGGTGAACATATTCCGCTTCCTTGATCGTCGTATGATAGCCTGGACTGGTGAACGGTCTGCGAAGCATGCTGTTCTCCTCATTATAATCCGAATGCTTCCGTTCTATCACTTCAGGATCAACAGCCGGATTCGCCAACCTTCGGCATCTGGTCATGGTTTTGGGAGGAACCACTTGCTAAAATGTCGCCGCCGGATTGG
>NZ_VRTT01000144.1 GCF_008017805.1 Paenibacillus sp. N3.4 | reverse complement strand
TGTGTCGTAACTCTCATTATACAGGATTTGGGGAGGTACCCTATTTTTTTGTCGTTTTAAACTTAGAGCCCCAAGGGCTCAGAGATATGAAATTGATTCAAGTAGGTAAAATAGTTCAACGAGCATTGCGCTTGCTTTTCCAGAAGTGACATTTCGTAGTTTAGTCGAGTTACCAAATATTTATCGATATATAGCGATTTGCTAGACAGATCGGGTTTTTTCTGAAACTATATTTGGCATCATATTTTTCGTCCACTCGATAAAGCTCAATTAATTTAATTTCACCAAGCTATAAAATAGTGCTAGGAATCCGGTTCGATATCGGATTCCTTTTTGTTATGTTGTAATTTTACTACGTCTATCTAACTCAGCATGTTTAAGTTTGCTTCTTCAAGCGTAGGTATAAGAAATTTATGATCGATAGGTGATGACATCACGATTAGAATCGTGTAAGTACCGTATTTATCACATTGATTTCCGAACTCCTCAAGGGCTCGTGTGGAGTCGGTTATTACTTATAATAAGTAGTTATGTTCTCCACTGATACGGTTACATTCTACGACCTCGGCAGAAGAACGGCAGAAATCAAGGAATGCATTACAATCCCTTGAATGAAACAGCATGTAGGCAGCAGCATGTTTTCCGATTTTTTCAGGGGAAATTATGGTGCGATACTCGCTGATGATCCCTTTTTCCTCCATACGCCTAACTCTTTCCGTTACTGCGGGTTGTGATAAACCGACACATTTTCCTAGTTCCGTCATTGAAATTCTAGCTTGGCTTTGAAGGTGGTAAAGGATTTGCTTATCAACGTGGTCCATTGAAATCGACTCCTTTAAATTTAAGGTATTCCCTATAAACTAGCTTGTAATTAGTCGTTACAAGGCTAATATAACTTGGTTGCCTTATGTAATTAAGATAACTTATTTTATATAATAAACTTACAATAGTAAAGTGTTCAAGGCTTTAACTATTCTGAAAGGATGAAGACAGTTGAGTATGTTTTATTCAAATAAAATTAATCCAGAATGTTTACCAGGTCGCATCGATGAAGTAATCGATCGAACGCTTGCCGACAAGCGATTGGTCGGTGCTGTCATTAAAGTGGCGATAGATGGGGAACTGGTTTATAGCCGAGCTGCTGGTCTTGCCGACCGCGAGATGAACCGGACCATGCAAGAAGATGCCTTATTCCGGCTTGCCTCGGTTACCAAACCTATCGTTTCAACTGCTGCCCTAGTACTAGTTGCGCAAGGTCGCCTACAGCTGGACGACCGCGTTGATCGTTGGCTTCCTGAGTTTAGGCCACGTTTGCAGAACGGTGAGTTCGCGACATTGACAATTCGTCATTTGATGACGCACACCGCGGGTCTGACTTACCGCTTCTTTCAAGAAGAGAATGGATCCTATCAGCGAGCCGGGGTATCGGATGGCATGGATCAGCCTAGTATCGCGTTGGAAGAGAACCTGCGTCGTATAGCCTCTGTTCCGCTCCTATATACGCCAGGCACCGAGTGGAAATATTCCATCGCGACAGATGTGCTAGGAGCAGTAATTGCAAAGGTCACAGAAACACCTCTCAGCGAGGCCATACATTCGCTGGTGACAAAGCCGCTTGGAATGAGCGACACCGATTTTATTGCAATCGACCCAGAACGACTGGCCAATGCCTATGCCAATGATGCAGCAGAACCAAGGCTTATACAAGATCACGATAGCCTTGCTTTTTTGGAAGGCACGGCGGGCTTCCGCCTTGCTCCTGGCAGGGCTATTGACACCACTGCTTATCACTCAGGGGGAGCCGGCATGGTCGGTAGCGCCGGGGACTTTTTGAAACTGCTGGAAACATTACGTAAGGGCGGAGCACCCCTTTTGCCGGAGTCTCTGGTTCGCGAAATGACTACCAACCAGATCGGTGATCTGCCAATGGCCTTTTGGCCAGGGCGAGGCTTCGGCCTAGGTATTACGCTGCTCAAGGATCCTGTTGTGGCAGACACGCCAGAATCCCCGGGCACATGGCGCATGGGTGGCACCTATGGTCATTCGTGGTTCGTCGATCCTAAGCAGCAGCTCAGCGTCGTGGCGTTCACCAATACCGCACTGGAAGGCATGTCGGGCCAGTTTACTGTTGACCTTTGTGAAGCTGTCTATGACAGGATCAAGAAATAGAGAACGAACACAAGAGCCTTGGTCCAGTATGAACCGGCCAAGGCTCTCAGTGTAGTAAGATGCCGAAGGAGTGATTATCCATAAATCCTAGTTGATCATATAATCTGTCAATTTATACAAGAGAGGTGCTTCTGAAATGAGCCAAAACACAACTTCTGCCACACAGAGTGTCTCTGGCACTCCCTTTTCTGAACGTCTCCCATGGGCAGGATTACTCGCCCTTGCTATGACGGGTTTTATCTGTATTCTTACCGAAACGATTCCGGCCGGCTTGTTGCTCCAGATAGGTGATGGGCTTGGAGTCTCAGAGGCCCTTGCAGGTCAACTCGTCACCTTGTACGCCCTAGGCTCACTATTGGCCGCGATTCCTTTGACCACCGCGACTCGCGGGTGGCGGCGGCGACCACTGCTACTCATGTGTATCCTTGGTTTTCTCGTATTCAACACCGTCACTACATTTTCTTCCAACTATACACTGACGCTGGTAGCTCGTTTCTTCGCGGGTGTATCTGCTGGTGTCTTATGGGGTATGATAGCAGGCTATGCCCGGCGCATGGTTCCGGAGTCGCTTAAGGGACGAGCTATGGCGGTGGCGATGGTCGGGACGCCTCTCGCTATGGCTTTCGGTGTCCCTGCTGGAACACTACTCGGTGCCTTTGTAGGCTGGCGCTCTGTATTCGGAATGATGTCGCTGCTGGCTCTATTGCTGGTTGGCTGGGTGCTTTGGAAGTTACCGGACTATCCAGGAGAGGCTGCAGTCAAGCGGCTCCCTCTCCAAAAGGTCTTCATCACTCCGGGGGTGCGGCCGGTATTGTTTGTCGTACTGGCTTGGGTGCTAGCACAAAACATCCTGTATACCTATATTGCACCGTATCTTGCCCAGGCTGGACTTACCCAGAGTGTTGACTTGGTACTTCTTATTTTCGGCATTGCAGCGCTTATTGGCATCTGGGTCATCGGTGTTTTGATCGACCGCAAACTGCGGCCATTGGTTCTGATCAGCCTCGCTGCTTTTGCCTTGGCGTCCGTCGCACTAGGCCTAAGTAGCAGCCAGCCCGTCGTGATCTACTTAGTGGTTACTGTTTGGGGGTTAACGTTCGGGGGAGCGGCGACTTTGTTACAGACAGCAGTTGCTGAAGCCGGCGGCGAGAGTGCAGATGTAGCCCAGTCGATGCTGGTGACGGTATGGAATCTAGCCATTGGTGGCGGTGGTGTGATAGGCGCTATTCTTATCGAAACACTTGGTGTCGGCTCCTTCCCATGGGCATTGTTTATTCTACTGATCCTTGCGCTACTCGTAGCGTGGCGCGCTAGAGAACACGGATTTCCTTCAAAGAGGCGCTGAGATACACAAACTTGCAGTGACATAATAATCAGCTGGATACTGGGGCTGGGTTTTAGCTAAAAATGTAGCTAAGTATTCTACGTATAGTATCTATAGTTGAAAAAGGGGGTATTCATACAAGAAACTATCTATTGTGCAACTGTTCTTTATTTAGAAATCTGTTCCGGAAGGGAATCAAGCGATTTGCGAGTTGCAGATCAGTATTCATTATAACTTTATAATTCGTTGTCATTGAGGGCTTGATTTGCCCCTATTTTTTTGTCAATACTACACACTCCACACACTGGAGTGTTGTTTCACTGTTGGTGTGGAAAGGAAACAACTAGTGAGAAGTCAATGTGGGTTGTATTAAGTGTTAATGTCATTGGGGAAAGTATTCCCTTTATTAGTAGCGATTCGATAGCAAATCTAAATGTTGAAAAGCCCTTTTAAAGGGCTTTTTTGAGTTTACAGCAATATAGTACTATAGGATGGAGGGTCTACCATTGTATTGATAGAATAAGGCGACAACATATAGAAATCCATAAGCGTAATCAAAGAATGGTTTTATTTGAAAGATTGATTACAGGAGCATATCCAATGAGATCAGCTAGCTCCGACTCCACCATCGCCGAGATGCAGGCGGTTACGAATCCGGTCATTAAGGACCCGACTTGGATTCTGAGGCGGTTTCTGATTGATAGTCAACTGCGGGAATTCTAGGAAGCTTTTTAAATACATGAAGATGACCTGGTGAGAAGTACGCAGGGAGCACTCAGAGAGATTTTCATTTTCTGCGGTTGGAATATGCTGGGTAGTACCGTTGAGGGACGGAAAACGCTAGTTAAGTGACGAAAGGGCCGCCGCTTGGCGTCCCTTCGCTCAAATATCGGGCAGTAGAGCAACAAGACTGTGTGTTAATCAATGATTGACATGAAGCTTTTTCTAGATTATTATTCCTTCTTTATATATTCACAATGGGAGGCGGAAATAACAAAATGTTTGGAATAATAAATTACGAAGTATTTTTGCTTACAGGAATTCTCTTAAATCTAATTCCTGGGGCAGACACAATTTATATTGTTGGAAGAAGTATTTCACAGGGTAGAAAAGCTGGTGTGTATTCAGTTTTCGGTATTATTAGTGGTTCTTTGATCCATACTTTGTTAGTTGCTTTTGGTTTGTCAATTATACTTACAAAATCCATTATATTATTCAATTTTATTAAAATAGTTGGAGTTATTTATTTAGTTTATCTAGGAATAAGAATGCTTCTGGATAAATCAAATTTTTATTTCAGTGCATCGGGATCAAATAAACAACAAAGCCTCAGAAAAACATATATACAAGGGATGTTGACAAGTCTTACAAATCCAAAAGTGTCTTTATTTTTCGTATCCTTTCTTCCACAATTTATTGATACAAAGGCTTCTGGTCCAATCCCATTCATAATTTTAGGACTTACATTTTCGTTCACTGGATTGATTTGGTGTCTGGTTGTTGCTTATTTCTCCTCTTTCATCACCAAGAAACTAAATATGAACCAAAGAATTGGCACCTACTTAAACAAAGTAACTGGGATGATATTTATCGGATTAGGATTAACATTACTTAGAACGAAAGCACCTCAATAATTTTGGCAAATATTCTTGAAAACATTTTACTTCGCTCAACTACCGAGAAAGTACGACAAGTTCTGCTATAAGCACCGAACAGTGTGAAAAGCAGGAGATTACAAGAAGTAATCTTAACTTTACAACTGAGGATGGGAATGACGGAACCATGTATCCTGAAACCATCCCGCCAATACTCCTGCGCGCGTCATGACTAACAGGTCATGGGGTGTGAAGTACAGGTAGATTCGGCAGAACGAAGGCTAGAGCCATTTTGAAATAAAAAAAAAAAAAAGAGGTATGCCAACGGATATGTCGCGTGGCTGAAAAACTGAATATGGTGAGAATGCTCGCACAGAAGCGATCTGACGAACTTCCGAATGTACAGGTCTACAGTTAGAGCACACGGAAACGTGTGTACCATCAGACGATGGGGTGAGTGGCGTAAAGTAAAAATTTTCTCTATGAAATACGCTATGCCGAACCATGGCGGCATCGGTCTCACAGGCTTAGAGGAAGCACCTAAGTTCAGAACGGATAGCTAGGTTGTGAGGGACTTGGAAAACAAGGGACGTTGCAGGAAGGGCTGTTACCCGAAACGGTTGCAATAAGGCACTTGCCGAAATGGATTTATCCTTGTGAGGGCAGGGGTACGACTGATGAAGCCTCTGTAATCGAGGTGGAGGAACAGCCCCAAGTCTAATTGAAAAGAACGATCATTTTCCATACGTGAATTGCACCGATCAGGTAGGAATGTGGGGACATCGCTTCGTTAAGGAGGGGTGCCACAGTGCAAGCTTTACGAAATTGGGAGTATTACGACATGACGGAATCTTTTACGGATTTGTACGAAAGATCAGCAAACAAAGAAATCTTTTCACGCCTCTATGAAATCGTCACATCCAGAGAAAATATTTTGCTGGCTTATCGCACGATGAAGTCCAATAAAGGATCGAAGACACCAGGAACGGATGGACTAACCATCAAAGACATCGAACAACGACCCGAACATGAATTAGTGAGTGAAATCCAAAACAGACTGCAAAACTACCGCCCCCAGAAAGTCAGACGGAAGCTTATTGAAAAAGATAATGGCAAATGGAGGCCGCTCGGCATTCCATGTATCCTCGATCGCGTCATTCAGCAGTGCTTCAAGCAAGTCCTTGAGCCCATAGCTGAAGCCCAGTTTTACAAGCACAGCTATGGATTCAGACCCCTTCGATCGACACACCATGCCATGGCAAGAGTTCAATTTCTCATCAATCAGGCATCGATGCATTTTGTAGTGGACATCGACATATTGGAATTTTTTGACAACGTCAACCATACCTTGCTCGTGAAGCAACTCTGGAACATGGGCATTCAAGATAGAAAGGTTCTAGCCTGCATCTCTAAAATGCTAAAAGCTGAAATCGAGGGGGAAGGAATACCTGCAAAAGGCGTACCCCAAGGGGGCTTGTTGTCCACACTGCTTTCGAATATTGTACTGAATGACCTAGATCACTGGGTAGCCGGTCAATGGGAACTTTTTCCTCTGACGCAACCTTTCAAGTCTAGGGATGGAGAAAGACGTGCGAAAATACGCTCTAGTCTGAAAGAAGGTTACCTGGTGCGTTATGCCGATGACTTCAAAATCATTTGTCGCGATTGGAAGTCTGCCCAGAGGTGGTATCATGCGGTTGTTCTGTATCTCAAAGACCGTCTGAAACTCGACGTCTCACCAGAGAAATCGCAAATCATCAATCTGCGAAAACGAGAGTCAGAATTTCTTGGTTTTACAATCCGTGCAAACAAAAAGGGTCAAAAGCGAGTAGCGCATACGGGCATTAAAGCGGGCAAAAGGCAGAAAATCAAAAGCGAAGCCAAGAAACACATTCTCAAAATGAGATCTTCGCCAACGGCTCTTAACGCTGCACGGTTCAACAGCTTTGTTTTAGGAATTCACAACTACTTCAATCGGGCAACACATGTTAGTGTTGCGTTCTCACGTCTTGCCTACGATCTGCGAGCTTTCATGTACAATCGTCTCAAACAAATCGGGAAGTACGAGCATCCTGCAAACCCACCACCAACGTACAGTAAATTTTACAGTTTGGGTTACAGGACTTTCAAAGTAGCAGATGTTTATCTGTATCCAATAGCTAATGTGAAAACAAAGAATACGATGGGCTTCAGTACAGGGCTTTCGCTCTTTACCACAGCAGGCAGAGAACAAATACACAAAAAACTTCGACCAGATTTACGTCAGGAAATTTACTCGCTGACCACATCTAGCATCCCGAATCAGAGTGTAGAATATATGGATAATCGGATTAGTCGGTATAGCATGAAAATGGGGAAATGCGAAATTACAGGCATGTATCTCTTCGCATCCGATGTTCATTGCCACCACTACATCCCGCCAGATTTAGGTGGAAACGACAAGTTTAATAACTTGCGTATCCTCCACAAAGAGGTGCAACAACTTATATTTCAAACTCAGATACAGACGATTGACGTACTCAAGAATAGACTGGGACTTACGGAATTGATGATTAACCAGATCAACAAATACCGTGAAAAATATGCATTAGGACCAGTTTAACATATCCCAATTCAATGAGTAACGAGGAAGTGCGACTTGTTCTGCTATAACTGC
>NZ_VRTT01000143.1 GCF_008017805.1 Paenibacillus sp. N3.4 | reverse complement strand
GGGTCCTTTCTTGGTGGTGTCGCAATCCCGAGAATACCCTACTTTTTTGTTATCTGTGAAGACTCCAAATTTTGTTACACAGACTACTTTACTTCATCCCGGATCTTGAGTCGTAACGCTGTTTTCCAGCGTTACAGAAGGAATTATTCCCGTTAACAGCTCTGTAAGAAGGAAAACATACTTACAGAGCTGGAAAAAAAGCTCTTGGGCAAATTCTTGAGTTGTAACGCTGTTTTCCAGCGTTACAGAGGAAATTATTCCCGCTAACTACTCTGTAAGAAGAAAAAACATACTTACAGAGAAGCAAAAAGATGGCACCGCCGAGAACTTGAATCGTTCATTCAAATGGGCCTTTCGTCCGTAATTATTTCACTTAAAAAGACTTACTTCAAATAAAATACTTCCTTCATCGGTTGAATTGGAACCGCTTCACGGAAATCGAAAGAGCCAACAACCATCTTGGAGGTAATTGCATTCCATCGGTTGCATGCTTCGCTCTCGGCTAAATAAGCGAACGCTGCATCTATATCATCACACAAAAAGCAATAAAAAAACTGCGCGCCATTTTGGAAAATGGAGTAATCCCTTATTCCCGCTTTGCTGTGCTCTTCCATGATTTCTGGCCATGGCGCCAGATGCATACGCACATACTCTTCCAAATCTTCTTCTCGAATGGTCCATGTCCAGGCAAATTTACCGCTGTTTGTCATATAATTTCCTTCTCCCCATCGCCGAATTATTACCGCTTAACCAGATCTTCCCGTATCGGAGTAAATACATCAAGCAAAGCGGATTCTTCAAGCGCTGTAACACCATGAACAGCTCCACTCGGAATATAGATGGTTTGTCCCTTTTCAATTGTCGTTAAAACACCATCAATTTTGAACTCAATTTTACCTTTTAAACAGTAGGACATTTGTTCATGAACATGGCTGTGCAAATACCCGATAGCCCCTGGTTCAAAATGCACTTCCATCATCATTAGTCCCACTTCAGCCTTCAGAATGCAACGCTGCACACCAGGCTCTGCTGCTTCCCATACCCCAATATTAGACAATGAACGCTCACCTTCCCATCTTTAAAATAAAGAAAAAAGGACCAAGCCCGATTTCCGCTTGTCCTTTTGATTATATGCTATTTGAACCAATGTGAACATAGTTGAATGCAAATGAACATTATCAATGAATAGCTGCTCGATCTTTTCCTTTATCAGCTTCACCAGCATTTTTTGAATTCGCCTTTTTTTAGATGAATGCTTTCGTGAGTATCATTTTCCATTTGAATGATAATTTCACAGGAACCATGAATCGTATACATGATTTCCATGGCATCGTGACAATGAAAAGACATATGGAAACCGTGGTTATACATGATGGCCGAAACAAGTCCATTGTAACCGTAGGGAAACAAAAAGAAAATCCCAACGTTTACAACGTGGGATTATGTTCATTGTTGCGTATACGATCCATCACATGACACAAAATAGTTATCATATCATCGATATTTGCCTTCGAAACAATAAGCGGCGGCATCAATCGAATGGTGTGGGCATTGGGGGAATTAATGATTAGACCTTCCTCCAAACAAGCAGCTACAAGCTCCGCTCCTAGCGGTTCAGGAAGATCAAAAGCAAGCATCAAGCCTTTTCCACGAATGTTCTGCAGTCCATATGTTTGCTGCACATCACGCAGCTTGCCTAGCAAATAGTTCCCTTGCTCTTCGGCATGCTGCGGGAGATTGAGGCGAATCACTTCGTTCACAACCGCAAGTCCAACTGCCATTCCCAGAGGTTGACCCGTGTACGTACCTCCTTGATCGCCTGCGTCAAATAAATTATAGATCTCCTTGGTCAGCATTGCAGATAGCGGGAACCCGCCCCCGATTCCTTTGGCCAAAGTCATAATATCCGGTTGGATGCCATAGTGTTCATACGCAAACATCTTACCCGTGCGACCGATACCGGTTTGAATCTCGTCAAATATAAGAAGGATGCCCTCGTCGTCACATCGTCTGCGCAGCTCTTTGACATAGTCGGCATCTACCTCATTCACACCGCCTTCACCCTGAATCAGCTCCAGCATAATGGCGCAAGTCTGAGGACCAATAGCTTCAGACATTGCGTTCATGTCATGAAGAGGGACATGCTTGAACCCAGGCATGCTCGGACTAAACAGCTGCTGCCACTTCGCTTTGCCTGTCGCTGACATCGTCGCTAAGGTACGTCCGTGAAAGCTATTCGTTGTTGTAATAATTTCATAGGCTCCGCCTTTATGCAGAGAACCATATTTACGCGCAAGCTTGATCGCGCTCTCGTTCGCCTCAGCTCCCGTACTTCCGAAAAACACCCGTTGAAAGCCAGATATTCGCGTTAACAAATTAGCAAATTCAATCATCGGCCTATTATAGAAAGCTGGGCTCACGTTGATGAGGTGCGCCGCTTGCTGCGAAAGTACGTCGATCATCACCTGCGGCGAATGACCCAAACATGTAACCGCCCAGCCCCCGATAAAATCGAGGTAACGTCGGTCTTCCGTATCCCAGACATACATCCCCTCACCGCGCTCCATCACAAGCTGCGGACGCTTTGCCGTAAATAAAATGGATCTCTCCGCTTCGCTCAACAGCGCGGAGGTTTCTTGTTTACCTTCAAAAATCACAGTATCACCTCATTTATGATATGCATAATTATACGAATTATTGTATTTATATGCAATAATTATTTTTTATTTTCCAACCACCTACCTCTTATTTCCGCACGTGTACCATGATCCAAGCTACTTTTCTTTTAACTGAAACAAAAAAGAACCTCTCTATTCATCGAAGAGAGAAGCTCTTTTCTGCAGTTTAGTTCTATTCATGCTCATCCGGTTCATCCGAGGTAAACGCTTTTCTTACATTATCCACAATCTCTCCAATAGCTTCACTGACCATATCTGTGGCAGTTACATCTTCTGCATCAGGTGGAGTGGGTATTGTATCATTACAAACGTGATCGAAATAGTGACTTTTGTCCATTGCTCATCCCTCCTGCAGGTGCTGTCTGATTCTGGAATCAGTCCATGTAGTTGTTTGCGTATTCGTTATCCTTTATTCACCATCTCTGCTCAATTTGAAACACGCTTTAGAAATTCCTTGCTTAAACGTTTCAATTGGAGTAAATTAAACCTATATGAACTTATACAAACTAAAATAAACCAATAAGAGGAGAGATTTTCATGGATATTCGCTATGCATCCCACCCTAACGAAGTTAAGCAGTTTGACACAGAGCGCCTGCAAGCAGAGTTTCAAATCAATTCTTTATTTACACCAAACGAGATTACCCTCGTTTACTCTCACGTAGATCGTTTCATCATCGGCGGTGTGCTGCCGCTTAATGGCGCGCTTCAACTACAAGCCGATAAGAAAGAAATGGCTGCTGACTATTTTCTAGAGCGTCGTGAAATCGGGATTATTAACGTAGGTGCCAGAGGTACGATTACGGTTGACGGTACCGTTTATACGATGGACCCTAAAGACGGTCTTTACATCGGACTTGGTGCTAAAGAAATTACATTTGCGAGCGATAACGCGGCAGATCCGGCGAAATTCTACTTTAACTCCACACCTGCACACAAAACCTATCCGACTGTAAAAATCGCCATAAGCGAAGCTTCCCCGAACCACTTGGGCAGCATTACAACTTCCAATGAGCGCACCATTTATAAATATATTCACACTGGCGGTGTACAGAGCTGTCAGCTCGTTATGGGTATGACATTGTTGAAGCCGGGTAACATGTGGAATACAATGCCTAGTCATACGCATAATCGTCGTTCCGAAGTTTATTTCTACTTCGACATGCCGGAAGACAGTGTTGTATTCCATATGATGGGCGAGCCTCAACAAACACGTCATGTGGTTATGCGCAACGAGCAAGCCATCATCTCCCCTAGCTGGTCGATTCACAGCGGCGTAGGCACGAATAACTATACATTCATTTGGGGTATGGCTGGCGAAAATCAAATTTTCGAAGATATGGACGCCGTAGCCATGAAAGACTTAAAATAATCGGTAACCCTCTTTAGAAACGGATGAGTGCCGATGAACCCTTTACGAAGATATGAAATCATCATGGAAATACTGCTGGCACAAAAAGAAGTGACCGTCAACGAGCTCAGCGAGCGTCTGGACGTTACAGGCAAAACCATTCGGGAAGATTTAGCGAAGCTCGAGGAAAAAGGACTTCTTCTCCGCATACACGGCGGAGCGGTGCTGGCACAGAGTGATCAACTAGGCATTCTGTCCTCCAAAGAGCCTAACATCAAGCATGCGGATGAAAAAACGGAGATTGCTACCATCGCTCTCCGTTACATCCAGCCGCGTGATATCATCGCACTCGATGGCGGCAGTACAACATTAGAAATTGCTAGGCGGCTGGTTAATCAGCCGCTTACCGTTGTTACAAATGACTTATATATTATTTCGGAACTCGTGCATAAGGATGAAATCCGACTCGTTGTGCCTGGCGGTTATCGCTTGCGCAACATGCTCGCGGGCCCGGAAGCGGCCGAATATGTGAGCAAGCTCAATATACAAAAAGCATTTATTTCAGCTACCGGCGTACATTTACAGCATGGCTTTACGATCTACACCAGTGATCTTGTCGATTACAAACGAGCGTTGATCTCCTCCAGTGCTGTCGTCTACGGAGTGGCTGATCATTATAAATTTGGTCAGTGTGCGCTGCGCACATTTGCTGCTCTTTCCGAAATCTCCATCATTCTGACCGATTCTGCACTGCCCGTCGAAACCGCTCAGCAGTTTCGCGATGCAGGCATTCAGTTAGAAACTCAATAAGTTAATAAAGGAGCCCCACTTATGACACTATTTAATTTAACTGGTAAAACGGCTTTTGTAACCGGCGCTTCCGGCGGTTTAGGTCAAGCCATGGCGATTGGCCTAGCTGAGGCCGGAGCTACTATCATTGCCGTTTCTTCTTCCGAAAGTATCGAAACGGTTGAAAAGATCCGAGCTTTTGGAGGCCAAGCAGAGCTTATTGCAGCTGACCTTAGCCAGGAGGACATCCTTGAAGATGTCGTTAACAAAGCGATCGGCATCTACGGAAGCATCGATATTCTTGTCAACAATGCAGGTATTATTCGTCGTACCCCTGCCGTCGACCATGCACGTCAAGATTGGCATGATGTCATTGACTTAAACTTGAACTCTGCTTTCTTCTTATGCCAGCTTGTTGGTCGCCATATGATCGAACGCGGCAGTGGGAAAATCGTGAACATCGCTTCTATGCTTACTTATCAAGGCGGAATTAATGTTCCTGGCTACACAGCAAGTAAACATGCCATTGCAGGTGTAACCAAAGCATTAGCGAATGAGTGGGCTGGAAAAGGAATCCAGATCAATGCCATCGCTCCAGGCTATATGACAACGAACAATACAGCACCTATTCTTCAAGATGAAAAACGCACACAATCCATTACAGATCGTATTCCTGCTGGCCGTTGGGGGTCGCCTGATGATTTGAAGGGCCCCGTAGTTTTCTTGTCTTCCCATGCTTCCGATTACATGAACGGTCACGTCTTGTGCGTAGACGGCGGATGGATGGCTAGATAGATGGGCATTGGCACGCTAGCTCATTCCGTTGGCCATCTCCCACTGCAGCAATTAACTGCGAAATTGAGCGGAAGAGGTATCGATTTCGTCCAGCTTGCGCTTACCAAAGCCATCAGTGATATCGACACAAGTCTAGGAAAGCTAAGTCCTGCCCTTGCCAATCATATTGGTGAGCAATTCCATCGTGCCGGCATACGCATCGGCGTATTGGGCTGTTACATCAATCCCATCCATCCCGACCCGCAAGTACGGCGACATGAAATCAATCGCTTCAAAGAGCATCTGCGATATGCAAGGGACTTCGGCACCTCCATCGTTGCGACGGAAACGGCCGATCTTACGACCTACCTGACGCAGGACTCCGAGCGTTATGAAGCGATCGGCTGGGAGTTACTTAAACAAACGGTTGAGGAATTAGTTGAGGAGGCTGAACGTTGGGGTGTTTTTATCGGGCTTGAGCCTGTATTCACTCATACGTTATCCAGCACCGAGAAAATGTGCCGCATACTGGAGGAGATTCCATCGAGCAATCTCGGTGTCGTCTTCGATCCTGTTAATCTGTTGCCGCCCGCAGCTGTCGAGGTTGCGTCACAGAATGCTTTTTTGGATGACGCCTTCACTGCTTTTGGAGACCGGATCATCCTTGCCCATTTGAAAGATGTCATTGTGCGAAATGACAAGCTGGAGGCTGTAGCTTCTGGCAAAGGTATCTTCCAAACGAAATCATTCTTGGAGAAGCTGCATCATTATAAACCGGGCATTGATATTTCCCTGGAGCAGCTTGCCGATGATACGATCGAAGAAGCCCTTCAATACGTGAGAACGCTTTTATCCTCATAAAATAAATCAAAGCCTCGTTCTCTCTCAAAGAGATGAACGAGGCTTTTTGGAACGGCCGGTTGTGAATCCTACTTACTTCTTAATGTCCGGTTCTGTCATTACTTCATAATCGTCCCCCAAAAAAGCTTGAAGTCCCCTTAAAGCAGCAACACCTACCGCGATATCTTCTTCGCCCTGACCGCCGCTAACGCCAACACCGCCTATGACATTTCCATTCACGACGATGGGAAATCCGCCGACAAAGATCGCGAACTTGCCAGGCATCATCGCATGAATGCCGAACGCTTCGCCATTTACCGCTGCCGGGCCTCCTGGCTGATTGAACAGATGTGTCGAACGTCTATGCCCACTCGCTGTAAACGCCTTCGCAATCGCCAGTTCCGGACTTGTATTACGGCAGCCATTCATTCTTTCAAGGGCAATGAGATACCCGCCGTCATCCACGATACAAATCGTTTCCAATGATTTCGATTCTCGGGCTGCTTGAAGGCCCGCCGCAACCATTACCCTAGCTTCCTCCAGTTCAAGCTTAAATACGGATTTCATGAATCTCCTCCCTACAGCCATCGTGTGCGTTAGTGATTTTTCTTCTATCTGTTTCATTCATATGGGCTTCGTGTCTGTTTCAGACGTTGCTATGCCTTCAAATCCTAATGCCGTCATGCAATCTCAAGTACCATTTAATTGACTTAAAGACATGTCCTTGAAGTTTTTCCACAAATTCATTTACATATTTGAATCCTTTGGATTCATAAAATCTTCGCCCAATGCGATTTTCCTTCTCTACGACTCCAAATAGTGTTTTTAATCCACCTAGCTCTTGAATCCCTTTACTTAATAATTTACCTCCGAGCCCTTGTGACTGTACCTCCGGAAGTATATAGATTGCTGCTAGTTCGGCTTCCTCGATATTTTGTTTGGAAGGAAAGAAATTGGCAAATCCTTTTATCTCTCCAGCGCTCTCAGCTACCAACAAAACTGACCTTTCTAATCTATTTCTCATTGCAGAGTCAGAATAATATTTCTGTTAGAATGCTTCTTGAATATACGGAGGGATAGTATCTTTATATGTTTCTTTCCATGTTATTTTCGCAACCTTTTGAATCCCATCGATATCATGAAATGTCGCAACTCTGATCATACTTGTCATGATGATCCCCTCATCCATAAATTCTTCAATCTCTTATTAAAAACCCTCCCAAATATAAATTACTCAACTTTCGCAGCTTAATTCTCCAAACAAACCCTTGATATAACAAGGCAAACCGGAGATCCACTCGTGGAGTTGACAAAATACCGACGACTTTTCGC
>NZ_VRTT01000142.1 GCF_008017805.1 Paenibacillus sp. N3.4 | reverse complement strand
CTCCTTGATGTATTGGGTTAAAACCCTTCGACAAATCCATCATACCGAGGCGCTCCTTTTTTGACAAAGCCCAAATCTTAGGCCTTACAGGAATGTTTACTTGAATGGAAACAGGGAGCTGCTGTTGCAAGCCGCTCCCTGTTTGTTAATGTGCTATCGTATCCGTTAGTTGAGAGATATAACTTCAAAACTTGCCTTGTTTGTTTCAAGTTCTAAGTTTTTTTCATTGTCTCCATTTCCAAACGTGAATTTTGCAGTTGCCGAAACTTCATAAAAACCAGGCTTTTCAAGTTTGTACGTATAATGCTCAGTAATCATTCCTTTTCCTTGAAAAGTACGATGTTTTCCTACCATAGCCATAGCAAATGTATTAACCCTCTTGCCATTACTATCTTTAATAGAGAAATAAAAAAGACCTGACGCATGTAAAATCGTAAAATCACTATCAGATAAGTTCTTTAGAGTAGCCTCAACAATGAACTCTTCATTGGATTTTAATTGATTAGGGGCAGATATGCTTGCAGTAAAAGGTTCTTTTTCAGGAGTAGGAACGGTTGTTGTAACCACTGCTGGATCATCCTTGGGAAGAGAGAGATTTGCTGTTTGTTCTTCAAATGGCGAAGGCTGACCGCATGCAACTAAGCCAAGTAAGGCGAGAATAATAATAATTAATTTCTTCATTTAAGCACCTCCTAAGAAACAAACGTAAAAATCCGGGATTTTGTTGCAAATAATTCCCAATTGATAAAAAATATCCCTAAGCTTTATTTATAAACGATTCTTAGGCATATCTGCCCGTTGCTTTAATGAACAAAAAAAGGAGCTGCCACAAGGCAAGCTCCCCTTCACCACTCGGGACTTCCACCCTAGGGATAGCACCCATCTGAGCGTACCAAAATAAGAAGAGGCGAGCAAAACGCTCGCCTCTTCTTATTTACGATATTTGGTAGGGGGTAAACAAATGCAGGTACTTAAACAACGTCCGCCAATTATATCTCAAAGATATCGATGCCATCATAATTGATAACATTGCCATGCAAGAGCGCAAGTCATTCATTAGAAGCTTTCCGAGATTTAGATCAGCTCAGACTTTCGAAGCAGCCGCTCAATAATAGCCGCCACTTCAGCTCTTGTGATGTAGGACTTTGGCGCAAGCTCAGTGCTATTTCTTCCAGAAATGATTCCGGCTTGCAAGCAGGCGGCAATGCCTTCCTTCGCCCAACCCGCAGCACTATTCACATCAGTAAATGGAGTTAACATTTTCTGAGGATCTGTGGACGGCGGAAGCTTTGCTTTCAAACCAGTGATCTTCATCGCTTTGGCCATCATGTCCATGGCCTGTTCCCTCGTAATCTTATCCAGCGGATGGAAAGAGCCGTCTTCGTAACCGCTGATCAACCGGTATGCATATGCTGTATTAACCGCGCTGCTGTACCAATTCTGCGGCAATACATCTGAGAATGGCGCTGCCCCATTTTCCAGCTTAAGCCCCAGTCCTCGAACGAGGATGGCAGCAAATTCAGCGCGGGTAATTTCTTGATCGGGTTTGAACATACCGCTGCCGACACCATCAATGATCATTCGCGATCCCATATTGTTAACGGCAAGTTTGGCCCAATGAGCGGCAACATCGAGAAATTCAACGGGATGCCATACGAGCGAGTACGTGCTATTGGTCAAGCTATTCACGAATGCGAAGTCGTTGCCATCGATTGTAATTATTTTAGTTGGCACATGTCGTACTGACCCGTCAGGTTCAACGACTATAGCCGTTGTAATCTTGTTGGAATCAATGCCATCCGGCAGCCTCATTGCCCGTTGCACATAGCTATGAAACTTCGACACTTCAACGGACTTCTCCCCGAAGATGCCTCGCACTGTAAAATTCAGTGGTGATGCGACGAGCTTAAACGATCCTTTGGCTGCTGCGTTCTCCACAACTTTCAGCATATCCGCTGTGGGTACAGCGATTTCAATTTGCACTTTGATGTCTTGAAGCGCTGCTGACTTTCCGATTTGGTCGGATAGTGCGCTAATGTTGATTTGCTGAGCCGGGAGTGTGTACACCGCATCATTCGTTTTGATTTCCAGAACTGCTTGCATGTCTTCCATATTTTTAACCACTCGGCCATTCAGTTCTGCAATCACAACATCGGATTTGGTTTTCACTGGAATCGTAACCACCGCCCGCTGGTCTTCCGTAACAAGTCTGTCCGCCAGCTTATCCTGGTCAATCTTGATTGTTGTGACCGACTGGGAATTCACGCTAGTTACCTTTACCGTTCCGACGTTTACCGATTTTCCATTTACAAGAATAACTGCATTCGTCTCCTCAGACACCGATGTTGCCTGAGATGATGAAGACGGCTGAGGCGGAAGAATCGCTTCCGGCTTTACCGCATTAGAGGCTGCGGAAGCCACACTGCTGCCAACGCCGTTGATCGCTACTACCGTAAACGTATAAGTAGTGCCATAGGTTAAACCAGTAACGGTAATCGGGCTGCCTGTGCCGCTTGCCTCCAAACCCCCTGGGCTCGAGGTTACCGTATAGCCGGTAATGTCGCTGTCTCCATCTTTGACTGGCGCCTTAAAGCTGACGGTCGCTTGCGACTTGCCTTTCACGACCTCAGCCGTTATATCCGTCGGTGCGTCCGAAGGGGTAGGCGCAATCTTTATTTTCTGGATACGTTGATTGTCTGATTCGGCTACATAGACAGCGCCGTCGATATCCACCGCTATACCAAGCGGACTTCTAAACTCACCCAAGCCGCTTCCGTGGCCACCGCGCGCCTTCTTCCACTCGCTCCAAACGCCTGTAGCTGCCGTCAGCTTCTGGATGCGGTCGTTATTGGAATCGGCCACGTAGAGATTCCCCTTTTTATCAACTGCGACGCTGTAAGGTTCATTAAACTCGCCGAGACCGCTTCCTACGCCGCCGCCACTCTTTTTCCACTCGCTCCATGCGCCTGTGGCCGCCGTCAGATTCTGAATCCGATGGTTTTTCATATCCGCAACATATACGTTGCCACTACGGTCTACCTCAACGCCAGTTGGATTATTAAATTCACCGAGACCACTTCCGCGACCGCCGCCGGCCTTCTTCCACTCGCTCCATACGCCTGTAGCTGCCGCCAGCTTCTGGATGCGATGATTTCCGGAATCAGCCACATAAATATTCCCGTCGTGGTCTATAGCCACTCCACTCGGATAGCTAAATTCGCCAAGGCCGCTTCCCGCGCCGCTACCAGCCTTCTTCCATTCACTCCATACGCCTGTAGCTACATTCAATTTCTGGAGACGGTGATTATAAAAATCGGTCACATACATATTGCCATCTTCATCAACAGCAACATCTGTGGGACCATCAAACTCGCCGAGAGCGCTGCTTGATCCCCCTCCCGCTTTTTTCCACTCGCTCCATACGCCTGTCGTTGCATCCAGTTTCTGAACACGATTATTTCCATAATCGGCCACATAGACATTCTTATGCTTGTCCACCGCAACAGCATTAGGATATTTAAACTCCCCAAGACCATCGCCAGCAATTGCCCCCCGATATGCCCACTCGCTCCAAGTCCCTGCGACTGCATTCAACTTCTGGATACGATTGTTATCGCTATCGGCTACATAGATATTCCTGTTACCGTCTACCGCCAGACCCTTGGGATGGTTGAACTCGCCAGCTCCGCTTCCCGAGCCGCCGCCGTTCTTCTTCCACTCGCTCCATACACCTGACGCAACATTCAGCTTCTGAATGCGATGATTATCGTACTCTGACACGTAAATATTATCGCTGCCATCAAGAGCAACGCCGTATGGCTGATTAAACTCACCCAGCCCGCTTCCCGGTCCGCCACCGCTCCTCCTCCACTCGCTCCACGTGCCTGTGGCTGCCGTCAGCTTCTGAATGCGGTTGTTTCCGGTATCGGCCACATAGATATTGCCCGATCTATCTACGGCAACGCCTTTCGGATTGTTGAACTCGCCCGCTCCGCTTCCCGGTCCGCCGCCACTCTTTTTCCACTCTCTCCACGTGCAGAAACTATATCCAGCTTCTGGATGCGATGATTTCTGGAATCTGCCACGTAGACATTACCCGATTTATCTACATCAACACCTTGGGGATCGCTGAATTCGCCTAGCAAGCTTCCCGGTCCGCCGCCGGACTTCTTCCACTCGCTCCACACACCTGTATGTACATCCAACTGTTGGATGCGATGGTTGCTGCTATCAGCTACATAAATTTTATCGCTTTGGTATACAGCCACACTGACTGGATTGCTAAACTCCCCCAAGCCGCTTCCATATCCGCCGCCGCTCTTCTTCCATTCGCTCCACACACCGGTAGCAACGGTCAGCTTCTGGATGCGATGATTTACGGAATCAGCCACATAAACATTTGAATCACTATCTACCACTATGTCAGCCGGACCTTCGAATGCGCCGGGACCGTCATTGCTGCCAAGTCCAATTTTCGCATATTGCGACCATTGAACCGCCGCTTGCGTGGGCGCAGCGAATGCGGTGGCAAACATCATCAAGATAACAAGACTTACTACCAATTCTTTGCATTTCCTTGCATGTACTCGTTTCATAATTGTATGGCTCCTCTTCACCGGAAATCTCAAAATTAGTGCAAAAAAAGACAACTTCGACTGCAATTAGCCTTCTTCGACAAAATTCGATGTCACAAAAAACTATACCAGTCCATTCTCTCAAAAATCTCACAAATGGAAGAAGAGCCGGACATTCTCTTCGCTTCCACGTTACCCTTTCGTTTGACGGTAGACACTTGCCAGGTTAACACAAAACAAATTGACGTAAAAAAAGCTCATTCCTGCTCATAATTCGAGTTGGAGTAAGCTTTTGGAAGTTCATTAACCGTTTGTTTATGTTGTTTGATGTTTGACTTGTGCTTTAATTGTCACATGAGATACGCTTAACGGCATCTTGTGTTTGTTGCTCAAACAAGTGCTGTCCCGGGGCATTTGGGGCCATAGAATCTACATTATCCAAATGGAATCCTTTTAACCATTCAACTCTGATCGTATGATTCTCCTCGACAAATAGCATGGGCACATTCAAAGCCAACCTATCTGCTCATCTAAACCATGCGGATATACTGCTGTTATATTCAGGTAATCGGTAGGTAAATCCCGTCAGCCAGTCGTTATATCCGGTCATCGTGACATTCGACCCGAGCGGATTCCCCTCGATCGTTCCGTTGGCCCCGAACCCATCCTGAAAATAAATGGTTCCTGCTGTTGCCGCAGCCGGCCGCTTTGTTGCATAAACCTGATTTATCTCCGCGTGCAGGGGATACTAAAACGTCTCAAGCCTCCGCCCTGTCCCCCCGTATATCCGGCCAGAGCAAATCCTCCAACAGCAGTTATTGATATCCCGCACCATATGGCATAGGCTTACCCCAAAACCAAAAACATATAAATTCTTATAGGTCGAAAAAGACGAGCCCCTCGGCTCGTCCCCTAATTTCATGTTTACCCATCAATTAGTTTTGCTTTTAGTAGCATCCTGTAAAGAAGTACGGTCGTTTCGGCACGTGTTAATGACTTCAGCGGACGCAATTCATCTCCATACCCTTTCACCAAGCCCTCTTGAATGGCCGTCCGTATCGCATCGCTCGCCCAGTCGCCAATTTGATTGTGGTCGGTGTAGACAGCCAAATCCACTGACACTCCCGAATTGCTTGTTACAGCAGAAACATTGGCCAGCCGCAGCGCTCGAACGATCGTTACAATCGCCTCTTGTCGTGATACCTGCTGATTGGGTCCAAATGTTCCATCCTTGAAACCATCCATAATACCGTATGCTTTAACTGCTGCTACGGCACTGCTATACCAGCTCGAATTGCTTACATCCTTGAAATTTGCAAGATCTCCGCCTTCTGGCAAGCCCAACGCTCTTGCAAGCAACGCCGCGAGTTCAGCACGAGTAATCGTAACTTCAGGCGCGAATCGGCTTTCACCTACACCTTCTACGATCATTCTATGATTCATGGCGCCAATTTCAGATGTTGCCCAGTGTCCTTGAATATCTGTTAATTTGGACGCTTTGGATACCAATACGTAAGCGTTGTTCGTTAGACTGCGAATAACGGCAGCCTGATGTTCATCAACTTTGATGAATTCCGTTGGCACAGGACGGACACCAAGCTTCTGGTCCCAAGCTACAACTGTTGAAGCAGTTCCGGACAATTCCTTTGGTAAGTAAATGACCTTTTCTACATAACGGTTGAATCTTGAAACTTCTCTTCTCTCGCCATGATGCATCACATGTAGATTGAAATAAATCGGATCCGCCACCAACTGGAAACTGCCTTTATTCGCTGCATCCAGCAGTTCAGGTATCCCTAAACTGTTGCCATGCTCGATCGTTATTTGAGCTTCCACATCGCTCTTCCAATCAGACTCCTGTTTGACGAATTCAGCTAGAGGCAAGCGATATTGGCCATGCTTAGTTTTCAATGTAATTGTGGCCGCCTTCTCAACAAGGAGTGTGACAGCTTCAACGGTAAGTCTTAGAGCTGTTTTGCTTGCCTCATCCTTTATCGAAATGGATAGATTCACTTCAGTCGCAGTAGATAATGAATCGAGTACCTTCTTTAGGGTATTCATATCCAATAGAGCATCGATGGACTTCACGCCATTCGCATCTGTTTGAAGTGAGGCCTGCCCATTCACCGCTATATTATTTATCCAAATCACAATCGAATTATTGGGTGACAAGGGGCCTGTATGACCTGTCGAATCGGGATTGGAGCTTGCCGTTGAACGAATCACATTCAGCACATACGTTTTAATTGAACCGTCTTGCGCTTTGATACTAGCCTCAAACAGGTTTTCACCTGTTACGAGAGAATATTCATCTGTAATAGAGTTGCTGGTTACCTGCAATCCATTCACATAGACGACAGAATTGGTATCGGTGGTAGTGAGTATCATTTTCAAACCATATACAGAATGACTGACTACTACACTATTGCTCATTTTCCCCGGGTCAAAATCAAACTTCACCGTCCCACCCAATCCTGTAAGCTGCCAGCCAATCAAGCTAGCATTGCTGCTCAAAGGAACAATGTTCTTGACTTCGATCAAGCTAACGTTTGCGTTGCCCGCTGTATCTTCTGCATAGACAGAATAAATCCCGTTCTCTTGCACGGTAAAATGGTCAGTGATTTTCACGCCCAGCGTTTCAAAATACGAGATTGAACGGCTTCCTGCTGCCCACTTGATCGAAGAAAGGCTATTGAATTCACCATATACAGACGCCATTACTGATACTGTTACGCTTCCGAAAGTGGAGATGATAGGATCCGCTTGCAACTGGATATTCGGAGGCTGGTCGTAAGTAAACGTAATATTCACGGTTTGGTCTAACGATAGACCACTTATTTCCTCTTTCACCGAATAAGTCACGTTCTCTGCCACTGTATTGCTCACCGAAAGTGTGGTTAAACCATTCTTATCGGTCAATCCATAAACATCATGGATGACTGATCGTCCACCTTGTGCTTGTAGCAGTACTCGTTTTCCAACGATCGGATGGTCATAATCATCCTTGAGATTAACGAAGATCGAGGCTTTACTTTTGCCGTCTGCTCGAATGACTAGATCGCTCGCGGTAACTGTTGAGTGAGATGAACTCATCTCCCCAGGAAGAATCTGGACAAAGACCGTCGCTGCTATTGCACTTCCTCCAACACTGGCGCTTATCGTCGCGGTTCCCACCGTCGTCGGTGCTGTCAGCGTCGCCGTGTAAGTGCCATTATGGTTGTCTGTTACAGGGCCAACCGTGCCTAACGTCGAAGTGATAGCGACCGTCGCTCCTCCGGTGGTCAAAGCATTGCCCTGCGCGTCTTTCAGATTCACGCTTACCGTTGTCTGACTGGTTCCGTCAGCGGTCAGAGTAACGTTTTCCATTTCAACCGTGCTCTTCTCTGTTGACAGCCCCCCTGACACGAACTGAACGGAGGCCGTCGCTGCTATTGCACTTCCTCCAACACTGGCGCTTATCGTCGCGGTTCCCAC
>NZ_VRTT01000141.1 GCF_008017805.1 Paenibacillus sp. N3.4 | reverse complement strand
AGACCAATTGTCCCTCATTGGAATAGCAGCCAAGCTGTGAGCGAATTCCACATAGGCATCATAGCTTGCGGGAAGCTGTTCCAGCTTGGCTAAGTAACCAGAGGTTTGATGCCCCTGCTCGAATTTATTGTGCAGAATCCCCTCCAATTGGCGTTTAATAAATGTAAGTGATGGTAGCATGCTGTATCTCCTTTTCTCTGAGTATTAAATTTTTCTTTACCCCTTAACTGCCCCAGCTGTCACTCCCTTTACGATTTGCTTCTGCATGAGAATGAAAACGACGACAGAAGGGAAAACAGCCATAACCATCGCTGTCATTGTGTACTGCCAATCGGTTGTATATTGTCCGACGAAGGTATAAGCAGCCAAAGTTAACGTTTTTGTTGAAGGTGAGCCATTAACCATAATCAGAGGCAAAAGAAAATCATTCCATATCCACATTACATCAATAATGATAATGGTAGCCGTCACAGGCTTTAGAAGTGGAAAGATGATTCGATAAAATAAGGTAACGGTCGAAGCACCGTCAATCGTGGCGCTTTCATCCATTTCTCTAGGTATGCCTTTAACAAAACCATGATAGATAAAAATGGCCATTGGAGCTCCAAAGCCCCAATATTGAACGCCTAAACCCCAGACACTTTCTGATAAATGAAATATTTTCGCTAATTTCAAAACCGCAATCATGATGGATTGAAATGGAATTAACATTGGGATAATGCAGAATATGTATACGATGGAGCTAAACAGTGTTCTATTTCTTGACAGCATATACGCACCTGCTGAAGAGATTCCAATAATACCCAAAACCCCAATCGCTGTGACCACAGAGTTATTCAAAAATAACCTCGGATAATCAATAAATTTCCATACATACACATAATTTGCTACTTCTAGATGATGTGGAAGTGCAATTACATTAGCCATTACTTCAGAGAAGGATTTGAAAGAGTTATAGCATACAAGCAAGATTGGATATAAAAACAATACAGCAATAATGATCATCAAAAATTCTAGAAATACTATTTTCCATTTTATGCCAGTCATTAATGTTCAACCTCTCTTCGTTTAAAATATGTCAGTTGCAGGATCGTAATCATCAGTACCACAACGAATAGAACCAATGCCTTAGCTGAACCGTAACCGTACATATTGTTTTGAAACGTATCCCTATAGATATCCAATGCCACGCTATACGTACTGCCACCTGGCCCCCCTCCTGTCAAAGACAAAATGACGTCAAATACTTTAATTGCATTGGTCATTGACATAAACATACAAACAGTAACTGAAGGTGCAAGTAATGGTAAAGTCACACTAAGAAACCTTTGAAACGGACCTGCTCCGTCTATAATGGAAGATTCCAGCAATTCACGAGGTACTGATTGTAACCCCGCAATATAAATGACAATGTAAAAACCAATTGATTGCCAGACAGAAACGATGATAATTGAAATGAAAGCTAAATTCGGTACTCCTAGCCAGCTTAGTTTAAAGAATCCTATCCCCGTAAATTCTGCGAGTGCATCGAACCCTTGATTAAGAATGAACCTCCAAATAAACCCGACAATGACCAAGCTTAAAATGTAGGGCACAAAGAATGCTGCTCTAAGTAGATTTGTGGTCCTTAGTTTCTGGTCAAGGGCCAATGCAACTATTAGAGACAGTGCATTAACACATAAAATGTACAAGATACTGAATTTAAAGGTGAATATGATTGATTGTTTGAAATGATCATCCGAGATAAATATGGATTTGAAATTGTCTAGCCCTATGAATTTCGGCTGGGAGGATATACCATTCCACTGCGTTAATGAATAGAGCATGCTCATGATAAAAGGAATATAAAATGCATATAAAATTGTGATGATCACTGGCAGGATAAACATTCCAAATTCAAAACTTCTTACATGTTCTCGTTTAAACTTCAACATAATTCCACCCCGATGTTATCATTATTACTTCGTTTACAAAGCACTCCTATAAGTTCATTATAAAAGTAGTTATAATAGGATTACATGTACTAAAGTCTCCACTTTAGGGTAATATGGTACTCAAAACAGTATTTGGGGGATCTATCTATGCGCTTTATAACAATGAGGGTTGCTTGGTGGATGCGCAACTTACAAGAAAGGCTTTCAAGAAAATTAGTAAATAAGATCATATTGCTGCTTTCTTTTGTAATTGTTCTTATAGTCGGCTCTCTAACCATTATTTCCACTAGAATTACAGAAAATGAAGCGATGAAAAGCATGGTAACAACTACAAAAAATAATCTGAAACTCGTAAATCAAAATTTCGATAATTATTTTTTTGAAAGAAGGCAATTCATTTTTCCACAATATCAATATGAACAAGTCATTAATTCACTTCAAAACGAAGATTTTGAGTATATGTCCCAGCAATACCTGGAAGATTATTTAAGGGTTTTATTTTATTCGAAGCCTGATATTCAGGGAATTTATTTGTATGTGATCGACAAAAATAAATATTACTACATTACTCACGATGAAAATGTAAGCAAAGTTCGCATCGCTGTAAATCAGCAGATTCCGAGTAAAAAGTGGTTTCAAGAAGCATTGCAAAATGATCAACAGTTAGTATTTAGTTCTCTTCTTAGCTCAACGCAAGGCGATGTCGGATATCCTGTCGATTTAAATAAAAGCTTTATGGCTTACCATCGTGCGATTCGTACTATTTTCTTAAAAGAACCGAAAGCAATCATTTCCATCTTCTTCAACACAACCGTCAGAGATCAAATAATTAAAGATGCTTCCCTTTCTCCAAATGAGCATATTGTTCTTCTCAGTCATGAAAATGTTCCATTTTACTGGGACAATCCCGCATTTTTTCAATCTATGGAACTTGATTGGAATCGTATCGACAAGAACGATAACACTAATTTAATTGGGGAGAAGGGAGATAATCAGTATTTCGATATTTGTGATATGAGTGAGAGAGGACAATGGAAACTGATCAAATTCATTACCTCCGAACAGATTTATAAAGCAGCTCTCGCGTCTAGAAATATCAGTTATGCTGTTGGACTTATTTTTTTGATAATTTCAATTACCTTAATCGCTCTTACTACAAAGGCAATTACTAAACCCCTAAAAAACTTCTAATCATATGCTGCTGTTCAGCACAGGCAATTTTAATGTTAGGGTTCCAGTAAAAGGAAACGACGAAATTGCCCATATTTCCAGGCAGTTTAATAACATGATCTTACAAACCAACAACCTGATCGAGGAACAGTATAAATTGAAACTAGTTCAAAAAAATGCAATTTTGAAAGCATTAGAAGCGGAAATTAATCCTCATTTTCTGTACAACGCCCTTCAGGCAATTTCCACTAAAGCGCTGAAGAGTAACAATCAAGATATTGTGGATATGGTTGATGCGCTCGCATCGACGCTTCGTTATTGTTTTAGCGGAGGAGATCAGGTGAAGTTGAATGAGGAACTTAAGCATATCGAAAATTATTTAATACTTCAAAAGGCAAGATTCGGTTCGCGATTGCACATTCAATACAGGATTGATCCTCAGTTAGAACAACTGTTCATTCCTAGATTGTCAGTTCAGACCCTAGTCGAGAATTCAATTAAACATGCTCTGGAAAAAGTGTCATATGAGGTTTGTATTGTCATAGAAGCTGACATGAGCTTAGATGGTGTGACGATAAAAGTTACTGACAACGGACCTGGTATTAGTAGCGAAAAATTGCAATATATTAAATGCTTATTTCAAAAAAATTGGGAAGATCGTGAATTTGGTAGTATTGGTCTGCAAAATTTACATGCTAGATTAAAGCTTCTTTACGGTCAAGATGCAGAAGTTGTCATTCATACGCAATCTTTTTATACAGAAGTATGCTTAAAGCTGCCAAAAGGAGGAATGGAACATGTTAAAGGTACTAATTATTGATGATGAAGAACCGTCAAGGGAGGCGATAAAGATTCTAGGGGATTGGGATCGGCTTGGTGTGCAGCAAATACTTGAGGCAAACGGCGGGCTTCCAGGAATGGAACTCATAAATGAACATAGACCTGATATCGTATTGCTGGATATGAAAATGCCGGAAGTAAATGGCTCTGAAGTACTTTGTATGATTTGCCAGGATCATCCACACATTGCTACCATTGTGATTAGTGGGTATGGTGACTTTCAATACACTAAGCAAGCCATTCAATCACATGTCGTAGATTACATTTTAAAACCACTTGTTCGACATGACCTTAATCGTGCATTGGATAAAGCTGTTGCAATCATAGAAACAAAGAAAAAGGTAAAAAATGAGTTCTTCGAGAAAAATATTGTCGTTAATATCTCTTTGCCAAAGTTGAAGTCAGACATCTATATGAGCATAATTGAAGGAAAATTCCATAAGCAGAACCAAGTAGAACATTTAAAAACGGTTTATGATGAGGGCTATCCCTACTATCAAGCTTTCACACTAATCTTTTTGAATTTAGACCATATTCAAAAAACAAGATTTCATAATGACCTCACTTTGTTATATTTTGCTGTATCGAATGTCATTAACGAGTTCGGCAGCCAATACTTGAATTGCTTTAGCTTTCTAAATCCAAGGCAAGATAGAGAATTCATCATTGTCATTTGCGGACAAAGAGTAGCAGATATGAACTTGCTATCTCGTACTAGTGTAAATAAAGCCATGATTAAGCTGAAAGAGTTATTTGGTCTATTTGTAGTAGGGGCAGCTGGAACGATAGGATTTGGATTGGACTCACTCTCCGCATCTTATCATGCCGCTAAGGACTTCCTTCTTTCCATAAACCTTCTTTCTTTGAAAGATTTTATTTTAACAAATAGTACTTATTGTAATAGTAAAAGAAAACATTCCATTAATAGCCGGATGTCACTTTTCCGTAACGCTTTTCGCGATAGTGATTCTAAATATGCCAAAGGCATCCTAGATGAATTCATAGGCCAAATAACAAAATCTAATTATTTCAGTCTTGGAGATGCCCAACGCAATCTGGAAGAGTTTCAATTCAACTTGTATGATTTAGTGCTTGAACTATGCATTCATGACGAAAATATTGAACAGGCAACTGAGGACGGTTTAAAACCTAAAGATTTCATATTGGATTATGTGTCATTCGAACAATATTGTAATCTTTTGTATCAGATTCTTCACTCTTACTTTGCCAAGATTGGGCAAGGCCATAACAGAAAAGGGAAATTTCATATTTCTTTAGTCAAAGAGTACATTGAGCAATGTTACTTTGAGGAAATTAACATTGCCATCTTTACGGAACGTTATTTCTTAAGCCGTCAATATTTAATGAAGCTATTTAAACAGGAGTATGGATGCGGTATTTACGAGTATCTTCAAATTTTTCGAATGAACAAGGCGAAGGAACTGCTGGATGACCCCCAACTAAAAATCCAACAGATTGCTGAGATGCTTGGTTATAAAGATACCAATTATTTTAGCAAAGCTTTCAAAAACTATTTTGGTCATTCTCCTTCTGATCATAGGGGAATAGTAGAAAACAACCCTTAAACGTTTTTCCTATAGTTACTATTTTACCCCTATTTGATTACTTATTAACATGTTCTACAAACAATCTTCTTGATAAAATAACGATAGTAAGACATCTCATGAATGGGGGAAATACAGTGTCAAGTAGAAAAGGGTTATGCACAATTGTTACCGCCTCTCTAACGCTCAGTCTGATTGCCGGTTGTGGGGCATCTGCTCCAAGTCAAGTAGAAACCTCTAAATCAGGAACAAGCGAAAAAAAGACTTTAATCAAAATATTTGTCGCCTCTCCAGAGTACACAGATGCATACAATGCCGCCATATTGGAGTATAAAAAAGTTAAATCTAATGTGACGATCCAGCTTGAAATTATGCAATCGGATTATCCAACCGTACTTAAGACCAAAATAGCTACTGGCGACATGCCAGATGTGTTTCAATCTACAGCCGGTGAAATCAAGCAATATGCAGAATATTCAGCAGACCTAAGCAATGAACCACTTGCAGCAGCAATGACCGATTCTGTAAAGACAAGTATGTCTGATGGAGGGAAAGTACTTGGTCTGCCGATAAATGTAGCCATGTTTTCCCTCATTTATAACAAGGACCTGTTTGCAGATGCTGGAATCTCCGATGTACCCAAAACTTCATCACAATTAACCGAAGCAATAACAAAGCTTAAAGCCAAAGGGATTACTCCCTTTGCTAATGGATACAAAGAATGGTGGGTTCACAAGCATATCTTGCAACAGTTTATTAATGCCGAATCCGATAATGCCATGCAATTGATGAGCGACTTTAATACAGGCAAAACTTCCTTTAAAGACCATCCAACACTCATGAAAATGTTTGATTTTGTGGATACGACCATTCAGAATGGGATGCCAAAACCATTAGAAAGGGATTTCCCGGCTGAGATCAGTGATTTTGCGACGGGGAAAGCAGCTATCATAACTGGGCAAGGGGCTTGGGCCGAAAGTGGAATATCGAAGATTAACCCAAACTTGAAGATTGGTATCATGGGTTATCCTATCAATGAGGATCCTAACAAATCTATGATTGTGACCGGAGCAGATCAGGCACTTAGAATTAATAAAAATTCCAAATCGCTTCAGGAAACAAAAGATTTCTTTAATTGGCTGTATACTTCTGAATACGGAAAATCGTGGTTCGGGAACATAGCTAAGGTTATTCCACCAATTAAAAACGGAGACATGCCAAATATGCAAATGGCGAAAGCACTGACAGAATATTTGAAAGCAGGAGGAAAGGCAGGGGCGTTGTCTCTTAATTATTCAATTGACAGCTTCTATCAAAAATACGGAGAAGATATGCAAGCCTACATCGGCAAAGCTAAAACCAAAGATCAGGTAATCGAGCAAATACAAAAGGATTGGATCCAGCTAGGAGCTCCGAAGTAACCAAGTACTTATAATTGAATGACCCTGCAGAGTAATAACCGTCAGATCCTCCTGACGGTTATTTTTAGGTTACAAGTGAATTTCTTAAACTATTTCTCATATCCGGCATTGCCCGTAATCAAGAGATAAGGACGAACTCTATCGTCCATCCTATAAGCATCTGTCGGTTGTCTGGTTAATAACCAGGGTTTATCATTTTTTTTGAAACCAATTCTGTAACAGGTTAAGTTGTGTCGTTTTCCCTGCTCCATCAAGTCCACAGACAGCCACTAAAATCCCATTCAAAATGTCATTCCGTCATCAATCATGATTTCCGTCCCCCACATATATGAGAAGCCCTCGCTAAGCAAAAAAGCGATTACAAAAGCTCTTCCTCAGGTTTACCGATTTGATTCGCAAGTATCTTCGCGGTAATTATCCCTTGCCATAGGACGTCTATAGTTCCCCTTTTACTACATCTTTAATTTTCATACCTAACTTCATATGGTTTCTCCTCCAATTCAGAAATAATGCGATTAATAAGTAATTAAAAAGAAAGCTTTCGATGGCTTTTTAAGCAACCATTAATATCCTCATTCATGCTTATTATCGCTTGTACAATATGATTTTGAATTTCGTCCATACTTGAATCACTATGCGTGGCCTTCGGATACAAGATACTTCGAGAAGCATTGATGAGTGCGCCAAAACCATCTTCGTTGAAAGCATGAACAATATCTTTAGCCGTTCCGCCTTGGGAACCGTAACCCGGCACGAGGAACAAAGAATGGGGCATATACGTGCGGTACCGCTTCAAATCTACGGGGTATAGTGCGCCAACCACAGCTCCAACAGGGGTATAACCTGACTTCCCTAGGTAAGGCTTCCCAAGCTCATTGACCAAATCCGCCGCATAATCCGAAACCATCTTCTGATCATTTGTTGGCAGCTCCTGAAGTTCAACGGCAGACGGGTTGCTGGTTTTAACGAGAACGAACAAACCTTGGTCCCCACTAGCAACCCCAGATAGGAAAGGAGTAATGCTGTCTCTTCCCAAGTATGGACTGATGGTAATGCTATCCACCTTTTGTAGAGGATCAATCCAGCCTTGATTTTGGTCATAACCGCCGAAAAAAGCGTATGCATAAGCCTTTGCAGTCGAAGCAATATCTCCACGTTTGGCATCAGCAATGGTTAGTAATCCCTTGGAACGAGCATATTTTACAGTTTCCCAGAAAGCATTCATACCTGCAGAGCCAAAA
>NZ_VRTT01000140.1 GCF_008017805.1 Paenibacillus sp. N3.4 | reverse complement strand
TCCCCTTCATTTAAGATGTTAGGATTAAACATGTTTTTGAGATAAAGAATTCTAATTTGTTCTTTGGTTTCATCATCAACTGTTGGTGTAAGAAGTTGGATCAGGTTGCAAGAGGACAAACAACCATCTCCGATGATAAAGAATCGTATATCATGATTCATCAAAGTTGGAAAAGGCAAATTGGAACATTGTCGTTTTGATTTCCAATGCAGCTATTCAGTCTCAATTCTATTGGGTGAATATTGTAGGTATTGTATTTGGTTTAGGGGGACTTTTCTTAACTGTTTTAGTGTTTTTCTCCCTTTCCCGCTGGATCATTACTCCTTTCAGAAAAATGATCTCTCTCATGAAAGCGGTTCAAAGAGGGAGGTTTAACCAGCAAATGGAGATTCGTGGGAAAGACGAAATTGCCCAACTTGGTATCGCGCTTAACTCTATGATTTCACATTTAAACGTATTGATTGAAAGTGAATACAGAGCACAATTAAATTTGCGTAATACAGAGTTGAGTTTGCGCAATGCTGAATACAGATCTTTGCAGGCACAGCTCCAACCTCATTTCCTTTACAACATCTTAAACGGGTTTATTGGTTTGAATCGATTAGGTCAAAGAGAATTGTTAGAACACTCGATCATTTCGCTTAGTAAGATGTTAAGGTATATTCTGCTAAACACAGATCAGTCTACGATTAAGGAAGAATTTGAGTTTTTAAAGAGTTATTGCGATCTGCAGAAAATGCGTTTTGGCAAAAAAGGCTTTGAGTTCAATATTCAATGCGAAACATCTATTGAAAAAATGAGTCTTCCTAAGCTGCTATTGCAGCCTTTAGTTGAGAATTCAATCATCCATGGGATGGAACCTATTACCCATGCTTGCTTATTAGTAGTTTCGGCCAAGGAGCTCAAAGAAAATGATCAACATATCGTAGAAATTATGGTTCAGGATAATGGAAAGGGCTTTGAGCAAGGGCTTACAGATTCTCGACTTCATATCGGTTTAAACAACGTACAGGAGCGTTTGCGACTTGCGTTCCCAGGCTCCAGTTTTTTCATTAGCAGTGAGATTAATGTGGGAACTCAAATTATCATAAGGATACCGTTGCAGGAGGTTCAATCGTGAGAATTGTAATTGCCGATGATGAATATTACGTTCAAGAGAGTCTGATTAGCATGATTGCTGAAATTGAGAGTAGTTGGAGTATTGTCGGCATCGCTTCTGATGGTAATGAACTGGTGAAATTAATTAAGGAACACCAACCCGATCTTGCTATAGTCGATATTCGAATGCCTTATCTTTCAGGACTTGAAGCCATTCGGATAGCTCAGAATGAATGCCCTTATTTACAATGTATCGTTTTAACAGGTTACTCTGAATTTTCATTTGCTCAAGAAGCCATACAACTAGGGGCATCGAATTACTTACTGAAACCGGTGGGTATCGAGGAACTTAAGAGCTCATTGGAAGCAGTGAATCATAAACTAAAAATGCGAAATGATCTTGTTAATAAAAATTTGAATCTGCCATGATTTCAATCATCCATGGGCTAGGTCCAACATCAATTTTGGAAGAAATAGGTGATTCCGCAGATTGGTCATATAAAATTACAGTTTTTTATGTAGATAGTGCATTAGCGGAAGCTGAACAGGTCGACAGGCTTCGGACTTTTTATCAGCAAATTAAAAGCCGAATTCATCAGACGATGGACATGAATGTCCGTTATGCTTTTGTGTTTTTGCCAAATGGGGACCTTGCTCTTATTAACTCATATCGAAAAGCAACCAAATACATAAAGATTGTTGAACTAATGATCGAAGAAATAGAACCCATCTTAGTTGCAACAGCCAATAGTAAATTTTGTTTAACGATGATTTCGGTGGAATGTCCGTCGTACACAGTTGTCAAGGAACAAATGAGCAAACTGCAAGCGTTCTCATTGATACGTATATTATTTGGTATAAATAAAAAGTGGAATCTGTCGGATTTAATAAAGAACAGCAGTGATGATGCAATCAAATTGTGTCATACAATTCTTAAACTGGTAAAGTGCTACCACGAACGTTCACATGCGAATTATATGAATAAGGTTAACGAGCTTAAAACGATTTTTGATGCAGAGGTATTATTTAATGAAGAGTCGATAAGAAAAGGGATTTCTCAATTTCTATTTAGCACGATTCAATGTCAAATGAATATTTCCGATGACTCCTCGGAGTGGATACATAAACTGAAAATACACGGTCGACAATTACTGAATGAAATCCGTAAAGTAGAGAGACCCCAAAATGTAATTGAACAAACGCTGCTAATTATTGAAAAAAACTTTATGCATGATATTAGCATTCTACAAATTGCAGACGAACTAGAGTTGACTCCTAATTATTTGAGCACACTGTTTCATAAAAAAATGGGTGATACATTTATTAAATATTTAACTCGGCTTCGATTAATCAAAGCGCAGGAATTGTTGAGGGATACTCACTCTCAAGTACAAACAGTAGCTGAAATGGTGGGATATACCAATACGCGGCACTTTACAAGACTATTTACTGAATTCACTGGTTGCTATCCATCTGTTTATAAGAAATCAGTCTGCAAGAAAGAGGAATTACCGAGTTCCTTTATGGAAAAAGAAATATGAAACCAAAACCCTTCTTTTGTTTTTATCCTTTTCTGTGGACCCATAATCCACAGAAAAGGATTTTTTATCTGACTTCTATAAAAAACACAATTTTATTAACTTTCAGAGTAATTTAAAGTAACACAAGTACAAAGATATAAAGAAATTAAACAAGTTTAATAAAATATTACAAAGTCAATTTTTGTAATTAGTGCTATAAAGGTACTAGGAACATGTGCTAATTGCGATACTATTCAAAAATAGAAAGGAGAGCAGGCATATTGAACAATGATTGCATAGTTAAAAGGAGGTTATATGATAGCGCTTTCATTATTTCTTGTACAATCAAAAAAATCTTTTAAAGGAGTTGGAAATATTGGAAATTAAGATTCCATTGGTTCTAAAGAGGGCATTCATTTCGATGATTGCATTCGTTATGCTTTTGAGCGTCTCGGGTGAATTGTGAGAAATTGCGATATTTCAAAGTTAATGGTAATATATATTTGGAAAATAAAGTACAAGATGAATCAGAGGTAATTTACTAATGGATATGGATTATTACATGTTAATATTTGGTTGTATTTTTGCAGTTTTCGCAATTGTAGGTCTGGGATCGTTACTTTTCTTAATAAGTCGAGAGAAGAAAGTTGATGAATAAGTAATTATGTCCCATAATAGTTTTCGCTAAAACGGAAGAAATGTCGGGAGACAAGAATATTGTCCGATTAAATATCAGTTGGACCCGAAGTTGAATTTAATACATATTCACAAAATCCGTATTTTATACACAAGTGTATACGGGATTTCTTACGCAGTCTGATTACGGTATTTTCCGTGGTCAGGCTTTTTTGTAACATTCGCTCCTAAAAGTTCTATATCCCTTCGGAGGTTAAATTTTCATGGATCAACGTGAGGCTTTAAGAAATGAACTCCAAGCCATTATTACTGCGGCCAAGCCCTTTGTCAAACGGTTACGTGAGCGTAGTTCGCATATTCAAGCTGGGCACTTTACTAATTTGTCTATGCAGTCTCGTAAACTCGCAGATCGTAATGACATGTTGCTTCCCACTTATCGGCGTTATGTTGATCGTATGATCGAAGAATTTAATTATCAGGTTTCTTTAGCTTACGAGAAACATCCTGATCTTAAGAAGCTATCCAAGCGCTCTGCAGAGGCTCTAGACGGTCCAAAAGAACCAACAAAAGCCCTTAAGGTGTCGATTACCCTTCCGGTTCATGAATGGTTAATTGTGGATGAGAGCATTAAGAATGGGTTTGCTCAATCACGGTCGGAGTTATTTTCGAAAATTACATATTTCTCGTAGGAGGTGATTTTGGTTTAAACCTGCCTTTAATCTTCTTCAGGAATTAGGTTTTGTTGTAACTGCTGAGGTTTTACAAGCGATTTAAGTATGCATTTTGACAAAGGTTTGACCGTCCTGCGGAAAGGACGATTGCGAAGCAAGGACGTCCGCAGGATGGTCTCTCTTGTCAATAGCTACACTTATCTGACAAACATGTGAAAACCTGATTTTTAGAAAACCTAGTTTTTGAATTAAAAGTTTTAAAAATTAAAAAAATAAAAAGATAAAAAAGAAATTAAATTAATGGTTTGATCTAGGTAAAGCAACATTTGTTATTTTTTATGGGAAATACGAACGTATTTTCTATAGCTTGAAATAACAAAAATTGCCGTTTATGATACTCTCAAACTCTATGGAACCTGCTTTCTGCGTAATGAGTAAACTCCGTATTTTATACATATGTCTATAAACAGGATCAATCCCATGTCTCACAAGCGTTTTAGTAGTGTCGGATGACAAGAACATTGTCCGATAACTGAACTCGCTAGATCTTTTGGATGTGTTGTAGTCTCCTTGGTTTTGTATATGGATCCGATCGCTGGCCAGCAACTGGGATCCATATACATCATACCAAGGAGTCTTTTTATTTCTCAAACCTCGTATTTCTTCATAATAGGAATGCTGCCCGTTAATTGCAAAAGGGAACAGCTGCCAACCGCGGCGATCTGCTCCCTGACATTCAACTATCGTCTCCTTCAATTTTCCAAAAATTAAAATATTGGTTTAGAAATTCGTTAATATATTAATCTGAAAGTAAAATTCAACTCAAACTGAAATACCATATGTCAATATTGTTGAAAACTTCATCTTCTTTTAGTTCCAAATTCCCATTATAACTACGATCAAGTGTTGCAAGAAACTTTGGGATTACTGTTTTTAAAATGATCTGAATAGGTAATTCACAGATGAAATTATAACGTCCAATCTTATAGGTTAGCCTTTGTTCTTCTGTTAGCATATTGTGCTGTTCTTCATTCAAGTCAATTGCGAAGGTTGGATGCTCCTCATTAGCAGTATAGCATTGAAGCTTTAATTTTTTCTCTTGCATCTTAGGGAAAAGAAAATCTTGCTCTCTCGGAGAAAGTTCACTCCAATCACGATCATCATAAAAAAGCTCGAAAAGCTCGTTTGGAACAACATACCTAGAAAGCTCGCTCGGAAAAACAAATGAAATCACGCTCTTAAAACTGCTAAGTAAGTTATCAGCAGCAGCCCTGTAATAACTCAAACTATTGTTCGTTAAAAGATAAAGAATCATGTTTTCTGCCAATCTTTCCCTATCTTGTATATCTTCAAAATTATCTTTATGAAATTTATATTTTCTTTTATATCTTTTCAATGCATTAAAATCTTGAATTGATTTAAACTTCGTTTCAAGTTCCCTTTTGGCCTCGTCGCAATATCTTTTAAAATCTTCTTTATACAACACATGTACTTTCAAATGTATTTTTCCATGATTTTTTGCATAATCTTTCATTTCTTCTAAAAGGAAATAAAGCTCTCCATCAGTTTTAACTAATTGATTATCATGGTTGATCTCAATGATAAAATTTTCATTTGAAGGAATTTGTTCTTCTTCTATTCCAATTTGAACAAGTTCTGTTTGTGAAAGAATTTCGATTACTTGATCTAGTTTTTTATTTGAATCGGTAGAAATAGCAAGGTTCGAATTGGAAATATCTTTTATTTCCTCTAGTTCGTTGATTATATCACCAATGAAATCATCTAGTGCTGTTTTAACTTGTTTGATAGTTAGATTACTTTCGACTTCTAATTGTGCGGTGAAGATATTGTATACTTCATCTGTAAATTTGATTTCACTTGCAAAGTACCTCTGCATGTAATCAAAGAGATTTCCTTTCACTTCGTGTATATATATAGCGTGTGGTACGTCAAACTCCAATGCCCTCTTAATAATCCTTTGGTTGATTTCTTGAATAGCCGAATCATCCATATCACCTTGAGCGTTTAATAGTAAGGCTAATTCATCCAACACATCAATAGGTGGATTAGGTAATTTTAGTGAGTCTACGTTTTGAAGTTCAACATTTAGCTTTTTTTCCAATTGCTCTAAACTAGCAACTAACCATTCTTTATCATTGCCGACCTCATGCATGTGTAAATTAATGTAACCTAAACAATTGTTGCAGATTCTCCTAACAGAACGGATAAATGCACGTTGTGCTCCCCGTTGCAAATCATGATTGTTGAATTTCTTTTTGTCAAATTTATTTTCATTAATTCTCATTTTATATTTTTTGTGGAGTGAACTTAATGGCTCTTCCAAATAAAGTTTTTTCGCGACCTTTGCTACCACACTTCCAAACAAAATAGTTGCTGATGAAATAACAGGCATAACTATCCTCCCGAATTATCATTATTTTCAATATTGGCATACCTTTCAAAAAGAAGATGGCTCTAGCCTTCGTTCTGCCGAATCTACCTGTACTTCACACCTCATGTTCTGTTAAACATGACGCACGCAGGAGTATTGGCGGGATGGTTTCGGGATACATGGTTCCGTCATTCCCATCCTTGGTTGTAAAGTTGAAATTACTGCTGTAATCTCCTGCTTTTCACACTGTTTGATGCTTATAGCAGAACTTGTCGTACTTCCCCGTTAGCGGAATAAACAATTTTACATTCGCGAAAAGTCATATCAATATATGGTGTGTTATTCAGTAAGAATTGAATAAAAATCTGGTGATAGTAAATTAATGCGATCATCAAAATATTGCTGTTTAAGTACTTCATTTTCTGAATTTGCGAAGAAAATAAAACCACTTGGTGAAGTAATGTAATAAGAAATAAAGAATTTTTTGCGACCATGTGAAGTACACCTAAAAACTACTTGAAGGAATGATTCATGTAAAAAGCCATTTAATTCTCGGGGGCAGTATCCCACTTTTCGCAATGTTGACATTGATCTGGATAAAAATTTACATCGACTTCTTTAAAGTGAGGACTATATTCTTCTTGATAAACAACAGTGGACAAAGGTAAATTTCCCCCCTTTTATTCTACATACGTCCAGTCTGTGGCAACATTGAAACGTGAGTTCCGTGAAAACAGTAAATTCATGGCGGTTATGTGATCTAAGGTCTTCGAGTTAATATTTAAGAGTCTGAATTAATTCATCTAATTCATAGTTTGGTATTTCAATGAGACCCATTAATTCATAACTCTCTCTACCAAACCCTGAAAGTGCCATTCTTCCAGGAATAACATTCATCCAACTATAAACATTTTTATCATAATCATCATCACTATTCAAAAGCATATCACTGGAAATAAAACCTTCAACTACGCTCTGTTTTGTACTAATTTTCCATAGAACTCCCTTTTGCACTAAATCATAAATTTCTTGATAAATTGAACTTTGTTCCGATGTAAAAGTATGCTTATGACTAGAACGAATGCCTAATTCGTTTTTGTGATTCTTCCCAAAGATATTAATGAGACACATTTGTCGAAATGTAATGCTACTAGCTAACTTTAGATAATGATTTGCATCACCAATAGAAGTATTATTAAAGGATACATTAACAAAGATATTACTTGTATATTTAGACTTTTTCTCTTCATGTTCACTCTTACATTTTGTTAAAACTCCCTCAAAAACCTCTTCCGCATTAGAACGATAGTTTTCATTATAGTCAAAGAAAAAATCATCATCTCGTAATGACTCCCCCGCAGCACACTTTTCTTTTATTTTTAATATGCAATATTGTGCGACTTCTCCAACCCTAAATTCTTCACGCTTAGATAATTGACGTGTTGCATAATCTGAAACAACGGACTTAACTGGACCGACGATTAGTCCTGCGCCAGGAATTAACGATAAAAGTCCTGCGCTTGTCTCAAGGATAACATCTAATGCTAATTTTTCTTTACTCATAACAACCCTCCACGTTCCCATATTTTTCTATTATATGTTATAAAGCAGCCTACTCCAATAGGAATAAGCTGCTCATTTTCGCTTCTTCAATTTTATCTTTAGCCCGTTCCAAGAACTTCTGCACGCTGCTCCTTCCAAGATGCAGCTCCCGGGCTATATCTTACTCGCTCATGCCATCCACATGGTACATCATGAAACCATTGGCGCTCCCGATCAGACAGCGTGCTCATGGCATCCTCGATGCGGAAGCTATCTGTATACGATAACCTCCCCACTAAGCTGCGTGCGATCCGTATACCAACCGTTTGGTGAAGCGTACGAGTCAAGCCAAGCTGGATCCCAATTTGTTTCCTTGTAGCCGCGCTCAACTCCCTTGTAGCTACCTGGGCGCCTGCCAGTCTCCAACCATTCCTCGACAAACTCGCATTCGCTGATCATAGATGAGATTAGCCCGCGAACTTCGATTGCCTCCTTAACGGTCTTTATGAGCGCATAACGAGCAATATTCTTCGATCGGCGAATCGTTCATTTGGCCGATCCCGAGTCGAACTGAATTACGGGGCAAATTATCCCGGTTGACGGCGGACTAACAATCGCATATAGCCGTCATAAGCTCAATCGTGATACTGAGGGACATTAATGAAGGAGTTGCCAATTGTGCAGCTCCTTTTCTAGGACTACCCGTTAGAAGCATTAAACGCGCTGCCTTTTCTATGTATTTATTCGAATATCATTCCCCGTTTGTTCATTGGAACTATAAGTAAATATCAAAGCCTAAAATGCAGATGCTTGGTATAACCTAGACAAGAAAAGGGACCGCTTTGAAGAAATATTCCCGCAACGGTTTATAATGCTACATATAAACTAGACAGCAAAAAAGGAGTTTCTTAGTTGTATGACAGGTCCCAGAAGGAAGTTCAGCCCAGAGGAAAAAGCCCGGTTGGT
>NZ_VRTT01000013.1 GCF_008017805.1 Paenibacillus sp. N3.4 | reverse complement strand
ACACTAATGACGAAAGCCTACGATTTTGCTCAAGGCGTTGCCACAGACAAAGTTTTGATCAACGATTTCGCTCACGGAATTGGTGAATTTGTTAAACCAGTTCAAGAGAAAGCCAAAGGAATCGCTGCTGCAGCGATCGAAGCCAGTGAACGTTCCCAAACAGAAGCAGGATCAACAGTTGGACTATTCGCCATGTTGAAAATGCTGAAAGATCCAGAAGTACAGAAGACACTTCGTTTTGCTCAAGCGTTCTTGAACGTATTGGCTGAGCGCAAAAATTAATACGGACAAAGAGGATGATGAACATGTCGAAACAAATTCTAATTCTGGGCGGCGGTTACGGCGGCATTCTAACTGCGCTGACAGCACGGAAATACTTGACGGCGGCGGAAGCGAACATTACAATCATCAACCGTTTTCCAACCCATCAAATCATCACGGAGCTTCACCGTTTAGCTGGCGGCACTATCAAGGAGCAGGCTGTTGCGCTTCCATTGAACAAGCTATTGAGCGGTAAAGATGTCAATGTGGTTGTAGATACAATTAAAGAAATTAAGCCGAATGATAAACAAGTTGTGATGGAAAGCGGAGCTGTCCATTCCTATGATGCGCTTGTTGTCGCATTGGGCAGTGAAACGAACTACTTCGGGATTCCGGGACTGGAAGAGCACAGCTTTGTTCTTAAGTCTGCCGCGGATGCCAACAAAATTCGTGAGCATGTTGAAGCTCGCCTGGATGCCTACAAGCTGTCCGGAAACAAAGCCGATGCAACGATTGTCGTTGGTGGCGGCGGTTTGACGGGTGTTGAGTTAGTCGGTGAATTTGCGGACAAATTGCCTGAAATTTGCCGCAGCAAAGGGATTAACTACAGCGATATCTCGCTATATTGCGTAGAGGCCGGACCTTCCATTCTGCCTATTTTCCCAAAAGTCCTGATCGATCGTGCCGTTGCAAGCCTTGAAAAACGCGGCGTTACGTTCCTTATGGGTGTAGCTATTACAGAAGCTACCAAGAATACAGTAGCTCTTAAAAATGGCCAAACTATCGAATCCAATACCATCATCTGGACAGGTGGAGTTAAAGGCAATCCGGTTGTTGGCAGCTGTGGTATCGCTGAAGATCGCGGTCGCGCAACGGTTACATCAACGCTGCAGTCCACTTCCCATGCCGATGTTTATTTGGCTGGCGACTGTGCAGTTGTATTCCCTGAAGGCAGCGAACGTCCTTACCCTCCTACGGCTCAACTTGCTTGGCAAATGGGTGAGACGGTTGGCTACAACCTTTCTGTACAGCTTAAAGGCGGTGTAATGGATACTTTCACACCTGTATTCTCTGGAACTCTGGGAAGCCTTGGTCGCAAAGACGGTATCGGTACGATTGGTGCCAGCGGTACACAACTGAAGGGTCTACCGGCTTCACTTATGAAAGAAGCAAGTAACATCCGCTATTTATCCCATATCCACGGTCTTTTCGCTCTGGCTTACTAAGAGCAGCAAAGCACGTGCCATACAGCGTTAACCAAAAATGTCCGACTCGCTTTCGAGTCGGACATTTCTTTTTATTTTAAAATCTCATCGATGCGTTTCAATTCTTCTTGTGTGAACGTCGATACCTTCAAAGCTTCAACCGCATCTTCAATTTGACTCACTTTACTCGCGCCGATCAAAGCTGACGTCACACGGCCACCGCGCAATACCCACGCCAGTGCCATTTGCGACATTTTTTGACCCCGTTCAACCGCAAGCTCGTTTAGTTTTCTGACTTTCGAAATTCGTTCTTCATTAATGTCTTCCGATTTGAGGAATACACTTGAGCTTGCCGCTCTGGAATCCGGAGCAATACCATTCAGATAGCGATCGGTAAGAATACCTTTATATAACGGTGAAAAAGCGATGGAACCGATTCCCTCTTCCTCCAACACATCTTGAAGCCCGTCTTCAATCCAGCGTGACATCATGGAGTAATCAGGTTGATGGATGACACATGGAGTGCCTAACCGCTTCAAAATTTGTGAAGCTTCTTTGGCCTCCGCAGGTTTATAGTTGGAAATACCAACGTAAAGCGCTTTGCCTTGCTGAACGATTTGATGCAGAGCACCCATGGTTTCTTCAAGCGGCGTGTTCGGGTCCGAACGGTGATGATAGAAAATATCTACATAGTCCAATTGCATGCGTTTCAAGCTTTGATCTATACTAGCAATCAAATTTTTCCTTGAGCCCCATTCTCCGTAAGGACCCGGCCACATATAATAGCCTGCTTTCGTCGAAATGATGAGCTCGTCCCGATAAGCCGCGAAATCCCCCTTTACCATATGGCCAAACATCTCTTCGGCAGAACCAGCAGGCGGTCCGTAATTGTTCGCTAAATCGAAGTGGGTAATTCCTAAATCAAAGGCTCTTCTTAGCATGTTTCTGCCGTTTTCGAATGTATCGATACCACCAAAATTGTGCCATAGCCCTAAAGAAATAGCCGGCAATCTTAGACCACTACGGCCACTGCGGTTATAGGTCATGGCATCATATCTGGATGAATTTGCTAAATAACTCATGTTGGAACCTCCTAATGGATGTGAATTAGTTTCATTGTAGCGAGATTCGGTTTAGAAGCCAATGTTCATAAGGATGTTCTTTATGTCCTAATGTCTGCTTGCTCCAGTTGCCGATTCACATCGAAATGCTTTGGGAGAGGCTCCCTTTACGCGTTTAAACATCTTGGAGAAGGTGAGCTGATCCTGATATCCTACCGAGCTTGCCACCTCACCGATCGCATAGCTGCTGTTCTCCAGCAGCCCACAAGCCTTATCCATCCGATATTGGAGCAAATATTGCTGGGGCGGCAGTCCTGTAGCTTCTTTAAAAAGCGTTGAGAAATATTTACGGTCCAGCTTGAGTAAAGAAGCAAGCTGCTCTACGGAAATAGGCTCATTATAATGAGCATGAATAAATTCCATGCTTTGAATCACATAAACATCCAGTTTACTTGGTTGAATATGCCCGTTCGAGGAGGCAGGAATCACGTCTACCAGAACAGACATAAATCCATAAATAATGGACTTGATCAATAAATCATTGCCCCCTTCACGCCCGGCAGCTTCCGTTAATTGATCATACATGCTCGGCATGACTTTCCAATCCATCGGAAAGACAGGATGTTCGGGGGACAGTCGCGTGCGGGATAAAATAGATTCGACTTGAGCTCCGCGAAAACCAATCCACGAATACGTCCATGGCTCATCTTGATCCGCTTCATAATAGCTAATGACATTCGGGTATATGAGAAATGCTTGCCCTGGCAGAAGCTCATGCGTTTCAATGCCTATACGAACAAGACCCTTCCCTTTATGTATAAAATGAATTTTGTACAAATCGCGAACTACAGGTCCAACTGAATGGCCCGGCACGCAATCTTCCTTACCCCAATAAAACAAATGAAGATCCGGGTCCTCACGGAATAGACGCTCTTGATTGTATTGAAATGTCGCCATGTTCACACCTACTTTCTTGTAAAGACATTATACCATGAAATCATGTGTCTATAGCATGTAGGTCATCCAACGGTAAAGCTTCATGTCGGCATTCCTCATTTCTTCAAGTTCAATTAAGAATAAAGCGTTCGCCCTAAGAAAAACAGTACGGCAAAAGACCGCCAGGGAATCCCTGACGGTCCTATTAAGTATATCGAGATTTGACACAAAACCTGTTCACCAATTCAATATCATTCTAGCTAAGATCGCAAGATCGGCAATATCAATCACACCGTCATTATTGAGATCCGCAAATTTGTATTGTTCCCAATCCGCATCGGCTGAAGATTTTCCGTAATATTTCGCAATAATCGCCAAGTCACCGATGCTTATTTTACCATCATTATTTAAATCTCCAGGAGTTCCGGTGATTATAGAAGCCCTGAATGCTTGGATCGCTGCACTTAAGTCAACCGCTGCCTGCTGCACTTGCTGCTGAGTGACCGCTGCATCGCCAACTACTGTTTTGGCGCTATTAATCGCCGCCAGCAGTAATGCTTTCGATCCTGCCGGATATTGGCCGGCACGCGTGCCTTCCATCGCTGTATCATGCGTTTGCTGAGCCTCGGTAATGAGCGTGTTGAGAGCCCCTTTATTCACATAAGTGATATCTACGCTGCGCGAAGTGCCTTCTACTCGTGTTTCCTCTCCCTCTGCATTAGCGATCACTACATTAGACATAGTGATGGTAGCTGAGGATGTTTCGGTAAGCGCTTTGGCTTTCCAATGCAGCTTCAGTAGATCACCTCCCGCATTCGCGGCAAGGTCTCCACCGATACTAGCAGCAAGGATTCGGACTTTGCCCGGCGTTTCCTTTTTATCTATAAGCGTAAATCCAGTTTTCACGGATTCAACTGAGATAAATTCAACCTTCGCCGGATCATACGTGAACGTCAGATCCTGAGCTAAGACGCTGCCATGGGCGTTCGCCAAGCCGTATGTCAGATCGAACGAAGCACCTGCCATAACGGTATTTGCTCCGCTTAATGTGACATGGACGGATTGTTCCGTTTTGGCTGGTACAACAACAGGAATGTTAACGGTCTCTGCCTTCGTACCGTCCGATGTTCTCATCACTTCCAACACGAGATTCACCGTAGTGTCCACGCTCGATGGAATAATCGTTCCATCGGTTTGGATAACGGCTGTATTGTCCGATCGCTTGATGGCTATCGTGAAGCCTGTTGGTACGGTAGGCAGCGTTAAAGTTGTAGCGTTTGTTGCAGGTGCTGGAATCGATTTAATACTGCTTGCAATTCCCTCTGCCGTAGCTCCCGCTGGTACAATAACTTGAATACTAGTGGTATTCGCCCTCGTCCCACTCGATATTTTCGTGATTTCCAAAACAAGACTTACTGTAGTGTTAGCATCTGGCACACTCACATTTCCTAATGTATCAATAACTGACTCATTGCTCGAACTTTTAATTACTAAGGTAAATCCTTCCGGTACATGGGGAAGGGTTAAGGCCGCCGCGTTTTGGGATGGTGCTGGGATCGATGTAATGCTGTTCGCAACTTCCAGTGCGCTGCCCGGAGCTACTTTCAATCCATCAATAGCGGACTGTAGACCATTTGCAGCGGCATCGATGTCAGATTGCGGTGCATTCGGATTATCGTTTACGTTGGACGCGTTAGATAAAACCGCCTGCAGTACTTCCCACGATGAAACACTATAATTCTCCTCATCGATCGTTTGTACAAAATTCACCAGGCTTCCAAGCACTGTTCTATCGATATTCACGAAAAGCTGAATTTCTGCCACATTTGCATGTGATCCGTCTGTACCCAACCAACGATAATATCTATAGCCCGTCGAATTATTCAGTGTTTTGATATACCATGACGACGAATTGGCGTTACTTGGATTGTCTGTTATGGTAATTAAATCGACATACCCACTGCTTGCCGATGTATTCGATCCTTGGAATTTCGCTTGGTAAATCCTGGCTGCATTAGTTCCCGATCTCGGCAGGAAACGGAGCACATTGATCACTTTAGGACTTCCAAAATCCCATCCTACATAAGGAATGGTCACGCTATGGTCATAGAAGGTACTCGCATTATTGTCAAAAACGTTGGAAGGCGGGTAAGATCCGCCACTTGTCGAGCCAAAGGCGCTTCCATTTCCATTATTGTTAAGCGATAAATTGGTTATGAGAGACATATTTTTGAAAGTTACAACGATTTCGTCTGCGGAACCATTACTGGCCTTAGCCGTCACTTTGTAGATACCTTCACTCGTCGCATATAAGATCCCACTTGGATCAATTGTCGCATCTGTAGTTGCCGTCCCGTCTTCCTGAGTGACCGACCACGTTCGGCTGCCTTGAACTTGTAACTGAACAAAGCGGCTTCCATAAATGGTAGCGGAACCACTGGACACCTGAACGCTAGGTACGCTGCCTCCTGATACCGGCATTTGAATGGCTTTGTTCATTGCCACTTGCAATAAAGCAAGGGCACTGTCTATTTCTGCTTGTGTCGCGTTTACCTTATTATTGATGTCCTTCGCAGCTTGCAGAGCTGTTTGAAGAGCAGCCCAATTCTCTGGTGTGCTAAAATTGTCTGCCGTAAGCTTCATTGCACTGTTGATCGCTGCATTAAGAGCAACCTTGTCAATAATTTGGCTGATCACTAAAGCCTTGCTTGAATCAATCGACCTGATACCCTCATTTAAAGCGATTGCTGCAAATAATGCCGTATCCTTACTTATATTGGTTGTTGAATATCCTGAATATTTAGCTTTTACACCCAATGCGTTGATATACGCTTTCTGGAAGTCTTCCTGTCTTCCTTCCCAATTCGGACTGGTTGATATTTGTTTAAAGCCACCACTTGCCGTTGTGTCACCCGTATAGGCTGAAATGGATTTGGCAGCGGTTAATACGGAAGAGAGCGTTGCATCTCCGCTGTAATCTGTTCCGGAACTCGTAACCGTCACGGTACATACAACCGGCGGCAGGAGTGGATTCGCCATACTTGTACCGGTAATCGTAACCTTACCAGCTCCACGTGCGATGACCAAACCATTCTTATCCACCATCGCAATGTTCGGATTGCTTGTCGTCCACATCATTCTCTTGTCGTAAGCATTGTTCGGACTTATAGCGGTCGTGAGCTGGAGTCTGTTTGTGCCTGTAACTTTTCCTGTTGTAGAGCTCGTATTAGCTGGCCCGTATATGATAGCCGTCGCTGGGTTGACCATAGCCACGCTTGTCGGAATGGTGGATTCGTCCGCTACTTTGACCTTAAGAGTCTGAGCTACGCCCCCATCTTGTATGCTTCTCGCAGTCACGGTTACGTTCGCAACCTTATTCGCGCCTGTGCCCACCGCTTGGATTGTTGCTGTATTTCCGTTTCCTGCCACTGCGACAATGCTGTTGTCCGACGAAGTCCAGGTAACGTTGTCACTTGAATTACCGACTACAGTTGCATGTATAGTCGCTTTATCGGCTCCATTGCTTCCATTATAGATAAGGGTTGTGGAGTATTTATCCAATGTAAGATCAGAAACATGATTGGTAGGATCCGTCGTATCGTTCATGACCATGTATCTTGTGCCTTTTTGCGCGTCAATAACGATTTTTCCGCCGTTAATGGTGTAATTTACTGTAGCACCCAACGTTTTATCCTGATTAACTACCTGAATGATCGGCTTACCTGCTGTCCATGGATTGACAAGCGCTATTTTACCATCGCGCTTGCTGTTTAAGTCAACGTAAGGAATCGTTTGTGCTGTTGCGTCGTAAGCGCTGGATACCTCCACGTTGCCCATAGCACCGAGCCTTTCATAGTTCACAGACCTCGCCATATCCCAGTTTGGGAATACCCGTATCGTACTAGGTACGTTAGGTGTCGTGCTGCTCTGCATCAGCATAGAATCCAAAGTTTCCATTGACGCTATGGTTTCAACTGCGCCACCGCTTCCATAATAAGTAAGATTACTGTTTCGAACCTTTGCACTCAAAGAGGTTTTAAATTTGGAGATCAAATCCGCTGCAGGCCAACCAGCCCTTGCAGCAATCGGGAATACTTTCGGGAAACCGTTGTTCTGGCTGCTCCAGCCTGCGAACCCGGCTGCTGCCCATCCATTCATGTATTCAAGTGTATTCAAAACCTTTTGCAGCAGCTCTTTGTCGCCGTCCAACACTTGATTATTTTCAAACGGGAATACGACACCCTCAAGCTCAACCGGTTGGTCGCCCGGTTCAATCATGTCAACGTGCGCCTGATTAGGCGACTGATAGTCAGTAGCGATCAAAGTAGGTACAAAGTTGCTGTTGTTATCTGCATTGAATATACCCTTCGGAAGCATCGCTTCCGGGAACGCAGTATGGTCCATGAGATCTTGCCAGCGGCCAAGATTGGCTTGGTTTTCATTCATTTTTGAAGCATGGTTAATGAGGAAGTTTGACATAAACTTGATAGCGCCAATGTCCAAATCCGGATTAATGTCGGCAGCATCCCCTTCATGGATGGAAGAGCCAATGACGGAATAGTGGTATTGACCATTACCATCATCCTGTTTTAATACATAGGAACTATAAAAGGAGAGCAGTTGTTTAAGGTACGGATAAAGCACCGTTTTCAGGTAATTTTCGTCCAGCGTGTACTCGTAGTAGAATATCATCGGAACTGCCGCAAACATGCCGTTTGACTTCTGATCTGTCGAACTCGAGTTGAAGCCATACGTCTTTGTCGAGGCTTTTGCGTTCAAGGACGGTTGAGAGCTTGCCATGAGATGAAACGGCGAAAGGGTTCTGACATGCACGGCTCCGTCAAATCCCTGTGCCGCTGCATTATTCATTTGCCATGGGAGATCATAGGCAATAACTCTGTTGTACGGAATCGCAGTATCAATCCTGTTCACCGAGCCCGAAGCATAATAATGGGCTTGCTGGTTATAATTCAGGAAATACCTGCCGCCCCAGCCCACATTATCCGCGGGAATCCACTCACCGTACATCGAAGCAGGAAGGTTTTGCTTATTGACTTTTCCGTTCAGGCTTGTCGGCCTGTTGGAGCTGCCAAGAATGTAGAGCGAGCCGTGATAATACTTATTGAGTTCGGGATCGTTAAACTGCACATAGCTTTTAAGCCAGTAATTTTTCCACCAATCCAAGTGTTCATTTTTTAGCTGGTTAATCTTGCTTGGGGTCGTGTAAGCAGAAATGCTGCTAACGGCATCCGCTTGCACGTCAGCTACACTCTTGATCGAGTCGTAAGCGCCGCTGCTGCTCGCGAAGTAGGTTACCAAGTAGACTGTAGTCCCTGCCTCAACGGTAAAATCGCCAGACTCGCCAAGCGAGTTGTAATATTTTCCTTTGTTGCTGTCATAATAGTCATTTGCTTCAATCTTTTCTCGGGTATTGATGAGCGGAGCGCCAACAACAGTTGTTGCGGTCGCCGTTCTGCTCCTAAAGTTTGACGTGTTTCCAGTGGCGCCTGAATTGGAATCCCTAGTTGTCCACAGGACGGGATTTGCACCTTTCGTATCAATGCCTCCGGTATAGGGATAGGTGGTAATTGCATCCGTTAAATCGGTCGCGCTTGAATTGGCATAAGCCATTTTCGGAACCCATTGCTTTGTATTAAGAGTTACGGCACCGTTACCCCTGTTTTCAACTTCGGTTACAAATACATTGTCCGTATCAGCCGTCCACGATCTCATTTCGACGGTCGCGTCATAACCCTCATCGTTTTTAAGCTGCATCTTGGTAATCACTTGTGCATTCAAAATATCCTGAGTCATGTTGAAAACAGACGATGCATTGCTTCCTGCCGCCTTCGTAGGCCAAATATCCAGACCACCACCCGACAATATACCTTGATTGTCTTTAACCGAACTGCCCTGCGCATGAAGCGTTCCCCAAAAATCGTTCTTGCCGAAGTAGAACTGCTGTGAAGTGGTCGAAACCCCTGCGGCAATAACGCCGATGTCTCCGTTGCCCATAAGCTGTCCCGTTGTGTAACTGCCTTTATCCACATCACTGATTTTGAGCGGAGATGAAATTGAACCATAGATGCCTGACAGTGTATTCTGAAGATCTGACCAATCATTTTGCTTTAAATGGTCCAGAACTGCCTGTGTCGCCGTAAAGCTTGATTCCGCTCGAACAATAATGGTGCCCGGCATAAGACTAGTTAAGCTTGAAGCGACTAGCGTGATGACGAAAGTTAAGGATAAAGACCTGCGCATAGGTTTATGCTTTACCGATATCATGGAGCTCCTCCAATCTATTTTTTCATATTTCAAGTTCAGGTTCTATCGTACTTCTTTAACTGTACATTACTTCTCTCAAGACAAGTGATAGGCAATCTTATCGAAAATGTTCGAAATTTTATGATGAATCAGGGGGATGGCAACTTGGCCACCTCCCTATATAAATTCATCTCATATATTGCCTTTAGTTCGATTCAAAAATCATCCTTGCGATCATCGCAAGATCGGCTATGTCAATTACGCCGTCATGATTGAGATCCGCAAATTTATATTGATCCCAATCCGTATCGGCAGACGTTTTTCCGTAATACTTCGCAACAATCGCCAAGTCGCCGACAGTGACTTTACCGTCGCCGTTCACATCTCCCGGAACTCCGGTGATGATCGAAGCCTTGAAAGCTTGGAGTGCTGCATTCAAGTCAGCCGCTGCCTGTTGCACTTGCGGCTGCGCAGCCGCTGCATCGCCCGCGACTGCCCGCGCGCTGGAAATCGCCGCCAGCAGCGCCGCTTTCGAGCCCGCAGGATATTGGCCGGCACGCGTGCCTTCCTCTGCAGCGTCAAGCGTTTGCTGCGCCTCTGCGATAAGAGCGCCCAGTGCCGATTTATCCACGTACGTGATGGTCATGCTGTGCGAAGCGCCTTCAACTTGCGTTTCCGTTCCCTCGCCGCTTGCGATCACTGCTTTGGACACCTCGATAGCGGTTGTCGAAGTTTCGGCAAGCGCTTTGGCTCGTAAGTGCAGCGTCAGCAAATCGCCGTTCGCCCCAGCCGCAGCGTCTCCGCCGAGGCTGGCGGCAATGATGCGCACTTGTCCCGGCTTTTCCTTTTTATCCACGATCGTAAATCCAGTCTTCACGGAATCCGCTCCGGCAAACTCAACTTTCGCCGGGTCATACGTGAATGTAAGATCTTGGCCGTAGATGCCGTCTTTCACATGTTCTAATCCGTAGGTCAGGTCGAACTGCCCGCCGGCATAGATGCTGTCAGTTCCGTGCAGCGAAGCATGCGCAGCAGCAGGGACGTAGGCTCCAGGCACGACCACTGGAATCAAATCGGTTTCCGCCGTAGCACCATCAGACGTTCTGGTTACTTCCAACACGACGAGTACCGTTTTATCCTCTTGCGGAGGGGTTATCGTCCCGTCCGAATGAATGACGTTCGTGCCATCGGTGTAACTGATCTTAATGGTGAATCCGTCAGGCACGCTCGGCAGAGTCAAGGACGTGGCGCCTTTTGCCGGCGCTTCAATCGCCGTTATTCCGTTTGCAACGTCTGCAGGAGAATTGCGTTCAATTTCCAGTCCCGCAATTGCTGTCTGCAGGCTGGCCGCAGCATTGTCCAATTGAGCTTGTGTCGCGGCTGCATTTTCGTTCACACGGATCGCATCCGTCAATGCAGCTTGCAGCGATCCCCATGTTGACGGAGTATAATTGCCTTCGTGCAGCGATTGGGCAGCAGCGATTTTGTTGCCAAGAACCGTTCTGTCGATATGGATGTAAAATTCTAGCTCAGCTACGTTGCCTCGATCGGCTTGTGCCGAAGTATATCGATAGTAGCGATAAGACGTTTTATTATCTAAGGCAATGAAATTCCATCCGGCCGCAGGTAGAGCAGTAAACGTATACAAATCGACATAGCCGCTGGTTGCCGAATTGGAACCTTGAATTTTCCCGCTTGCCATCCTGCTCTCAAAACTGGTTCGCGGATAAAATCTGACAAAGTTTACCGCTTTGGCGTTGCCTGCGCCAAAATCCCATCCGACATATGGAGTGGCTGTACTATGGTCAAAGAACGTATTCGTTTGACCGTCGAAAACATTCGAAGGCGGATAGGATCCTGTAAGCGTTGAGCCAATCACGCTGCCATTGCCCGGAACCGCTAAATTAGGCATGAGTGACATTTGGGTAAAAGTAATCCGTATTGCCGCTATGTCACCGGATTTTGACGTTGCCGTAACCTGATAAACGCCTTCTTTGGTGGCGTACAATAATCCGCTCGCATTGATTTTAGCGTCGGCAGCAGCCGTTCCGTCCTGATTGGCAACAGACCAGCTCACGGGCTCTTGCAATGGATGCTGCGCTTTCAGCTGTACAGTTCTGCTGCCATAAATCGTCGTGTAATCATTCGGCGCGCTGATGATAAAATCGGTTACAGGGTTTCCGGGATCGTGAGTCCGGCCGGAACAATCACTTGATTGCCGACAGTATCCCTTGTGACTGCATCCGACGTTCTCATGACTTCAAATACAAGGTTTACAGTCGTATCCGCCGACGGAGGAATAATGGTACCATCCGTTTTAATGACATTCAATTGATCCGAACTTTTGATCCTGATCGTATATCCCGAAGGCACTGTCGGCAAAATTAAATTTTTCTGATCCTTAATCGGCGCTGCAACCGAAGTGATTCCAGCTGCAATATTCACGATCGGATCAATATCAGATTGGATAAACCTTGCTGCGGCTTCGTAACCTTGACCGCTTCCTTGTGTAATTTTTGCGCGGACTGTCGAAGTCTGACTTACTGTAAATGGAGCTTTATAAACGGGAGAGCTGGAAGTAGGTTCGCTGCCGTCGATTGTATAATGGATTTCCGCCTGCGGATCGGCGGCGTTCAGCGTGACCTGCTGCGATCCGGTGAAAAACGCGCCAAAAGGTTCCATCGACACTTTGGATATTTTAAGCAGTCTGACACTATGCGGCTGAACATTTTCGCTGTAAGACGACATGGTTCCGAGGCTAGAATGCGACCAGATGTCGCTCACCAGATAATTGCCACTCAGCCCCAAATCGCTATTAAAATTAATCGATCTTGTCTGAGCGGAATCTTCCCGGTTAAATAAACCGACTACCCATGTTCCGTCAGGCAGTTGGCCTTTCCAAACTTGGCTGAGCGGGTTTTTCACGTCTCTGGCTAACGGTTTGCCCACAAAGCCACGCTTATTCATATCGATAATTTCCCAGTTTTTATAGTACACGTCATTATTTCCGATATTCGAGTATCTATCGCCGATGTTAATACTGCTCCCTGCCATCGCCAGCAGGCTGATTCTAAATTTCTTTTCCGCATCCGTGCTTCCCGTTGAGCTTAATATGCTGAAATCTCCGTCAAGCGCAACTTTTCCCGGTCCGGAGACATCCGACAGCCAGACGAATCCGTCGAAAAGATTGTAAGCCGGCGGCCATTTGTTATCCTGTACAGTTCCTCTGTTGCGTACGCTGGTATGCCACCATACGCCCTGTACGTTTGTATCCGTTCTCCAATCTTCGCTGGCTCTGATAAGATCAGCATATTTATTTTCAGCATCGGCATGGTTGCGATTCTTTTGGTTCGCATAATAGAGGATAAAGTTATCACCGGCCGCTTCTCTCATCCAGCGGTAGAAATCTTCGGTCGCCGCAGCTCCATATGCATCATCGAAGAGTCTGATGAAATCGACCTTGAGCATATCTGCCCCAATGCTCTTATAGTAGTTAACCATTCCTTTAATGTATTGTTCCGCTCCCGGTTTGCTAGGATCAACCATATACCAGTCCTGGAAACTTTTGCTTGGATCAGTCGTGTTAACAATATCTTTAATTTTAATATCGGTACCTACGACTTTAACCGTCTCGTCATCGGCAATCGATTTCAGAATCCACGAGGGATTGTAGTACACAGCATATTTCAAGCCTTTGCCATGCACATAATCGGCCCAGTATTTGTAATCGTTCGCCCATGTTTTGTAGTGGGTAATATACCCATTCTCATTATGCCGGAGCCCAGTGTTGATCCAACCGTCAATTTGGATATATTCATACCCGAAGTCTTTATATTCCGCTGCCATCCAATCCACATTTGCTTTCATATTTGCCTCGGTAAAACCTCCGCCATAGGAAGTAGCGTGCCATCCCATAGTGCCTGTTGTTCTTTTGGCGTATGCGATGGGGTTTGCAGGTTCTGCGGCTTTTGCCACTTGAACGTTAGAACCCGTAATCATGCTGCCAAAAATCAATGAGGATGAAACGATCGTAAAAAGCATCGATTTTAATATTGAAATACGGTTTCTACGTTTCATTATGAACTGGCTCCTCTACGATTAACTATAATTTCGCAAACTTGTATGCATCCCAATCCGCATCCGTAAATTGGGCCATTGACTCCTTTGCTATTCACTCTTATTGCTGCCATGAGAAGAAGATTTGGGGAGAGAAGACAGTCCCCCCTCCTCAAATCTTCCCAATGACATCGAATTAATCAATTAAATTGAAGATTTTCCTTGCTATCGCCGCAAGGTCGACAATATCAATAATGCCGTCGCCATTGAGGTCTGCGATCTTGTACGTATCCCACTGCGGATCGGTCGAATCTTTACCGTAGTAACTTACCGCAATTGCCAAGTCACCGACCGTGATTTTCCCGTCGCCGTTCAAATCTCCCGGAATGCGGGTAAGTACTGAATCCTTGAATACTTGCAGCGCTTCATTTAATTTAGCTGTCGCTTGATCTACTTGCTGTTGAGTGGCGGAGGCATTTCCAGCTACTGCTTCCGCAGCTTCAATTGCTGCCATCAGTTTTGCCTTCGCTCCTGCCGGATATTGGCCGACACCTGTTCCTTCTACCGCCGCATCATGCGCAGTTTGCGTGCCCGCAATCGCGCTGTTTAATGCCGTTTTGTCAACAACATCAACAACTTTATGTGTAATTTGTACGCCCAGGAAAACGTCCTCCAATTTTGTTTCCACGCCATCGCCATTAGAAACAGCCGCATTCGACAAGGAAATGGATGTTTGTGTGGATGCACTGACATATTTAGCTTTAAAATTAAGCTTCAACAAATCACTGTCCGTTTTCACCGCACCGTCTTCTCCTAAGCTGGCAGCAAGGATCCGCAATCCTTTTTCTTGAATTCCCTTTTCACTAACAATTTTCAAGCCGTTAATTAAGCTTTCCGAAGAGACATACTCCACTTTATTCGGATCATACGAAATGAGCAGATCGTGAGCATAAATGGAATCGTTCAGATGCTGCAATCCATAGATCAGACTAAATGATTGACCTTCCATGACACTATTCGTTCCGCTTAGAGATGCACTCATTTTTTGCGGAGCCGCTTTTACCGAGAAGTTAATTGTATACGTTTGCTTCGTGATGCCGTCTTCAGCCGTTACTCCAATCTTCGTCGTGCCGGGAAGACCAGCTGCCGGGGTAATCACAACGGTTGCTTTCGCATCGGCGGATACAGCGGTGACATTTGGTACAGCAGTTGTGCCTGATGGCAGTTCCACATTGTACGCCAATGTATCCTTATTAAATCCGGACAGACCTGTGTCATTCACTTTAATGCCGCTCAGCGCCGCATCGTTACTAGCAGCCGGTTTGCCGACTAAAACCTTAACTTGCGCAGTTAAACCGTCTATATTTGAGATCCCCTTCGGAAGAGTATGCAGTGTTCCCGTGAGCGTATACGCTCCTGCAGTATTTCCATTGTAAGAGCTTGCTGCCCATATAACCGGAATCTGAGCAGTTGTGTTATTATCCAGAGTTACGGTAACTTCTGCCGGAAGTCCTAATTGGCTAAAAGATGTCCCGTGAGGGACTGCTTTGTCTGCTGGGTTCGTTACCCCTTTGATATTTTGATCAGAAATAATTTGTGAAATGATTAGCGTCACCGGACCGCTCTTAACGCCAGCAGCGCTTACAGCATATACCGATAATCTGTTCACCGCATTTAGTTCTAACGGAACAATGACTTCGAATGCTCCCGTATCTTTGTTTGCTATGCCCACAAATTGCTCCAGCCTATTTTCAACCAAGATTCCAAGCCCTGGCGCGGTTGTACCTTTTACACGGATGTAATCCGCATTGGTCGTCTGATCGCTGGTTGCAAGCGTCGGTGCGTTCGGCGGCGTTTGGTCCTGTTCAACCGGTTTATGAGTAATGTTCAACATCCTCGGTTTACTTTTCACTCCGACACTGTTCACAGCATAGATGGAAAATTTATTCAATCGATTAGGCTCCAACAGGACTACCATATCGAATGCTCCCGTCTCTCTATTCGCCATTCCATAAAAATAGTCTTCGGGATCGCGTTCGGCGAAAATCTCATCGCCCGGCGTCGCTGTGCCCTTAATACGCAAATAGATTGTATTCACCGTCTGATCAGCGGTTGTTAGCGTAGGAGACGCCGGAAGAGTGCCATCCCCTTCCGCTGCATATGTGATTGAAGGATTGGAAACACTTAGCACCGATAAAATAGCAACCACTTGAAGTAAACTTAACAGCAAACTGAACCGTTTCTTTAAAACATTCATTCTTTGATCTCCTCTCTACCAGACTTTGTTAAAATTACTCGAAGTCGAGAATTTTCTGAGCGATGATCGCAAGATCGGCAATGTCGATAACGCCGTCATGATTGAGATCCGCAAATTTGTATTGATCCCAATCTAGATCTGTGGACGATTTCCCGTAGTACTTCGCTACAATAGCCAAATCCCCGATGCTGACTTTACCGTCGCCGTTCAGATCTCCCGGAACTCCGGTAATGATCGAAGCCTTGAATGCTTGGAGCGCTGCGCTCAAATCAGCTGCGGTCTGCTGTACTTGCTGCTGTGTAGCTGCCGGATTGCCGGCTACCGCTTTCGCTCTGTCGATCGCCGTGTTCAACGCAGCTTTCGAGCCTGTCGGATATTGGCCTGGTTGTGTGCCCTCCACCGCTGCGTTAAGCGAATTTTGCGCTTCGGTGATCAGACTGTTGAGCGCTGCTTTATCAACATACGTGATTTGGAAGTCGTAGGACGCGCCATCCATTTGCGTCTCTGCTCCGTCGCCGTTCGCGACGATCAAAGATGCGCTAATGCTCGTGGTTGCTGACTGCGCAAGCGATTTCGCCTTGCCGTGAATGACCAGCAAATCGCCGTTCCCGTTCGCGGCTTTGTCGTCTCCAATGGCAACCGCAAGGATGCGAAGCTGGCCGGATGATGCATTTTTATCCACAATCATGAGTCCGTCTTTTAAAGCATCCGCTGAGAGCAGATCGACTTTGGACGGATCGTAATGCACGTTTATATCGTAACCGTAGATGCTGCCCTTCACATGTTGCGCTCCGACCGTCAGGTCGAACTGTCCGCCTGCGTAGACGCTGTCAGTTCCGTGCAATGTGACCTTCGAAGAAGCGGAGACCCGTACGCCAGGCACAAGCACGGGAATGGCGTCGGTAACCGCGACCGCTCCGTCGGACAATCTGGTAATTTCCAGAACGACGTTTACCGTTTTATTCTCGCTCGGTGGATTGATAGTGCCATCCGTTTTGATGATCGAAGGATCATCCGATTGTTTAATCTTAATCTCAAATCCGTCAGGTACGGTCGGCAGATCCAAGACCGTCGCGCCTTGTTCAGGAGTGGGGAGCGATACAATTCTCTTGGCAATCGTTCCGGGAGTAGCTTCCATTACCGTAATCGTAGCTACTGCCTTGATCGAAGTGCCCGCCACGATTCCCTCAACCGCAAAGCTTCCAGGCTCTGCATATTGGGACGGGGCAATAGGATCCCAAGCAACAGCTACTTGATGAGTTGAGTTATCGCTGTACACCGCAGTAACAAGTGCTGGGAGATCAGGCATGATTTCCGTTTCAGTATTCGTATGAACCGGGGCAATGCTCTGTATGACCGGAATGACGGAAACCAATTGAATATAATCCCACGTAATTCCATAACCGCTGCTGTTTGCATTCTTTCCAGTAATCACAAATCTGAACTTATGATCGCCCGCTGCGGCAAAAGTCACGTTTCCAAGATTCGCCGATGTGTATCCTTGCGCACTTGCATATTCATCGGTCGGAGCGCCTTGCGCATTCCCATCGACGGATAACTGTACAGTTCCTCTGTTGTTATTTGTTTTATAGCCAAAAATGACATTGTAGGTGCCGGCCGCAGGCACGTTAATCGTATATTCCAACCAGTTGCCTACAGCTGGCGTTCCGGTAAATTGCCGGTAAGATCCGCCGCTCGCAGCCGCATCCGCTGCCGTGCTTGTTCCCAGTCCCGAGGTTACAAAGGGTGTCGTTTCACCTTCGTAAATCTTAGAGATGCTTATTATATTTATCGCATAATTATTTTTCGTTATCCCATCCTGAGCAATCACGACCAAAATATCGCCGCCAACCAAAGTGCCCGAAGCTTTTGGCGCGTTTGCCGAATCCGTTACCGTATACGTTTGCACCGAGCCTGTCGGAGATTCGATTTGATTGATAAGATCTGAAACTGTAGTTCCATGCACTACGGAAAAAGAACGCGCCGCAAGATCCAGTGAAGTCACATTCGGATGATTTGCCTTCAACTGAATGGTTGCATCTGAAACAACCATGATCATATAGACAACTTTACCGCTTCCGATCTTGGCTGATGAGGTCAGCTTGTCTCCGTCCGCCAGCACATCTGAAGCTTGTTTGGCCCTGCCTACTGCGTCCGTTAAGGCGAAATTTTGGACCGCCCCGTCCACGCCAGTCAGTTGAGCGATCAGCTGCCCGAATGTTGTGCCGGTAAGCGCCGTAATGACGCGTCCTGCCGCATTAAAATTGTGAATGTTCGGATGAATGGATAGCGGCTGAATTTCCGGATTCGAGCTTTGGATATTCGCCCAGTTCGCTACGGTCCATGCCGGGCCGCTGCTTGCCGTAACATTCACGTTATCGAACGAAATCGAATCCGCATAATTGACGATCGCTCCGGCCGTACCCTTCAGATTGAGGTTCTTCATCGTAATATTTCGGACATTGCTGCCATCCAGGCCCGTAATCTCCAAAGCCGATCCATTCGTGCCCGGACCCGTGACGATATTTTCATAGTGAATATCCCTCAAAATCGGCAGAACCGGCGCCGGAGCTCCGTCATTGTTTACCGAGTAATTTGCCGAAAGTCTGACGGCCAATCTCGTCTTGGAAATGGTCATATCTTTGAACGTTACATCCTCAACGATACCTCCGCGTCCGGCGCTTGATTTGATATCGATGCCCTCCCAGCTGATCGAGCTTACAGTATTGTTTTGGATCAGCACGTGTCTGACCGAGCCGGACATTTCGCTTCCGATGACATAACCGCCGTTGGAGCCGTCGACGACATTGTCGGTGACCCGGATATATTCCGTAGGAATGCCTAGATTGTAGCCTTCCAGGTTTTTGCCCGACTTGATCGCTACGGAATCGTCGCCGGTATGGAAATAACAATTGAAAATATTCGCATGCGTCGATGAATCCGGATCAATCCCGTCGCCGTTGGCAATCCGGTAGGACAAATTTTTGGAAATCAGCTTTACATTATCGAAAGTGACATGATCGCTGTAGATGAAATGCGTGGTCCATGCCGGACCGTAGCTTACCGTCAGATCCTTGACGTATACGTTCTGCGCATTCATCATCATAATTGCGCGCCCGCGCGCTCTGTTGCCTAATGCCGCTTTTTGGGCGTTCCCAAGATCCAGACCGTTGCCGTCAATTGTTCCCGAACCACTGATGACGACATTGGAAATGTTGTACGGCCCTTTCGCATCCCGTTGTCCGAGTGTCAAAAGACTGGCATAACCGTTCAGCTCGAAACCTTCAAAGCGAGTCGGGATGACCGGATAATCTTTAAGATTCGTCGTTCCTTTCAGCGTACCGTCGATCTTCATCGTCATGTTGCTCTTCAGGAACAGCGCGCCGCTCATAAAGGTTTTATTCGGAGGGATATAGACTGTGCAGCCTGCCGGACATTCATCGATGGCTTTTTGAATCACCGCTGTGTTGACTGTAGAGCCGTCGCCTACCGCTCCGTAATTTTCAACATTAATCGTCTGACCGGAAACCTTCGTCCGGATCGTTAAAGCGGCGCTTGCATCAGACAGATTTCCACTCGTATCCCTCGTCTTTAGTGTGAAGGAATAGGAGGTGCTCGGGGTTAATCCCGAAACCGAATATCCCATTTGGGTTGTTTCACCGACTTGAACACCGTCCTTGTAAACGACATACTTATCAAAATTGGGGATACTATAAATATTGGCCGGTTTATCCCACAGCAAAAGCACAGAACTGTCCGTTTGTGACTCTTGAGGAGAAAACGCATTTTGCGGCGCCTGCAAATTGATTGTACCGTCAGCCGTTATTACGGCTAATTGATCTCCCGCAGCAGCAGCAAGTGCACCCGAAGTTATAACTGGGTTGCTAATAGGATTGTTAAATTGCGCATTTGCCGTCGTCATCGGCAAAACTTGCGCAATCATCAAACAAACAACGATTAGTACGAACAATTTTCGTTTCATCAAAATCCCGTTCACCTGCTTTCATGGATCGGCAACACCGAAATCATCGGTGCTTGCCTTTTATTGAATTTCCAACTTCTAACAAATTTTGATTAAGTTACTCGGAGTAGAGAATCTTCTGAGCGATGATCGCAAGATCGGTAATGTCGATCATGCCGTCATGATTGACATCCGCAAATTTGTATGGATCCCAATCGCTATCTGCGGACGATTTTCCGTAGTACTTCGCTACAATCGCCAAATCCCCGATGCTGACTTTACCGTCGCCGTTCAGATCTCCCGGAATTCCGGTAATGATCAAAGCTTTGAATGCTTGGAGCGCTGCGCTCAAATCAACCGCGGTCAGCTGCACTTGCTGTTGTGTAGCTGCCGGATTGCCCGCTACTGCTTTCGCTCTGTCGAATGCCGCTTTCAGATCAGCTTTCGATCCCACCGGATATTGGCCTGGTTGTGAACCCTCCACCGCTGCGTTAAGCGTATTTTGCGCATCGGTGATCAGACTGTTCAGCGCTGCTTTATTAACATAAGTGATTTGTATCTCATGCGTCGCGCCGCCAATTGGTGTTTCCAGGCCATCGCCGTTCGCGACTACCAAAGATGCGCTAATGCTTGCGGTTGCCGATTGCGCAAGCGATTTCGCTTTACCGTGAATGACCAGCAAATCGCCGTTCGCGTTCGCAGCTTTGTCGTCTCCGATGACGACTGCAAGGATACGAAGCTGGCCGGAAACCGCCTTTTTATCCACGATCATGAGTCCGTCTTTCAAAGTATCCGCCGTGAATAGATCGATTTGGGACGGATCATAATCGATGGATATATCGTAACCGTAGATACTGCCCTTCACATGTTGTGTCCCGACTTTCAGGTCAAACAACCCTTCGGCATAGATGCTGTCTGTTCCGTTTAATGTGACCTGCGGCGAAGCCGAGACAGGTACTCCCGGCACAAGCACCGGAATGCTGCCGGTAATCGCTTTCGAGCCATCGGACGTACGCGTTACTTCCAATACCAATGAGACAGTCGTATCTGCGCTCGGAGGGTTGATCGTCCCATTCGTTTGAATAACCTCCGGTCGATCCGAGCTCTTGATCGTAACGGTAAATCCTGATGGCACTGTTGGCAGTGTTAAACTTGAAGCACCTTGAAGCGGAGCCGTAATCGCTGTAATTCCCGCTGCAACCGCAATCGGACTGACCGAACTGATGGTTATGACACCTAAATCCGGACCATAAGCACTATTGTTATAAATTTTAATGCTGTTCGCTCCTGCTTGCAGTTCTATAAGTACCGTTGTGGTAAAAGGAACATTAAAATCAGGACCGGCTTGCAAAGGCACATAAATGCCAGTACCTCCGTTGACGCTCACATAAAACGCCCGATCTTGGCCTGTTGCATATTCAATTTGCAAGTTGTATGCGCCTGAATCCGAAACATTTATGTTATTAAAAATCACATAGTTGTTCGCATTATTTCCTACATTTTTAATTTTTTTGCCGGTTGCAAAGAGCGCGGAGTTGGCCACAGACGTTGAACCGAACAATGTTGCCTTGGACGTATCGTAAGTTGTCGATGTGCTTGTTCTTGCCGGAACCGCCACCGTAATAGCTTCGGTACTGGCTGCCGAACCATCCAACGTACTGGTTACTTCCAATACAAGCGTCACATCAGTTTTCGCTCCAGGCGGAATGATTGTTCCGTCTGTTTTGATCACATTCGAATTACTCGTGCTTTTGATTCTTACTGTAAATCCGGCCGGCACTGTCGGCAGTTTTAAAACAGTCGCATCGCTCACTGGCGGCGTAATGCCTGTAATGAATGCCGCAACATCGGCTGCCGAAATCGTCAGCTTCGTAATAAAAGAAGCTGCGCCGCCGCTGTTCATCGTTGTTCCGCCCGATTGTTCATTCTTAGCCGTAACTTTCCAGTAATACTTCTTATCCGCCAACAATCCCGTTACGTTCTTGGATGTTGAATTCATTGTTTGATCAATTACAACGTTTCTAAATTCCGGGTCATCGGCGATCGTTAACTGGTAGCTGTCTGCATCAATTGCAGCTTCCCAATTGAACGTTGCTGCCGAAGGATCTACCCCTGAAGCGCCGTTTGCAGGCATTAACAATTGGAAAGCACCAGGATTTTTAACGTCTGACGTTCCGGTTGGAACAATGGAGACGCCTTGACCAGCCGTTAGGGATAGCATTACAGCACCGCTAGATACAGGCTTATCTTTTTGCACCAAGGTTAAACCGGTCAAACCGATCGAATACACATCGACTTTAGTCGTGTTTGCCCAATCATCCGGCAGCGTCCATGTTTTGTTGGTATATCCGCTTTTGCTGAAGGCGATGATTTCTTTGCCTTTACCCTCATTCCAAAGCGCCGGGAAGAACACATCGGTTCCATCCTGCATGACACGGCCGTTCTGTTTAATGACAATATTGCTGCCCACTTTTTCACTTGTTACGTTGTTGGAGAATGTCACTTTGACGCCCTGCTGATTGGATACTCTGTTCAAACGGTTCAAATAATACCAAGGCAGCGTTTTCAAAGAGAATTCTTCAAGAAATCCTTTTAAGTTGTTAGGGTCTGATTTGATCGTGCCTTCGCCGAGCATCCCCGTGCCAAGCAGATCATAACCGCCATCGCCGCCAATATATAGTGAAGGCGGCATGCTATATTGCTCTGAATTACTCCAGCGAATATGCCATGCCATCGCCTGCAAACCGACGAGTTGGTCCACTCTGTAGTTTTTGTCAAATTCAGCGGTGACGTCGATTCCCTTTTCACGGAAATAACGAATGATTTTCTTTTGGTACTCCGCTTCCTCTTGGGAAGTGATTCCGTGAAACGGACTAATAAAGCCTGCCGTCAAACCGGGAATATTTTGATGGAATGCGTCGATATGAATGGTTCCCGCTCTCTGCACCGGAAACAGCTCCAACAGCTTGTCGATCCGTTGCATCGTCAAACCGGCTTCCCATTCCCTTTTATAGCTGATCGGATATCCCCAGACATAGGATCTTAGATCGCCATTCGTCTCTTTGGCAATAACATCCGCATCCAGATACGTTTGCCATAAAGGGCTTTTCGGGCTGGCATCCAGCATATTAATGTGGAAGCTTACCGTTGTGTTATATTTGAACGCCTCATCCATCAGCCAGCTCAGGCTGTCTTCCGCTTTGACGTCTTGCGCTCGTTTCAGCTTGGGATTCACGACATCAAATGCGGGATATCCTGTATCATGGCCGTCATACTGCCATCCTACCAAATAAATAATTTTTGGTATTCCGCGTGTCAGTTGATCGATTTTCTTAATGGCTTCCAAGCCTTGTTCGAAGGTCAATCTGACTGTACCGTTATTTTCACATAAGAACATTTTCATCGTTAGCGTTTGATGATACTGGTGAGTCCAAGGTTTATCAGCCGCCAATTTCACAGTGAACGGGACTGTGGCCACCTTTGTGATACCGTTCAAGGTTACGGTAGCAGTAACGGTAGCTGAACCTGGAGAATTAATTTTCGTGCCCGCCCTAACTTCCGCACCACTTCCGACCCTATTGATCGATGCAATTTTATCGGTGCTATTCGTGCTATACCTCACGACGGCCGAGCTTAGGTCAGCCACTTTGCCATCGCTCATCTTGCCGCTGAGGCTTAAGGTAGCCAGACCGTCCAAATTCAAGGTATCCTTATCCGCAATGAGCGTAACTGATGCCAATTCAGAATTTGAATCAACGATAACGGATGCCAAAAACGCCGTAAGCGCTTGATTTAGTGACGCAGTTGCTGCATCAATCTCAGCTTGCTTTGCTTTCGCATAATCCATTACCGACTGAGCCGCAAGGATCTCCGATAGCAAAGCAGCCTTAGAGCCTGAAGGGTATTGTCCCGGTACCGTTCCTTCCACAGCCGAGCTATAAGTGGAATTAGCCGTTGAGATTGCCTCAGTCAATGCCGTTTTATTTACATTCTCTACGATTTGAATTGCAGGAACGAGCACTTGAATCGGCGCTGTGTCCGCAGTCGAATTATCAGACACTCTCGTAACCTTCAAAACAAGCGTTACCGATGTATCCGCATCGGTCGGAAAAATTTGAGCGTCAAGAGGAATGACAGCCTCATTGTTAGAGCTTTTAATGGCTACCGTAAAACCATCGGGCACTGTCGGAAGCGTCAGAATCGTATCATTCTTGGCCGGGGCAGGGATGGACGTAATTCCTAATGCGACATCTGCAGCCGACAAGCTCTGGCCGGCTTTGATAAGACGGGCATCAGCCCAATCCCCATATCCTGTCGTCTGTGGATTGGTGCCGTCCGCATGACCCGTCAACACTAATTTGAACTCATCAACGCCTGTAATATCCAGATCAACCGGGATCGGAGCCATATAAGGTTTAGCTGTCATTATCGGGCTCTCATACTTGATTACACCATCTGCATACACCGTAAATTTGATTTTCGTTGGAAATTTTGTATTCTCCAATGCTTGATCGTCGATACCAATTGTCGATGTAAAGCGGGAATACTTTCCTCCTAGACGGTACGTAATAGTCGTATCGGGATGCGATCCGATTCCTTTGGAATAGTTGATACCATTCATGATGAGCTGGCGTCCGCTTGCATTCTGATCTTTTTTAGTTGCCACTTTCCCGTTAACTAAATTTGTCCAGTTTAAATCGCTAAGGTAATCGAAACTTGTTTGCTGCGGTTCGGCCAGCGCACTTCCTGTAAAACCGAAGCATGTGAATAAAAGACATATCGCCAGAAAACTGGATAAATAGCTATAACTTTGCTTCTTCATAAACGGTGTATCCTCTCCCTTGCTTTTCTCATGAAATTTGGCAAGTTAGGTTCACATATTCATAGCCGTGAGACTTGAATTTCGCAGCCAGCACATCTGCTTGCGCTTTAATTTTGGCTTCCGTCGGATCTTTTCTGATAAAACTCCAGCTGCTCCAGCCCATGATAGGTTTTTGAGCTAAACCGTTATCTGATGCCTTTGCTTCTTGCGGCGGAACCGCAAACACGGAGACTAAACTGCTTAACAAAATGAAAAAAGAAAGCAAAACGGCGGTCGGTATTTTTAATTTCTTAAACATACACATTCCTCCTATTTTATTGCTTCATTGATTCCCCTTAATGAGGGGATGGCTCTTGTGCCATCCCCTGGAACTTCGATTCAACTTCAAATTCATTCGAAATCGAGAATCAATCTTGCAATAATTACGAGGTCTTCGATGTCTATTTTGCCGTCGCCACTCAGATCCGCGAACTTATAAGTATTCCAATCCGCGTCTGCGCTCGATTTTCCATAGTATTTAGCTACAATCGCCAAGTCTGCGATGCTAACCTTACCGTCTCCGTTTACATCTCCCGGTATTCTGGTGATGACCGAAGCGAGGAATGTTTGTACGACACCGTCCAAATCCGCTTTCGCTTGATCTACTTCCTGCTGCGATGCCGACCCGCTATTTGCTACTGCCTTTGCATTATTGATCGCCGTTTGCAATGCTGCTTTAGATCCTGTCGGATATTGGCCTGCTTGGTTGCCTTCTACAGCTAAGTCGTGTTTGCTTTGAGCATCATCGATCGAAGCGTTCAAAGCTGTTTTATCGATTGTTGGCGTATAAGTAATCGATACGTTATGAGAAACGCTGTCTAACACTTTTTCTTCTCCGGCTGCATTAGCGATAACCACATTGGATAAAGCGATTGCTGTTTGAGCAGATTCCGTGAGCGACTTGACTTGCCATTTCACGCTTAACAGATTGCCGCCGGTTTTCACCGCATTGTTCTCTCCCAAGCTTGCCATGAGAATTCGAACCGTATTAGCTCCCGTTGCTTTTGAATAAATGGCATGTGCCGTGGAATTTAAAGGCGCTGCGGAAATAAATTCTACTTTCGACGGATCGTACGTCAAGGTAATATCCTGAGAATAAAGGTCTTCTTTCACATTACTCAAACCGTACGTCAATTCAAACGTAGCTCCGGCATTGACGCTATGCGTTCCGCTTAAAACGGCGGCAGTTTTAAGTGCTGGAGTTACTGTGATATTAGCCGCTGCTTTAATCGTTGTTCCGGCTACTGTTCCATTTACCGTAAAGCTTCCCGCCGATGCATATTGGGAGGGGCTGATGCTTTCCCAAGTTACATCCGCTTGTTGACTCGAGCCGTCGCTGTAGTTCGCCGTTACTTTTGACGGCAGTACGGGAGCTGTTCCCGCTGTAGTTGTAACATCTACCGATGTAATGTTTGTAATCGTCGGCGCTGCGTTTTGCTTCGTGAATCCGAGGAAGTCGAGAGAAACGGTGTAACTAGTTCCTGCCGTACGACCTATTAATGTGAACCTGATTGTATGGTCGCCTGCCGTTAATTGAACCTTGCCGAGATTTGCCATATACATTCCGGCATCCGTAGTGACGATATACTCATCTACCACAGGGCCTTGATTGACACCATCGATCGATAACTGTGGATTTCCTCTACCGTTATTTTTCTTATAGCCAATATTCAGTTCATATTCTCCCGCTGTCGGAACATTTGCCGTCATTTCAATCCATTGGCCAACAGCTGTGAATGCTACTTGTAAATGCGATCCGTTTGACGCTGAATTTTGAGCATAATTATTGATACTAGCACCCGCTGAAAGAACAGATGTTGTTAAGCCTGGTGACAACGTATATTGACCGAATGCAGTTGAAGAAGTGTCCAATTCACGGACAAAGTCCACTAAAAGAATAGTAAATGTAATGCTTGCAGTACCGTCTTGCGAAGTGACGACCAGCTTATCCCCTGCTGCAAGAGCACCTGCGCTTTTTGCGGCGTCGCTTGCATCGGTTACGGCATAAGTCTGTGCCGTGCCGTCAGACGATTCCACCTGTGCCAATAGATTCGCTACAGTGATGCCTTTGTATGCCGTGATTACAGGGCCTTTATTATAAACGGCAACTAGGTTGGAACTTCCGGATAGTCTCGGTTCGATATAAGCATTTGAAACTGTTGCTAAAGTTGCTGTCCGATATGTCGTTTTCGTTACGCCGTCAGCAGCCGTTACGACTAACACATCTCCGAAGGCCACGGCAGTCCCGTCAGCCCTGGTACTTCCAGTTGCAGTCTGAACCGCATAAGTTTGCAACGAACCGTCAGTTGATTCTATTTGTGATTTCAGTTGCAATGCTGTAGTCGTTGCTAATATTAATCCGATTTTGTGCTGCATTAAATTAACGACTAAAAGATTGGTATGGCCGGCGGCTTTCAACTGGATATCCGTATTGGAGCTTGCCGCTTGTGCTTGCTGAGACGTAAATGCGCTGCCAAGAAGCAATGCAAATACAAAGAGAGTTAAAAACATGACTTTAATCATCTTAAAATTTTTAACGTTACCCATTGAGCATCAAATCCTTCTTTTTTTATTTTTTGGGGAGGAGAGAATGAATCTCCTCCATCAATCTTGTTCATTCGTTATGGTTATTCGAAAATCAACCTTGCGATAATGACAAGATCTTCGATGTCAATCTTGTTGTCGCCGTTGAGATCAGCAAATTTATATAGCTCCCAATCCGGGTCAGCGGATGACTTGCCGTATAATCTTGCCAAAATAGCCAAGTCGCCAATCGTGACTTTACCGTCGCCATTCAAATCTCCATGTATTCCAGTGATGACCGATGCGAGGAATGATTGCAAGGCAGCGTTCAAGTACGCTTTCGCTTGATCGACTTGCTGCTGCGAAGCTGAAGTGCTGTCGGCAACTGCCTTAGCGTTATTGATGACCGTCTGCAGCGATGCTTTCGATCCTGCCGGATATTGACCGATACCACTGCCTTCGGTTGCTGCATAATGCTTGCTTTGAGCATCGGCAATCAAGGCGTTCAATCCTGCCTTATCGATATAAATAATTTCGATATCTACTTGTGTTCCTGTTCCATCAGGCGCTGTTTCTCCGTTCGCATTCGTTTCACCGTTAGCAACAACAACATTGGACAAGGTAACTTCGATGTTGTAGAGCTGGTTTGCGCTAAAGCTCTCCAATGAAGCTTCAACAATGGACCATCTGTTTTCACCGCATTGTCTTCTCCGAGACTTACCGCAAGAATGCGAACTTTTCCATCTGTCACCTTGGTCTCAACGATGACGAAACTGCTTCTTAGGGATTCCGCCGATAAAAATTGTACCTTCGCAGAATCAAAGCTTATCGTAACATCCTGCGCAAAAATGCCGTCCCTTACATGTATCAACCCATAGGTCAGATCGAAAGTTCCGCCTGCATAAACGCTGCTGCCTCCCTTTAGTTCAGCAGTAAGCTTGGCTTCGGCGCCCGGTAGAACGGTAATGATATAGGTTGCTTTGGTTATGCCATTCTGAGCCGTTACTGCCAGCTTATCCCCGGTAACCAGCAAGCCTGACGCTTTTACATTGTTGTTTGAATCCGTTAAGGAATAGCTTTGTGTCGTCCCGTTTGCCGATTGGATTTGAGACAGCAAATTCTGCACGGTCGCGCCGTTCATCGCCGTTAACGTACGTGCGGCCGTATCTATCGATTCCAGATTAGGATGCGCATCTGCCTTTAACTGGATGTTCGTGTTGGTCGTTTGGTCCTCTACAACAAACTTCGGAGTAAGCTTAAAGATCCGGTCGTCGTTGGCGACGGGTTTCGCCCCTGTGCCGGTACGGTTGCTCGTTGAAAAATACAGGTTCCCTTTAGGATCCTCGAACACATCCCGGATTCGGCCATACGTATTTTTAAAATAAGATTGCTGCGTGACTCTGCCGTTATCGTCAAGTGTGATCAGCAGCAGCTGCGAGCCTCTCAAATTGGTGACTAACAACTTGCCCGCCCATGGGCCGTTCTTAATAAAAGTCATTCCCGAAGGCGCCCATGTGTCAGATCCGGCATGCAGGATCGGCGCCATCGTATTCACGCCGTTAACTTTAGTTACCGCATCGCCTTGAACGATCGGCCAACCGTAATTGGCGCCTTTTATGATTTTATTGATCTCGTCATGTCCTGTCGCTCCATGCTCAGAGCCGTAAAGCTGCCCGGAAGCATCCCAGGCAAGTCCCTGAGGGTTTCTGTGGCCCCAGGAGTAAACATAAGATCCGGGGAACGGATTGTCAGCCGGAACGTCGCCATCCAACGTCATGCGTAGGATTTTCCCGCCAAAACTATTCAGATCTTGCGCGATGTTTTGGTTGTAAACTTCACCTACGCCGATATACAGATATCCGTCCGGACCGATTTTAATGCGCCCTCCGCTGTGATTGCCGTTGGCGTCGCTTCCCGGCAGCTGATCCAGCATGATTTTGTCGACCGTCGCTTTGTCGCCCGTGGCATTGACCTTCAAACGCATCAACCGGTTATAAATTTTATTCGTTCCAGCTTCTTTGTAAGTGTGGTAGACAAACAGCAGGCGATTTGTTGCAAAATCCGGATGAAGAGCCAAACCGAGCAATCCGCTCTCTCCTGTTGTGAATGTGTCCGTGAATGTAATCATCGGAGCCGACAACGGCTGGCCTTCGCGAATAAAATGCAATGTTCCTTTGCGGTCCGTGACGTATAGCGTGCCCTCATTGTCCATGTCTAGTGCCCATGGCACCCACATATTTTCAGCCAGCATGACAGGAGCGTTATAAGGCATATCGGTACCGACAGGCACACCAAGGATCATATTAAATATGGCTGACATGCCGTTTTCGGCAGTGACGACGACTTTATCGCCAGAAACGATCATGCCTGATGTTTTGGGACCATTTCCTGTATTCTGAACGGAATAGACCTGGGTCGAACCGTCAGTGGAGCCCAGCGTCGCCAATACATCTGCAGGAGTTGCGCCGCTTACTGCCGTAATTGTATGGGCCGTATTACTCACGGCAGTCAAATAAGGGTTGGTATTTTTAAACCTGATATCCGTATTGTCCGATCTGTCGGACAGTCCGGCTGGTACTTTCACCAATTCGATAAAGTCGAAAGTAGTTGAATACGAGGAACTGGCTGTATTTTTACTGGTAATAACGAACTTGAATTTATGGCTTCCAGCCGATTGGAAGTTAATACTACCCAAATTCGCTTGGGTATAGGCCTGAATCGTATCGTATTCGTCTATCGGTTTGCCTAGCGATACCCCATCGACGGATAACTGGGATATGATCTGTTATTATTGGTTTTATAGCCGAAGCTGACACTGTAAATACCGGCTTCCGGAACATCCAGCGCAAATTCAATCCAGTCGCCTACTTTAGGCGTGCCTGTAAACTGTCGATAAGAGCCTCCGCTTGCAGCCGCATCGTTGGCGGTATTTGTGACGATTGAAGATGTAAATGCAGCAGTCTCACTCTCATATCTTTTGGAAAAGAGCGTATCGATTTCATAGCTTGCCGTTGTCACGCCATCTGACGCCGTTACAAGCAATTGATCCCCAGTTACAAGTAGACCCGCTCCCTTCGGATTGTTGCCGGCATCAACAACCGAATAACTTTGAATCGATCCATCAGAGGATTGGATCTGAGCCGTCAATTGGCTTGCAGTCGCGCCGCTAATCACATAGATGGCACGATGAACCGTATCGATATCCAATATATTAGGATGTGAATCTTTTAGTTTGATGTTTGTATTTTCGTCCTGCGCCACGAGGGTTATCGTATACTCTGCAGTTACTGTTGCGTCTTCGGCCTTTACGACTAATTTATCGTCGATCGCAAGCGTAACACCATTATTTTTGGGATCGCGATTTTTATCTATGACACCATAAGTCTGTGCCGAACCGTCAGAAGATTGGATCTGAGCCAATAGTTGCGTAATCGTTGTACCAGTTACGGCAGTGATGATACGTTTAGGAGTTATAGCGATAGATACGAGATTTGGATGAGAGGCCTGCAGTTTAATATCCGTATTAACACTGCCGGCTGCCCATGCACCCGAAACGGTAAACACGTTGCCAATGATCAGTGATAGTATAAGGACCGTTACGCACATTTTTTTAAACAAAACGGTGCGGTTTTTCATTTTTGTTGACTCCTCTTCGAATTTTTTTCACCAATATTCTTCTGCCGATGAATTCGAGGGGAAGGAAGTTCCGCCCTCCCCCAATGAATTCCATTCAGAAGCAGTATCAATTTTCAAAAATTGCTCTAGCTATGATCGCAAGGTCCGTGATGTCGATTTTGCCATCGCCGTTTACATCGGCAATTTTAACTTGATCCCAATCCGGATCAGCGCTCGATTTGCCATAGTATCTTGCCACGATGGCCAAGTCTCCGACTGTGACCGCACCATCTCCATTCACATCTCCGCGCACCCCTGTATTGACCGACGCCAGAAAGGCTTCAAGCGATGCGTTCAATGCCGCCGCCGCTTCATCCACTTGCTGCTGTGTAGCCGTCGTATTGTCAGCTACCGCTTTCGCGCTTTCGATCGCTGCTTTCAGCACCGCTTTCGATCCAGTCGGATATTGACCGGCGCTGCCGCCTTCGACTGCGGTCTCATGCTTGCTTTGAGCGCTGGCTATGATGTTGTAGAGCGCCGTTTTATCGACGATGACCTTAGCTGTGATCGATAAATGATGTGAAGCGCCTTCAACTTGGGTTTCAACACCTTCGCCATTAGAGATGATAACGCCCGATAAAGCGATAGCCGTTGTTGTAGATTGGCTGAGTGACTTGGCTTTCCAGCTCAGTTTCAGCAAATCGCCGCCGCTATTGACCGCATGGCTTGATCCAAGGCTTGCAGCTATGATGCGGACTTGGCCCGGCGCTTCTTTCCGGTCTACGATCTGCAGTCCGTCTTTCACGGATACGGCGGAGACAAACTCCACTTTCTCTGGATCGTAAGTAAAGGTAACATCCTGTGCATAAATGCTGTCTTTCACATTGGACAACCCGTAAGTCAAGTCGAACGACTCACCGGCTTGAACGCTTTCCGTTCCGCTTAAAACGGACTTTGTTGCAGCATCCGTACGAATAACCGTCACGAGGACTGCAGGCTTGATTGCAGTACCGCTTACCGTTCCCTCTACCGTAAAGCTTCCTTCTGATGCGTATTGGGACGGATCGATGCTGTTCCAAGCTACTGCTATTTCCTTCGTTGAGTTGTCACTGTAAAGAGCGGTTACAACTGCAGGAAGTTCAGGTGCCACGCCGGCCTTGGCCGTAACCTCTGCCGGTGCAAAGCCTGTTATGGCCGGAATTTCACCCGACGCTTTAATAAACTTGATGTAGTCGATGACGATCGAGCCGGCGCTGGTCGCCACGAATCTTACCGGATAGCTGCCCGCAGCCGCAAAAGTTACCTGGCCAAGATCCACCGGAATAAACAGATTGGCCGTCGCGTTATTTTGGTTAACCGGTGATCCTTTGGCAACCCCGCCCACATAAGGCTGAACCGTAGCCCTTCCCGTCGTATTGGTCTTATATTGGAAAGACACGTTATAAGTGCCTGCCGCAGGAACGGCAATGTTGAATTCAATCCACTCTCCAACTGGCACAGCACTCGTTTGCAGATAGCTGATTCCATTGGTTGAAGAGGTTGAAAGCGTAATGCTCGGGATGCTCTTCGTAACAGAATTCAACTGCGAATCTGCTTTTACCAGAATCTCAAGCGGAACGAGAATACGGTAACTTTTCTTCGTAATCCCATCTTGAGCGGTTACGACGAGAAGGTCTCCCGTCTCAACGATCCCCGAATTCTTCGCTGCGCCAGACGAATCCGTTACGGAGTAAGTCTGTACCGAGCCGTCCGTTGAGTCCAGTTGGCCGATCATATCAGCCACTGCCGTTCCCAAAGTTGCCGTAATCGTGAAGGCAGCATTATCTAAATTCGTCAGATTCGGATGGCCGGCGTTTTCAATTGAATCGACGTATTGTTCGGGTTCTGTATAGCGAGCGGATAGCTTTGTTTGCCCGTCACCGTGACATTGTTTAAGTCTGTAAGAGCGGTAAGCTGATTGCCCCATGTATTTTTGTAGTACGAAGTATTCTTAACGGTTATGTTGCTTGCATTCCTTAACTGTATGATTTTGGGGTTAGCGCTCCCTTTGACCATTTTCATATTATCCAGGGTCGCATTTTTAACATCATCCAGCACGATGGCATACCGGTCATCGTTTTTCTCAAATCTTGTCGTGACATTCGTAAACGTCAGACCGTCCACGTGTCTAGCCCAGAACCCGTAGGATGGCTGTTCCCCAATGTCTGAAATGTTGTACTTGCCGACACCCAGCTCCGGCGGACTAATTTCCGCATCGGCAATGCTATTGCCGCCCTTGACTAACACATCGACATTTTCAAAGTGCAGATTCTCAATATAGCCAATGCTGCGTCCGTCCGGCAGGATCGGTCCGCCATCACCAACTTTGTAGCCTGCAATGATTGGCGTTGCTTTGCTCTGATTGGTATATGGAACCCATCTCTTGGAAGGATTGCTATACTGACTTCCTCCATACACCTCTTCGATATTGACATCCTTAATGAAAATATTTCTTACATGCCCAATATTGACATTTTTGCTTAACAGCTCATCACGCTGTACACCGTTTTCCATCCATTTCATTCTTACAGCATCGCCGCCGATCACACGTCCCCTATTGGAAATCGAAATAAAGAACGGTGCCCGCGTGCGTCTCATTTGCGCCTTATGGTGAATGGGACCTGTCTGACCATAATTCAAATAAATATTTTCCACCGTAGCGCCATCATTCGTGGAAATGGAAAATCCGGCTTTATTTCCAGCGAGAACGTAAATATTATCCACATAGGCATTTTTAATGTCGTCTACGGTTTCACTGCCGATTTGGAATAGATTGCAGTTGGTGTCGCCGATAATGTTGCGAACATAAAAATTAGATGCCGGTTTTGTAAAGCCTAGTGAAGAGTCGCTGCCTGGCTTGACAATATCATCGGAGGTGCCTTTGGCATAAATATTTTTCGCATACACATTGCTGGTTTGCATGTAGTCAAAAACGTCTCTGGCGCTGCCGCTCGCATCCTTGCCATAATAAAAGTCATGCGTATTGACATTTTCCGAACCTGTTGAAAGCATAGCAAAATGCCCTGCCTTATCCACTCTGAGCATATTGCTAATGTCTCTTTGCTTGACTTCATTTTTGCCGTCTGGGTCAATGCTTTGAATATAATACGGTTCGTCCGTTGTCGGTGAGTTTGTCTCTTCGTACCACAGGTCAAGCCCGTTATCCAAGCCGCCGAATTCAACATTCGTACTTAGTTTTACTGTAAGCATCTTATCGCTGCGATTGTCCGGCGTATTACTCATGACCCCGTCACTGGTCGTTAAATTGCCGTTTCCTGTAATTCTGCCATTTCCGATAATCTTGATATTGTCTAATCTTTCGCCAAAAAACATGCTGTTTCTAAAGTAATGATGGCCTACGTCCTGCTTGGTAAAGTAATTTTCAGGATCTTTGTAGGGTCCTGTTGCCGTTGCGGACGTACCCGAGCGATATCCTAGATCCGAGAAGTACGTGGTCTCTGGAGCATCGCCGCCTTTTAAAGCAGATAGGGTCGCATCTTGATTGACATACAGGTAGACATTGCTTTGAAGATGAACGGTTCTTATGTTAAACGTGCCGTTTTCAAACAGCAGCGTACCGCCGCCCAAAGCATTCAGATACAAAATGGCATTATCAATGGCTTGCGTGTCATCCGCTTTCCCGTCGCCTTTTGCGCCCATCATCTTGGCATTAAATTTGCCGGTATAATATTTGGCAATATTAGAGTCTCCCGTGTTCGCTCCGCCAGCAACTGCGAGTTTAAAGTAGTACTCTTTATTCGGATTAAGGTTTGCAACCTCCACTTCTATACTTTGCGCACCGACTGAAGCATTACTCTCAGTCCAGCTTGCCCCCTTATCCGTTGATTGCATCAGCTTGATGGAAGCGGCATCCTTTGCAGCACTCCAGTTGAACTTTGCCTTTGTATAAGTATCGCTGCTTTCCTTATAAGTAAGGCTTTTATCCAATACGCGATTAAAGCTGCTTATTGTGCTGACTACTTGTAAACTCACTGTACCCCATGGGCTTGTTAATACTTCCGGCTCGGATGTCTTGTAGGAAGCAGCAAATTCATAACTGCCTGCCGCCGATGCTGTGACACCCTCAAACGTAATTTTAAGATCAGCTCCATTGGCCGGTCTGAAATCAAGTCCCTTAAATGTGATGAGCTGACTTCCATCCGCCTGGTTATCGATAGCAACCGTACCTACCTGCTGGAATCGGTATCCGGCACCCGCTCTGCCTATAGATTGCGTCGCAAGTTCTGAAAGCTTAACTTTGCCTCTGCCGATTACATTCACTGATGTATTATCCATCGTTGCTCCGATCCCCTTTGGAACCTTGAGCAAGACCTCTGTTGCTGGACTTCTCATCCCTGCAAAGAAATTCAAAGCGACGTCAGACGGCGTGTTTGCAGTGATTGCACTACCCACGAGCTCCATCTTGCCTCTCAACGCGCCTTTGGTGACATTTACTGAGTAATTGTGAGTATCCGATCCTGCAGTTACTGTTAAAATGTCACCCTTTGCTATTGGATCCGTCAATTGTTTAGTCCCGCTTGCACCCTTGACTGAATAAGTTTGAGAAGTAGAATTCGAAGATGTAATGGAATTCAGCAGTTCCCCCACTGTTTTTATGGTCAATGTGGTGCGGCCAGCACCTTCAGCCGTATCGACTGTGTAAATATAGGTGTCCCCAGATGTAATCGTAATTACATCTCCTGTTATATCGCTAACATAGTTATAGGCTTGTTCTTTCAATCGGATGTCCGTATTTCCCATTACCGTAATGGCGTAGCTCGATTGGGTCTTGCCGTCCGCCGCAATTACCAGTAGCTTATCTCCAGTCACTAACAAACCGGAAGATTTGATTGTGTTGCTGGAATCTACAACCGCATAGGCTTGCGTCGAGCCGTCTGTCGATTCCACCTGAGCTGTGATATCTGCCACCGTTGTTCCTGCAACGGTATTGAATGTATGGGCGCTCGTATCAACAGCAGTCAGCTTAGGATGTCCGGAAGTCTTCAATTGGATATTCGTATTGTCTTGTTTCAAGCTTTTCGCAGGCACTGCCACTGGAATGCTTGCTGTGAGTGCCTTGGAATTATCGGAAGTTTTCGTAACTTCCAAAACTAATGAAACGGTTGTGTCTGTTTTCGGAGGGATAATGGTCCCGCTTGTTTGAATGACAGCCGGATTATCCGTGCTTTTAATTACCAAAACAAATCCAGATGGCACCGATGGCAGCACTAGGCTGGCGGCATCCTGCACGGGTGCTGGAATTGCGGCAATGCTTGCGGCAACCTGAGCTGCCGTGGTTCCGGCAGGCACTATGACCGGAATGCTCGCTGTAGTTCCCTTTGCGCCATCCGCCAATCTTGTCAGCTCCAAAACCAGCCTTACGGTTGTATCGGTATCCGGAGGTGTAATCGAGCCGTCCGTTTTAATCACATTCGAATTATCCGAACTTTTGATCGCAACGGAAAATCCTGGGATGACCGGCAGCTTTAAGCTCGTGTCGTCTTTCGCTGGTAAAGCGATCGATGCAACAGAATAAGCGACAATCGGCGTAACAACCGGACCGATTGCGATTCTATCGAAATCGGGAGCCCAAGCGGAATTATTGAAAACTTTAATTGTATTCGTTCCGGCATTCAAGTTCACTATTGTAAACGTATTCAAAATGGGATTGAAATCGGTTCCGGGACCGCTCACGGATACCTCGGTCGCTCACCGCCGTTGACGCTGATAAAGAATGATCTTGATCCGGCGCCAATGCCGTAAGCCATTTGCATAAAATAAGCGCCTGCAGAAGGTACGGTAACGTTCTCAAAAGTTACGTATCTGTCCGGGCTGTTCCCTACGTTCTTTAACTTTTGCCCGTTGCCCGTGCCAGAACAAGGTGTAGTAGCGCTGCAAGTCGCTATCGTAACAGGTTGAGTGACCGTGTTGCTGGTTATTGTCGCACTCTCGGCTTCATAGCTGGTCCAGACGGCACCCGTTTTAGCAGGTACCGTTACCGTGATACTTCCGGTAGTAGCCGTCGTTACAGGGGTGTCAGTCGTTCTTGTAACCAGGAATGTTAAATTAACGTTAGTATTCGCAGCCGGAGGGATGATCGATCCGTGCAGTTTAATAACATTGGCGTTGCTTGTAGAATTAATCCTGATTCTAAATCCGTCGGGCACCGACGGCAGAACCAGATACGGAGCGTCAGTAGGCGGCACCGCAACTGACGTTATGCTTGCCGCAACTTCAGCAGCTGTCGGCATTACGGCTGCCGACGCGGTATTTGTGTTTGCCGGTGAGAAAAATACACTGAAACCGATCAATAAAGACAGAACCAATGACACTGTCTTTTTCACAAAAAATCACCCTCATTTAATAGTATTTTTCCTCATTTGCGACTTCTTGCCAGCATTTGTTTAGATATCTCCTACTCGAAATCTTGTCATGAAATTCAGATCAATTGGAACCAAACATTCATTCAGCGTTTTACCGGTTACGCCAGCAGCCCGATCTTGATCACCTCCATTAAAATCAGCTTGGTCGGCATTATCACTAGCTTGCTGTCGGTACCTGGCCACCCATTGCACCTTACTGTACATCACTTCTCAGAAGTCATGTGATAGGTGATCTTATCGAAAATGTTCGAAATCTTTAGGAAATGAGCGGACCCTTTCAGTGGATGAGCCTGCTGCGATATTCCGTTGGTGTCTCTCCAAGAATTCTTTTAAATGTCTGTCCAAAATACTTTGGATTATCGTAACCGATATAATCCGCTACTTCTTGACACTGATAGCCTCTTTGCAATAAAACACAGGCTATCTCAAGCTTTCTTGAAATAAGGTATTCCAGAAAAGTCCGCCCCAACTTTTGTTTGAACAATGCAGCCAAATAGGTAGGAGAAACGTTAGCTTGTTTAGAAACCTCTGTTAATGTAAGACGTCTACGTATATTGGCATCTATATATTTTAAAGCAACCGTAATCGGTTTCTCGTTTGACCTATTGTCGGGTACTACAGAAAGAGGTGTCCCTTTTTTAGATTTCATCTGCAATACCTGCTGTGCCGCTTTCTGCAAAGCCTCCAAGATCTCACTGACGCTCGCTGGTTTTAACAAATATTCGGCCACACCGAATTTGATTGCTTGCCTTACCATAGAAAAATCCTCATAATCAGCAATAATAATGCTAACAACATGAAGTCCATTTTCTTTTAAATTTCTTAGTAATTCCAATCCATCCATTTCAGGCATGCGTATATCCGTCAAAACAATATCAGCTTGAAACTTTTGAATTAAATGCAACGCCTCCAAGCCATTTGTTGCTTCCCACACTGAGAAACCCAAACCGGCTTGATTTGCCACAGAACGAATACCCTCTCTTATGATTCCTTCGTCGTCCGCAACGACAATGTTCATTCTGTCAACTCCCTTTTAAATATAAGCGAAAGTTATATCTCAGTGAAAAAGACTGTCCTTCCTAGAATAGGAGTCAGTCTGTTGTCATTAATTTTTGTCAATCGGCGTTTTGCAGCTTGTATCATGAGGCAATGTCAACCTTTAACCGCCCCGGAAGAAAGTCCATGTATAAAATATTTTTGCAGGAACAAATATACGGCTGCAATAGGAAGCGCTCCCATTAATGAACCGGCCGCAACCCAACCAATATTGTTATTATATTGTCCGAAGAAGCTGGAAAGTGCCACAGTGATCGTACGCGTTGCTGGTTTTTGCAGAAAGAAAACGGAAAACTGGTAATCATTCCAAATTTGCACTCCGGCTAAAATGATTACAGTGGCCGTAATAGGCTTCAAAAGCGGTAAAATAACCTTATAGAATAATTCGAAACGCCCGGCCCCATCGATCATAGCCGCTTCGTCAAGCTCTCTTGGAATCGTCCCTATAAAGCCGGTATACAGAAAATGGTAATCGGCAGGTAAAAAGTGACATGCAGCAGTATAATCCCCCAGAAGTGATTCATTCCACCAATATCGACCATAAACTTGTATAGCGGAACAAGAATAGTGAGTGGCGGTACGATCAAAGCGGAAATGAAAAGCATGTAAATGAATTTGTTCCATGTACTCCGATTGCGTGCCAAGGGATAGGCAGCGATGGATCCAAGAATGATGAGGATAACTACCGCAAAGCTGGTTACGAATGCATTATTAATGAACGCACTGCTTAGATTCGCTTCCCGCCACGCGTTTTTGAAATTATCCCAAAATAAGTAACCTGGCATGATCCATTTCGAGCTAATATCGTCTGAAGCCTTAAAAGAAGTCGTAAGCAGAATATAGAACGGTAAGATGTGAATCAAAGAAATCAGCAGGGAGAAAAAGTTTTTCAACTTTTGCTTTCCTCTCATGACGTAACCTCCCTGCGTCTCAAATAGAATAACGTCGTGAGACTGACAACAGAAATCATGACGAACATCAAGTTCCCGATGGAAGCTGCGTATCCTGCGTCCTGGCGTCCGAAGTAAAGCTGATACATGAGCGTGGAAAGCGATGCAGAAGCGTATCCAGGTCCGCTGTTTGTCATCGCCGTAATGATATCGAACAGCTTCAGCCCACCAATCAGGTTGAGCACAATACTGATCGTCAAAGAAGGGGCAAGAAGCGGCCAAGTGACATGGGCGAAACGAGCGAATGCCCCTGCGCCATCTATCGTAGCGGCTTCGTAATAATCCTTAGGAATCGTTTGAAGACCAGCAAGAAACAAAACCATTGCGATGCCAAGATATTGATAGGTGTTCACAAAAGTGATGATCCATACGTTAATGTTCGGATCGCCAAGTAAATGAACAGGCTGATCTTGAAATAGCAGAAGAACGTCGTTGATAGCGCCGCCTTGAAATTGAAAGAAAAAGTACCAAATATAGCCCATAATGAGTGGGCTGATGATGACAGGCAAATAAATGACTGTTCTCGCAATCCCCCTCGTCCGGATGCTTTGATTTAAGAATAAAGCGTAGGCCAGCCCAATCACATTTTGAAAGATGGTACTACCCATGCCATAAATAATCGTGTTCTTCATTACTTTTATAATATCCGGGTCCGTAAACATGCGTTTGTAATTGCTAAGGCCAATCCGTTTATACTCCTGCGAGTAGCCATCCCAGTTCGTAAATGAGATATCAATTCCTTTAATAAAAGGATAAAAAATAAAAATACAGAACAGGATCAGCGCAGGGGCATATAGCAAGTTGAGGATGCTTTTACTGCGGATACTCTTCCGAAAGAATCCGCTTTTCATTTGCCGTTCGGCAGGAACAGGCATGGAAGTTGTCTGGGGTTCTGTCATTCGTGCCCCCTCCTTGGGTTGGTTGGTTAGGGAATAAGGAGGGCGGAGGGCCCTCCTTGTTCCCTCATTATTTGTTGCGTAAGCGATCCACTTCTTGCTTCATCTTGTCGGAATATTGTTTCGGTGTCGCACTTCCGGCAAGCAAAGCCGTGCCCGTTTTACACATTACATCCCACATGCCGTTCGGTAGGTAAACCCTATCGAAATAAGGGAAGACGCGAATACTAGCATACTTGTTGTAATATTCAGTAAATTCATGTTTCGATTCTACACCTTTCAAACCAGGAGGCAACTTCGATGCATTGGCGATCTTCGCCATATTTTCCGGTTTCGCAAAGAAAGCGATTAATTTTTTCGAATCTTCAACATGCTTGCCGTCTTTCCAAACCCCCATCGTATTGCGCTCGCCACCAGAGAAATTCGGCGCGTCACCGGCTACCATGGAAGGAACGGGCATGAAACCGATTTGAAGATCCGGCTTAACTTTATGAACTTCATCTGCGAAAGATGGGCCTAACAGTGAGAAAGCCACTTTTCCTTGCGCGAATTGCTGAGGGAGATCGCTGTATTTTGCTGTAAGCACATCTTTATTGATATACCCTTTCTTTTGCATGTCGAGTAATTTCTCTGGAAGCGGACTCCATTTATTCCAGTCAAATTTGTTATCCAGCAAATTCTGTCCATCGTTTTGTTGCGGGCTAATCAAAAGTGAAGTGGCAAAGTAATCGAAGAATTGGCCGATCATCCAGTCATCAATGCCTGAGAAGAAAAATGGAGTAACTTCACCTTTACTCTCCGTTTTAAGCTTCTCGGAGGCTGCCAACAATTCGTCGAACGTTTTCGGAGGCTCAATACTGTACTTTTTCAGTAAATCGGCGTTGTAGGTCAGGCCGTCCTTTGCTTCGCTCGTTACAAGGACGTATACCTTGCCATCCTTATCTGTTACGACGTTTTTGATCGTATCCGTCATATTAGGTACCCAAGGCTGGTCTCTCAGGTCGGCCAAATATTTACCGTAGCGAATGATCGCCCACCCATGCGTATCAAATACATCAGGCAGGTCGTTCGCTGCCATTTTAACCTTCATAATATTTTCATATTCGGACCCCGGAAACTGGAGATCCACATCAATTTTCGAGTTCTCTTTTGAATAATCGCCCGCAATTTGTTTATAAACATCTTGGACGGGTTTGTCGTTGGTATTGAGGAATACGGTAACCTTGGTTTTCTCTCCACCTCCGCTACTTACTGTATCCGTACTTTTAGGTGCTTGAGTCGGTGCGGTTGTGCTTACAGCCGGTGTTGGACTTGGATTAGCTCCGGCTTGTCTCTGAGAACAGCCGGCTAATGTAACGGATAAGGCTAACATCGGTATCATACTGCTTAGTAAAACTTTCCTCATCTTTTGACTTCCTCCCTTTTCATTTTGATTTTAGAGTGTTTTTTCTTCTCGATACAAATTGTATCACATAAAATAGCGCTTACATATGTACTAAACCTACGATGTAAGCGTTATTTTCTACACTTGTACTATTCGTATCCTTACAGGCATCGATAACTTTGTTCCGTTAGAAACGAGAGTGAAAATTAAAGTAAAAAGCGGTTGACAACAACAGATACGAAATGTAACATATGATTCGTATTGTATCGAGACCATTGTCAAGGTCTGTCAAGATCAACTGAGCACAATGAAGACAAGCTGTTCAGCGCGACAACCTATTCGAAATATGTCGCTTGATGGCGAGCCACCTCACAGCGATTGCAACAAAAATCAACGAATAATCTGGAATAAGAGAGGATGGATCATAATGAAACGTAAAACAATTCTAGTTACATTAGTGTGCAACCTTTGTTTGTCTTTAGCATTATCAGCTCCCGCTTTTGCGGAGGATGCGTCCAAATTTGTCATGACAACTTCGGATAATGAATCGAGCACTGGCCAATTTACTATTACCTTGAAGGGACAGAATATTCAGGACTTATTTGCCTATGAAGCGAAATTCAGCTTCGATGCAAACAAACTTGAAGTTGTCAAAGCCGATACGAAAATCCCAGGCTTCTCCATTTCTCCGCTCGTTAAGAACAATGAAGTAACGATTGCTCATACAAAAGTCGGGAATGTGGATGGCGAGAAGGGTGATCTCGATATTGGCACAATAACCTTTAAGGCGAAAAAAGTAGGTTCAACGAATGTAAAATGGACCTCTTTGAAGATCGTCGATCACAATTTAAGAAGTCAAGTCTTTACACCGAATGAATCTTCGGACTTCAATAAAATTTTCAGCGATCTCGCCGGCCATTGGGCTAAATCCGATATTATGCTGATGGTGAGCAAAAACATTGTGGAAGGTATGGATGACGATCATTTCGCACCAGACACTAATGTGACAAGAGCACAATTTGCAACCTTAATTTCCAAAGCATTAAACCTGAAAGATGACAATGTACAAAATCCGTTCACTGACGTTGCATCCGGTTCCTGGTATGAGAGTCCCGTGAAGAAGGCTTATGCGGCAGGCATTATCAACGGAGTTTCCGATAGCAATTTCGCACCGGAAAAGAACATTACGCGTGAGGAAATGACAGCGATGCTGATGAGAGCGAAGGCTCAGTCAACGGGGACAAAGTGGAAGACATGAAGGCTAGCGCATCGATTCAATTCAAGGATAAGAGTGAAATCGGCATTTGGGCGGAAAAGGTTATTGAGCTTGCAGTGGAGGCAGGATTAATGAACGGTAGAACAGACCATGAGTTTGCTCCTAAGGAACATGCAAACCGGGCAGAATCGGTAGTCGTTATTAAGAGATTATTAGCTGGTTTAAGCTCTTCTTAAGAGTTGAAGATTCATAGTGAATGCACACATTATCGATTACGGATCAGCCCAAGGATAAACGACTTCGTCGTCCTTCAGGGACGAGTGAGTTTATCAAGGTAGATGCGAAGTAAAAGTGTAGACATATTCTTTCTGGCTACTAAAAAAAGGGACAGATCGAATTTAACCCATTCGACTGCCCTTTTTATTCGTTATGTCTATTTTATGCTTAGTGAAGTCCTTCCAAGGCTGCTTCCTTTTTCACTGCTTCTCCGGGTTGCTGCTGCCCCCGACGTAAGAACAAACCTAGGAAAATACCAGTAATGGATACGATAAGCATAATACCAAAGGTGTAACCGAAAGCTTCCGGTGCAACGGTAAGCATTGCCTTCTGCATATCAGCAGGTCCTTTAACGACCAGCTTATTTTCAGCAATCAATTTGGTTACGCGAGAGGATAGAATGGTTACCATTGTCGCCACTGCGAAAGAGTTGATGACCTGCTGCATAGCACTGGTTAATGAAGTCACACGGCTAACCAAATCGCGCGGCGCTTTGCTGATCAGATGCGAATTGAGCGGCATCATCATCAGCCCCATGCCAGCACCAGCCATGATAAGAGGTAAAATCAAGTCGTGCCCCTCTGTCGTTGCACTGACATGAGAATATTGGAAAATTGCTCCCGAAACTAGACTAAGTCCCACAACGACCAACCATCTAACACCAATTTTATCAAATAAATAGCCGCCAATCGGCATCATAGCTGCGGATGCCAAGCTTGCGGGAATAGGGTCATCCCGGTGTCAAACGCCCCATAGCCGCGAGCTTGTTGGAGAAATTGCGGGAGAAGGAAGATCGCCCCGAATAAGGAAAACTGCAGCACCCATTGTACGAATATGCTGAACGAGAAATCAATCGAACGGAACACACGGAGTTCAAGCAGTGGAATCGGAGCCTTCAGCTCAACAATAATGAAACTGATCAAGGCTACGACCCCTACAATAATACCGAGGAGTGTTTTCTCCGAGTCCAGCTCTCCGCACCTTGCGCGATTCCATATGATAATGCTGCGAAGGCGATCGGCCCCAAGATCATACCCGGCAAATCAAAGCCTGCTACCTTTTTACGCTCCGTTTTCGGCAGTTTCCATAATCCAAAAGCAAAGCTGAAAATACCTACAGGTATGTTAATTAAGAAAATCCAGTGCCAAGAATGATATTCTACCAGCCACCCCGCCAATACCGGGCCAATAGCAGGTGCTAACAAAATAGGCACACCCAGCATCCCCATCACTTGACCGATTTTATTCGGAGGACTAAGACGGAATACATAAGCCATAGCGACAGGCATCACGAATCCCCCGCCTAAGCCTTGAAGAATACGAAACACAATTAACCATTCTGCACTGTTTGGTGTCGCGCATAGCAGCGATGCAATCGTGAATAATATGACAGAGGTTAAAAATACGTTCTTCGCACCAAACCGGTCTGATAACCAACCTGCTAGTGGAATAACCGCTGCTGTCGCTAACATATATCCTGTTACCGTCCATTCGATGGTAGGCAAGTCGGTTTGAAAATCGACCACAAGTCTCGACAAAGCTACGTTCATAGCCGTCGAATCGAGGATAACCATGAAAATACCTGATATAATAGCAATAAGCGGAACCAAGATACTTGTAATCTTAAACTCAGGCTCCGTATTACCAGGGTTTGCTGTTTGACTCATTTGTTTGCCTCCTTCGACAATAACCACGCTATCGTGTTATACTTAGTTACGGACAATTGTCCGCAACCTCATATTACGGACAATTGTCCGCAATGTCAAATAATTATTTTGTTAATGATGGATCGTAAGGAGGGTTTGGCTTGAAGCCTGACAATTTCAAAAAGGATGACATGCCTTCTCAACCTGTATGCAAGGAGCCGTCTTGCGGGCGGCGAGAAGAACGCAACTCCGAATATCGCAATCGTATCCTTGCCACAGCACAAAGTTTATGTAATAAACAACAAATTGAAACCGTCACCATGTATCAAATTGCCCAAGAGGCTGGTGTCGGTCAAGGAACTTTATATCGGCGTTATTCTCATATAGGTGAAATCTATACGGACTTATTGCACACGACAACTTCCCAGTTTATTAACTCTTTAGAATCAAGCCTGTCTGCCCCTGAAGAGGGAAAAGCGTTAAATCAATTAGCAAACATCATTAGGCGAATTATTGATTTTGTTGATGAAAAAGCAAATATCCTTTCGGTGATTACCTCCGTTCATACTGAAAAACATAGTTTTACTTTGCATAAAAAACCCATTTTTGTTCGTTTGCGCAGCATCATGGAAACGTTAATTCAACAAGCCATTGATCAAGGTGAAATTCAGGAACTTGACGTTACACTTACCGTTAATGCGCTCATTGCTTCCTTAAGCCCTGAACAGTACTTGTATCACCGCGAGATTTTAGGCTACAACAAAGAACGGTTCACAGCTGGCATTTGCCGCCTTTTCGTCAAAGGCATATAACTACATGTCCGATATGAAAAGACCCGCAGTATACAGGTTATGTATACAACGGGTCATATTGGCATACAATTTTAAATTTAATACCAACTAGTAAACACAGAAGATGTTCCATAGGCTAGCGGAAATGCGGCAGCCACCATCAGAATCGGTCCCCACCAGGTAAAAAATGAAATTCCCAAGCATAAGCTGATAAAAATAAGCGCCGGCAGAACAAGTACAGGAATCGTCGTTTGAAGAGCCTCTAGTTTCGCCTTATCGGACAAATGAAACAAACGCAGAAAAGGTGCTGTTAGCTCCTCTTTACAGAACAACTTTCTCCAATAGGCCAGCAGACAGGCCATAAGAATCCAGACGATAATTTTGATCGGTCCTGGCATGATAAACATGGCGGCACTTATGACAATAACGAACTGGATCGTCATTTTCCATTGCGTACCGTTCCTAAAAAAAGATTTAGCTAGAAAATCAGATAGACCTACGTTCGCACCTGTACCACGAAACAAACGTTGGGATCTTCGGAATAACACCGGATGCTTCCGAGTCGGTTTTGGCTTTCTTCTGACAACTTGGATTAGCATAATCGAAACAATTCTCATCCGTGAGTGGCTTTCTCTCGTTACATCTGCGAAGAAAGCCCCCTTCTGACGAAGCCGCACACGTGTCTGGATGACCAAAAGAACCAGCAGCAGCAGGATCTCCAACCAACTATACATCACTTGTTCCCTTAGATGAGCAACAGACGCCTCATAAAGGAAGAAAAGACCAACAAATGCAGCTATCCGAATTAGCCAGAAGAAGATGCCATATACATGAATGGCAAGTAATTGACGAGCTAATCCTAAATTGAGCTTTAATAAATAAGTGAGCAGATATAAAGATAGGACTTCCAGTGGCGAAAACGAAAATGTTTTAATCAGTAAGGGCAGGAAAACGGCTAGCAAAAATAACGTAGTTGCCCCTTGTAGGACAAGTGAGTACCGGTATCCTAAAACCATGAGTTGTTTAAACCAATGATCATTTTGTCTTAAGAAAAGCTGATCGCCTTCCTCAACAAAGTAACGAATAGTCCCCAACCATGTAAAGATGTACAAGACAATCGTCACTAAGGGCAAGGGTAGCCAACTAAACCAGCTAGGCTGAGTCTGCCACCAAGAGTAGTATTGATAGCCCGCCACGATTAGCAGAGGTATCACAAAATAAATCGCGATTATCCAATCCACGGCTGTTCGCAGCGCGCGGTATTGATAGTGCCAATCCGATCGAATTCTACGTGTAAATAGTTGAAAGTTGCTCGTCAAGGTACGCTCCCCCATCATATTAAAGAATGGAAACAATCGAATAAGGGAGCATCCGGCAGACCGCACTGCTTTTGAATATCCTGAAGGGTTCCTTTTGCTACTAAGCGGCCGCCGGAAAGAAGAACAAACGAACTGCTGATGCGCTCGGCCGTATCTAACATATGAGTGCTCATTAAAATCCCCGCACCGCGTTTTCTTTCCTCATCCAGCATATTTAGAAAATCTTTGATCGCCTTTGGATCTAATCCTATAAAAGGCTCATCCACAATGTACACATCCGGCTTGTTCAAGAAGCCGAGAATCAACATAATCTTTTGCTGCATGCCTTTGGAAAACTTACCCGGTAAATGATGTTTTTCCTCCATAAGTCGAAAACGAAGCAATAAATCCTCCGCTCTTTGCAGAAAAACGTCGCGGTCCAGCTCGTAAACACGGCCGCGAACTCCATGTGCTCCCAAAGTGTCAACTCATCATACAAAATCGGATGCTCAGGTATGTAAGCATAACTTTTCCGGTCGCCCAGAAAAGAGATCTGCCCTTTGAAATCTTTCAGCAGTCCTAGAATGCTTTTGATCGTTGTACTCTTCCCTGCTCCGTTTGGCCCCAACAGGCCGACCAGCTCTCCACGTCCAACGCTAAAATGAATCTGTTTAATGATATCGGACTGTCCATCGTATCCGGCTTGCTCGATCTGTACGTCTAAAACATGAGATGGTCCCGTTATCACGTGCCTTCACTTTCCTTTCCTATCCCGAACCTAACAGCTTCCTATCGAATTATAAATCACAATTCAAAATAAATCATCTTTTTCACACTTGGGATGCTTGAATTGCGCCATTATTTTTGGAAATACGCATAACCATCAATGCTGCAAATAAACAAACAAACCCAGCAGCCATAAAAGGAATTGTATAATCACCAAGCCAATCTCTCATGAGACCTGCCCCGTAGGCAGCAGCGGACGCACCCAATTGATGGGCAACGACTACCCAACCAAAGATCATTCCGGACTTTTCTTTGCCGAATTCTTTGGATGCTAGTTTAACGGTTGGCGGAACAGTTGCAATCCAATCAAGGCCATAGAAAATAGAGAAAATGAGAAGTGCCGATGGACCAGCATTAAGAGCGAACGGCAAGAAAAGTAAGGATAAGCCGCGTAATCCGTAATACCAGAAAAGCAGCTTGCGACTATCAAATCGATCCGACAACCATCCGGAGAGTGTTGTGCCAACGAGGTCGAAGAGCCCCATCAAGGCGAGCAACCCCGCTGCCATGACTTCGGGAATACCATGATCTCCGCAGGCCGGTATCAGATGCGTGCCAATCAAACCATTCGTGGAAAAACCACAGAAAAAAAATGTCCCCGCGAGCAGCCAGAAAGTTTTGTTTCGCAAAGCTGAACGCAGTGTCCGTAGAGGGGTGAGAAATATATTCCCTTGAAAGGCAACAGGTTTCACGACATCTTCTGTACCATAAGGTGCTAAACCTACTTCGTACGGATGATTTCGCATCCACAGGGCTACGATGATTAAAACGATAACGACTGCGCCTACTGCTGCGTATATCGCTGTTCTCCAGCCTACATCAACTGTTATTTTGGCCAGCAGAGGCAGGAATAATAATTGTCCGGTTGCGGCGCTTGCCGTTAACAAACCAATGACAAGTCCTTTCCGCTTTACAAACCATTGATTGCTCACCGTTACACCTAAAACGTTTGCCATCATACCCGTTCCAAGCCCTGCTACAACCCCCCATAGGAGCTCAAACTGCCACAAATGCGTCATCTGGGGCGTAATAGAGAGGCTCAAAGCCAATACTGCCAGCGAGATCACCATTATTCTGCGAATACCGAATTTGGCTAAAACTGCGGCTGAAAAAGGACCTACTAATCCGTATAAAAAGATACTGATCGAGACAACACCGGATATGCTTCCTCGACTCCATCCGAATTCCTTTTCGAAGGGAAGCATGAGAATACTTGGCATGGAACGGATTCCGGCGGAAACCAGCAAGGTAACGAATGCCACGAGGACAACTACCCATCCGTAATGCATGCTTGATGATTTGGTACGTGTGTTCATGTTGTTTCACTCCATCAGCTCTAATTTTGGTTGTACATACAAAATATAAAAAGAAAAGCTTTATTTCTCTAATTGCTCACTTGATAACTCAATTTCCAGCGATAGCTGTCTCGCTGCCTCGATTCCCAAAATGCTCTCATATCTTAAGCTCAAGTTTTTCGACGCTTGACGAATCGTATCTTCCAACTCTTTCCCCTTTTCAGTAGGGTACACCAAGACGGTCTTACCACTTACCTTACGTTCTACTAAATGCTTGCCTTCTAATTTATCAATAAAACGCGTTAACGTGGAGGGTGTTATATATAGCTTTTCAGACAATTCTTTTTGTGAAATGCCGGGAATTCCGTTAACAAGACGGATGAGATACCCGTACATGGGAGTAAGACCTGTTGAAGCAAATTCTTCTTCCGCCATTTTCGTAATCGTACGACTTAAACGATTAGCCGTGAAAAACAAGCAATTGTGCAAGAATCCTTCATCCATGCTGCAGACCTCATTTATCATTTGATTGTATTTTGTATGTACAACTAATATATGATGTTATCCAACCTTTTGTCAATCCTTAAATAAGCCGAACGGGAAAAATACCGTCCAGCTTATTTCTTCATTCGTTTGAGCCTAAATAAGATCCTTCCACCAAGCCTTCATTTCATAAATATAAAATCCTTCGTATTCACCATAAATATGCATATCCTTCTTTTGCTTTGCGGTTAGACGATCCACCTGATCCATCGATTCGACACAATAGGTTTTTCCCGACATATGGGAAACAAACACATAGCCGCCTTCGAATCCTTCCGTTTCCTCCAACAAATGATCCGGGACCCCGGTAACTGCAACAACGGCCTCTAGTGCCCGCTTTTCTGACATGAAAGTGATCTTCTCCTTTATTCGGTTTATGATTGATGGTTACTGCTTAACAGCAGCGGCTGAAGCGCCAATGCGCCTTCATGCTCAGGCTCCAAGGCCAGCGTTTTATGCACATAATCCAGCGCGGCATCTTCGATATGAATTTCATAGCAGCAAATCGCCATATGATAGAACACAGCGGCATTCGCCTCATGATCCTGCAATGAACGTTTAAAAAACACGAGCGCATCATCAAATAAATCCATTTGGTACAAAATCATCGCACAGTCTAAGGCTAGATCATGCTTCTCCTCCATCGGGTAATACCCTTTCCACATGGCATGTATCCCTCTGCGCGTATCGTTCATTTCTTCCTCGCTGCTTATGGGAAGTAAGTTGGAGATGCGCTTCGCGCTTTGTAGAAACAGTTGGGCATCATAGCTGCCTAATCGCCAAAAAGCAAGAAGTTGGGATAACGTCATCTGATCCAGATGCTTGTCAAACCATTCTTTCAGGCTAAAAAAATCATCAGGTCCAAAGCGCTCTACAAACCGCCGATAAGCCAGACGCGTATTGGCATAATTCTTGGGATTTGAAATCATTAGCACACAGCCTACATTTAGGTGTTTATATTGATGGTATGTGAATAACGACTCTGCACCCTTTTGCTCAAAAGCGTGCTTGATCGCATGGTAGTTGGCCGTTAATGAAAAGCTTCCATGATGGATTAATTTGGGAGGTTCTGCATATTCCCAATTCTCTAAGCGATGGTCTCCCTTATCTGCGGTAAGGAGTACAAAACCGGCTTGTGACAACTGGCTCAGTCGTTCCAAACAATCCAGCCCTAAAGCCGGGAAAAGCACATGCGAGTCCTCCAGACTCTCCATATACATCTCGATAACATCGTGATAAGGATAGGATTGCTGCTCATATTCAGCAGCTCGACGATAGTGATATTCTGGAACAACCTGTTTGAGCAAATCAGAGGTGCTTAGCTGCGCAGTCTCATCTGGGAATTTCAGCGAAACTCCACACTCGTAGATTTTTTTTTCATCTACGTACAGCAGTTCCTGCGGGATACTAATCAAAAAAGTAATTCGCGATCACCATTAAGGGCTGCTGCAAATCGCCGGGTTGTATTCGAATGTCAGCCTGTGTCAGGTGAATTTCGGTATCACGCACCGCATCAAATGTCGCGAAATCCAGCACACCCTGTTGTACAAAGGGAAGCAAGCTGCTGTGCTGCTGCCAGTACGCTATATTTTTGACCGCTAAATCACTCATCACATAACGAAAAGGAGGTAGTGAAAGCCCCGAATAATCTCTTAGCTCACATAGCTCCTTAAGAATATGAAAGGCTAGCCGGCCTGAGCCGGCACCCAGTTCGAGAATAGTGAAAGGTTCGGTGGCATCACCTAATCGGATTCTATCTTGCAGAAATCCAATGATCATTTCTGCATAAGCCACTGCGATAATTGGATTATTCGTTATGTACTGAGGAACTTCTTCACTTTGCCAAGCATGAATTCCCTGTTCTTGATAATAGGAGCGCTGCAAATCCCAAATCGGCGCTTCACTGAAACGATAAATATGTGGGGTCATTTCATTAAAACCTACTTTACTAAATGATTGTGTACCCATAATATCATTAGACATACAATTTCGAAAGCGCTGCTTCATTTCCTTGTGGTAAAAATGAGCTTAAATCCATGCCCCTCCAGCTTCGCTCTGCCTTAGAAAACCAGCCAAGGCATTAGGGCACTTGTATCTTCTATGATCTCAATCATGACCAATGCGGCATTCATTCAGCAAGGCCGTCGATTTGCCGTGCATTTGGTTATTTTAACAATTTGCTCTGTTTTCGCATGCCCGGAGCAGCTGCCGCTGCGCATTGGACGACCAAAGACAAGCATTGAGGGTTATTAACAGTTGATTTTACCTGGTAAGACTTCAAATAGAGGTTTTATAGTAAATCTGAGAATAAGGACATACAGCTTCTTTGGCATCTTCGAACACTTCAGGCAATTATGATATAATGCTTCATATCAATAATTGGAGGCTTTATGAGATGAAAATATTTGTCATCCTTTCGTTTAACGGCGACGAAATGGAAAATGTATTTGTAGGCGAGAATGAAGAGAAGGCACTTTCCCTAAAACCGGCAGATTTTGAGAATTGCGAAGCACTTTTCGTTGAGATCTGGGAAGACGGAGAGAAAACAGATGACTATCGGTTAGAGGAATAAATTCGGAGAGCTTCCTATCCTATTCTGAGCATCTACGATACATCTAAAAATAGCGCAACCCTCATTAACAATGAAAGGTGCGCTATTTCTACTACATAAATACAGTCAACCCATTTCAGCGGCGGATACCATGACCGGCTTCACCAGCCCCTTACGCTCCCACGCCCGGCTTCTCCAGCGCAGCAGCATGATCAAACCTCTAAGCCATTCATCAACCATAAAGGCCAACCAGACTCCTAACAGCCCCATACCCAAATGAATACCCAACCAATACGCTAGAGGAACCGCAATTCCCCACATGGAAAGGACCCCCATAAGAACGGGGAATCTCGCATCTCCAGCTGCACGAAGAGAATTAATCACAACCAAATTAAACGTTCTGCCGGGCTCAAGAATAATCGAGAGCAGCAGAATGCTGGAGCCAATCACAATAATCTCTGGATTACTGGTAAATAATTCCATGATATGTTTGCGAAAAATGGATGATATACCTACCACAGTGAAGGTTAGGATGAAACTAATCCGCAGACTTTTCATTAACTTATGGTAAGCCGCTTTCATTTCACCTGCGCCTACCATATGCCCGATAATAATTTCCGTTCCCATACCAATTGCCATAGCTAAGGCCATGAAGTAATTGGAGACATTCATGACATATACATGGGTGCTCAACGCTGTCTTCCCAATAATATTAATAAAGCTGACCATCATCATATGCTGGGATTGCCACGACAAGTGTTCGCCCGCAGCAGGTAGTCCAATGCTTAGAATCTGCTTCAATTGGCGACGATCGAAAGTCAAATAATTTCTGAAACGAATGGGGACTGTCATACGGCGATTCAAGATTATCAGCAATACAAGAAGTCCAATGAGACGACTTACTACCGTAGACACAGCGGCCCCGGTCACGCCCAGCATGGGAAAACCTAAACTGCCAAAGATGAGCAGGAAGTTGCCAGCCACATGGATGATGTTCACCCCTAACGTAACGAACATGACATCCCTTGTCTGACCGTTCGAGCGAAGAACGGATGATATGGCGTATGACAACGCCTCGATCCAAATAAATGCTCCAATAATACTTAAATATCGTTTTGCAATATCGATTTGATCCGGCGCCAAATTCATAAGACGCATCAATGATTCTCCAAAAATGACTAATACAATGCTGACGATACAGCCAAAAATCAGATTTATCGTGATCGCGAGCCCCGATATTTCACTTGCTTCTTTCGTCCTGCCAGCGCCAAGGTATTGAGCAACTGCAACGCTTGTTCCAATCCCGACGAAGCCAAACATTAGAATACAGAACACAATAATTTCGTTCGCCAAGCCAACAGCCCCGGTCACTTGGTCGGAAACTCGGCTAAGCATGAATACATCCGCTGTCCCCAGCATCATTCGCAAAACGGAATCAACAAATATCGGCCATGTGACAGCGAATAAACTTAATTTCTTCCAAGATGGTATAGACGTCAAAACATTCACATCTTTCAACTAGTATGCTTCTCAATTGTAGGTCGCTCATAGTGTAGGATATGAGAACGGTTGCAGTCAAATCCTAATTTCACCAAGTTAACATCAACATCCGCTTAACCTATCGATATCAAAAATATTCTATAAAGGATGACAAAAACCGACAAAGCTTCTTATTTTACAACCCTATAATTATTTATCAATGTGTAATAAAATAAAAAAGTCATTAAATACGATTCCTATTCAAAGATGATGTCATTCATGTAAGACAGGCTATCTTTTCAACCGTCGATTGTTCACAATTTAAATAATCATTCATAGACGAAAGGTGATGAACTATGCAAATCAAAAAGAAAACGGATATTAACCTGATCTTGGACAACTTTTCCTCTGTTGCAAAGTGGGATGCCACAGGCAAAAAGCTATACTTCGTATTTCCTGACCGCAAACGCGGGGGAAAATGGACTTTGATGAACTACTCAGGAAATCGTTTCAGTGTGCATGGTATTGGAACTGATTACGCCGATGAACAAGAGTTATTTTTTAACGAGCACGATAGTATCGTTTCGTTTTTATGGGATCATCGCTCCGCATTTAACGCTTCCATTAAGGAGGCTCATGTGGAGTTGGTTGGCGAACCGTCATAACAGATGCAAAAAAGAAGCATAATCAGAGGCAGCGCATCGCTGCTCAGATTATGCTTTTTATTTTTTTCAATGCTTATTAATATGCCGTCCACCCAGCATCAGCCGTGATGACAGTTCCATTCACGAAACCGGAATCATCTGAGGCAAGGAATAGAGCGACTTTGGCAATGTCTAAAGCATCACCCGTTCGCGGGTTCAAATTCATACCAGCCATTGCTCGCTCCATACCAAATCCATTCGGCTCAGTCATTGTAGCTCCAATGTTTGTAGCGACTCCACCGGGCGCGATCGCATTGCAACGAATTCCCAAATTAGCGTATTGGAATCCGACATTCTTCGTAAAGCCCACAACAGCATGTTTGGATGCTGTATAAGCAGCACCGGCTCTGGATCCATATAAGCCTCCCGCAGAGGCAATATTCACAATAACGCCGCTTTTCTTTTCGATAAATATAGGAAGCGCTTTTCTTGTTGTTCTCATAGGTCCAGTCGTGTTGATCGCAAATACCCGCTCCCAAAGCGCATCGGTTAACTCCCCAGCAGGAACAAAATTATCCATGATGCCAGCATTGTTTACCAGTATATCTAGAGTCCCGTATGTGTTTACCGCAGTATCTATTAAATGCTGAACATCTTCCTCTTTCATTACGTTTGCTGCAACAGCTAATGCCGTTCCACCTTGAGATTCAATGCCTGCAACAACGATTTGAGCTGTATCTAAATCAATATCGGACACGATAACTTTGGCGCCTTCTGCTGCATACAGCTCAGCAATCGCTTTTCCCATTCCAGAGGCTGCACCAGTCACAATAGCTACTTTTCCTGATAGTTTCATAATAATTCCTCCACTAGGCTATAGGATTTGAATACTTGTTAAATAAACAACAAGTGTTCACTTAGAGTATAATAGGTAACGAATAGCCAAACAATCAGTAAAAAGCATCCGTTTGTATGCTAATGAACATCTGAAAGCATTTTGTACGATTACTATTAAAGGACGCTTATGTCCCAGAAATCGTTTTCTTCCATATCGATTACGGAAATTGTCCAACTGGCTAATTATAATCGCGGTACGTTTTATTCCCATTATGACAATAAAGAAGCTTTATTAAACGATATCATGGATCGTTTGATTGAAGAATTAATTCGATCTTTTCGCGCACCCTACGAAACCGTTGACTTATTACGTATCGATGAGTTACCCGCTAGTTCCGTGATGATTTTTGAAAACATTTTTCAAAACGCTGTTTTATATACCACACTATTACATTCTGAAGTATTGCCAGATATACGAGAAAAGATGTTTCTTGCCTTAAAACAAATTACTATCGAGGATCTAAATGGCGCTGAAAGCAAGCTAAACCATGAACTTCATGCTATCTACGCTATCCATGCGTTGCTCGGTCTCGTTTTTCATTGGATTGAAGGAGGATTTACCTATTCGGTGGCTTACATGCAGGATCAGTTAGTGCAAATTATTAATTGGCACCCCGCTGAGATCATGACGAACAAAAAAAGAAGCTAGCTGACTCTCATCGTTTCTTCCTAAGCTATTGCTGCATTCAAAATGTTATATTTGACACATCATTCTAATCGACATTATGTTAAGCTAATTGGTATTACATCAAAGGGTGTGTATTAGATGAATCCTCAGGGAATTACAAATGAAGAAGCAGCTTTATTACTATCTAAACTAGATATTTCTGAGACGCCAATAGAGAAAACGCTATTTATTCCTCGATCAAAAAGAAGACGTAGACGAAATAATTGGTTTTCTCGATTATTTTATTGAATAATATACAATACGCCTACTATAAGCACCCCTTCTTCCTCCTAACTTTTACTTTTCTGCCAATATTAACATATTAGGCATATAATCGGTTATATTTCCGTATATAATTGACATACTATCAATAAATTAGTATCTTATGATAGACACTAATAAATTTCACCTAAAATGATAATAGCAAACTTACCGAAAGGTAAGGACGCAAAGTCACAGGTCTAAAGCATATGCTATGACGGCTGGATTACCAAAGGACGGATGAATCTACATGCAGATAACAACATTAAAGATCACAAATTCCATCACTGAAATGTCTAATCAATTCAATTTAACACCTCGTGAAAGCGAAATTTTTGCCTTTCTTACCATCTATGGCTATAACAACAAAGAACTTTCACAAATGCTCTATATCTCTGAAAAAACGTTAAAAAACCACATTTCCAGCATTATCCTGAAGGCAAAATGCAAATCGACTAGACAACTGCTTTCAATGGTCATTAATTATCAAAGTGACACTTTTCAAATTAACCTGCAATTTCAACCAAAAATAACACAATCTATTTAATAATGACATACTCGAAAAGCCTTACAGATCCATGGATGCATGCTGTAGGGCTTTTATTTTGCGTATGTAATTGAAACGCTTAATGCTTATTATTATTTCTTCTTGCTGCCAGTTCTTTCTTAAGTGCATTTTCAACGGATTCAGCTAGCATATCGAATTTTTCTGCAACCGAGTATTTCAAGACTGTTTTGCAATGGGTGCAATGGTGCTTTTGAAGTTCAGTAAGTTTTGAGCAGTTTGAACACCTAATCATGATAGATAAACCACCTTATTCAACATCATGTGAATGATTTCCTTCGACGTGGATCGATGTTCCCGATTTAGCAGATTTCAATGCGGCAACCGTGACTTGTTGGGTCTTATAAGCATCCTCATAATCCGAAAGAATGCGTCCGCGATCTCCTGTTTTCAGCGCATGGATGAAAGCTTCATTCTCTGCTTTATAAGGGTTAACAACGTTTGTTATTTCGGATGTTGAATGAGCGCCTGTCGTTCGTTTCAAATTTTTCGTATCCCATTCCAGCATCCCTTCTTGCGCATAAAAAGTGATACCCACTTTACCTACTCCGTCAGGCAAAACGCAAGTATTTGAAACATTGGCTATAATTCCGCTGTTAAATTTGAGCGTGACCGTTCCCACATCAGCTGCGGTCACTCCCTCAAACTGCTTATGCATCACTTGGCTGCCGTACATAGCGTAGACTTCTTCTATTTCCCCGACACAGTAGCGCAAAATATCAACCAAATGTGTAGTTTGCTCAATAAATTGCCCCCCTGATCTCTCTTGATCCCTCCACCAGGCAACCTGAGGCATACTGCCCATCCAATTGCCAGTAATCATTCCAATGTTCATCTGAGCCAACATGGCTTTCATTTGAGTTACTGTATCTGAATAACGAAAATGATAACCTACGGAAGTGATCAGCGATTTCTCGCGTATTGCTGTTAGAATGCGGCTTGGCTGCTCTACATCCAAACCAATAGGTTTTTCTACAAAAAAAGGAATGCCTCTCTCAATCAATTGCATCTCAATTTCACCGTGGGACATTGGCGGCACTAGAATATACACAGCATCTAGTCGCTCTTTTTCCAACATCTCACTCACATTGTCATAGCTTGAAGCAATGTTAAATTCAGAAGCCAGCTCCTGCGCTTTCACTATGCTCGTCCCACATACAGCTTGCAGCTGCACTTCTTCCATTTCAGATAAAATCTTAGCATGCACTTTACTGAACCAACCTGTACCTATAATACCTATAAGTAATTTCATCATGAGCTCCTATTCTAATCCTATTTTGTACAACAATTTTGATTTGTGATTAAGCCATATAAGAAGCTCAATTTTTGTATTGTCCATACAGCATTCTAATGACTTCATCTAGCGTGGCTATCTCGATGACTTTGATCTTTTTGGTTTTGATGGGTGTTCTCAAATTTCCTTTTGGGACATAAACCTGCAAGAAGCCAAGGCGATCCAGTTCTTTAATGCGAGATTCCAGGTGCGGAACTGTTTTGATCTCTCCAGTCAGTCCAACTTCACCAATAAAAACGGTCTCGGTAGGTATTCCTTTGTTATACATACTAGATACCATCGCCATTACGACACCCAGATTAACTGCTGTTTCCTGCAGCTTCATTCCGGCGACAACTTTGACATAGACATCTTTATCGCTAGTTTGAAGTCCCCCTCTTTTTTCGAGGATGGCTGTAAGTATTTTCAGCTGCTGCAAATTAATGCCCTCGGATACGCGTGTCGGAAAACCAAACATCGTTTTTTCCAACAGAGATTCGATTTCCACAACAATATTTCGCGTTCCTTCTCTGGTTACAGTCAAAGAGCTGCCTGCTACAGGGTTTTCGCGCTTAGTCATAAAGAATTCAGAAGGATTATCGATGGGGACAAGGCCCTCCCCCTCCATACGGTACAGCCCTGTCTCTCCGGTATCTCCGAATCTATTTTTAGAGGTTCTAAGAATCCGCAGCTGTTCTCCGCGATCCCCATCGAGATAGAATACGGCATCCACCTCATGCTCGAACCCTCGGCTTCCCATTAATTCTTCTGACTTAGTCATATGTCCAACTAAGAATACAGCTCTGGACCGCTCCGAATTTTTAGCTATGGTTTTGAATATTTTGGTGCACGCCAAAACTTGGGTTTGTGTACCAGGTGCCTGCTCTAACTCCTCCAAGTAGGCCATTTGAATTGAATCCATGATGATGATATCTGGGTCTAAATCTCTGATATGATCTTGAATGGCATTCATGTTGGATTCCGATTTAAACCATACATTTTCAGACAAATCAGGGCATATGCGATCAGCACGTAATTTTACTTGGTTTTCACTTTCTTCTCCTGATAAATAAAGAACAACCAGTCCAAGTTTTCCAATAATATTAGATATAATTAATAAGAGGGTTGATTTCCCCGCACCGGGAGGTGCAGTGATGACATTGACGCTATCTCTGACAATCCCCCGCCCATCACTCGGTCAAATTCTGGCATCCCTATGACTATGCGAGGTTCTTTGGAGGCCGTAATATCTTTAAGTCGCTTTGGTTTCTCATCTCTTGAGGCGGAATCTCGATGAGAGGCAGCATTGACTTTCTTAGCTGTAGAGACATCTTCTTCTATTAACGTATTCCATTCCTGACAGGATGGACATTTGCCTGCCCATTTAGGCTCTATATGACCGCAAGAACAGCGGTATTGTGTTTTCATTTTAGCCAATTATTATCTTCCTTTCTCACAACCTACAACCACTATATTACCACTATTTTGTAGCCAAAAGTCATTCTAGCTTACATTCAAGTTTCAGAAAGGTAGACGCCGAATTATCGATCTTACGCAAATTAGCTAATCTATCCCGAACTTACGTTCTATTCCAGTATATCAAACAACCATTAATCCTGTACAGATCCGTTTAGAGCCTTAACAAAGGAGGTCATGCCCTCCTCTATTCGTATTTCATTTCTTAGATCACTAGGGGTTTATATTGGGCTCGATTATGATAAAATGTTGTTATATTACGATCCTAAAACGGGGATATGCCCATGAAAATTCTAAACTATTTAAACTTGAACCAGCACCCGATTCAGTGTTCATTTGAGATGGATCGGACCTTGGAGTTCGTCGAGATTTACCATGCCCATCAAGGGATGGAACTGCTATACGTTCACGAAGGTCACATTCGGGTTATTACGAATCAACAAATTTTCGATTTACAACCAGGTGACTTGGTATTTTTTCAGCCCTTCCAGCTTCATCGTATTCAATTAAAGCTCGAAGCCGGTGCGCGTTATGTACGATCTTTATTCGTCTTTGAGCCGTCTGAGCTTGAACGCTTCCTTGCGCCATTCCCTTCTTTGCTTACATTTTTCCATCGGATGTGGAAGGAACCCTTAACCATGCAGGTATTCACTAGGCTGCCTCGGGAAATTACTCATCAAAAGTTGGAGGACTACCGAATACGGATGGACAATGCCGTTTCTGAGTTTCTGCTGGAAGAACAAGCCTTGTGTCTTATTGAACTGCTTCGTTTCCTCAAAGTCTATGAGGATACTTCACACCAGCACCAACCGCACAATAAACCCGGTTCTTCCGTTGCCAAGCAGGTTATGGAATGGCTGGAGGAGCATTACAGCGACGATTTTCAATTGAATCAGTTAGCAAACGCCGTTCATCTTTCGCCCAATCATGTATCTGCTGTCTTTCGGCAAACCATCGGTACCACCATTACCGAATATTTAACCGCCCGGCGTATTCGTCAGGCCTGTTGGTTGTTGAAAACCAGCAGTCAAAGTGTAGAGGAGGTAGGCCGATCTGTCGGTATGCACAACCCTTCTTACTTTTCTCAATTGTTTAAAAAGCACGTTGGCCTTAGTCCCTATCGTTATAGAGGTGCTCCTTAAATTGAGCATTCAACTACTTGTGAAAAATAATAAAAGGAGCTGCGTGTCAGCTCCTTTTATTATTCAAGATCTATCATTTGTTTTGAATTCCCAGCTTTATATCACCATCATGATAATACTCTACAACGAAATTCCCATTTTCTTTGAACAACCAACGCTGCTTTTCATCCATTGTTTGTCCGCCCCCCAACCTATAACTCAAAAAAAATCCTTTTCCAAGAGGGGAATCCGGAAAACACGAATATAAAGCTAGGATCAGCGTGTGTTCTCCACCCACTTATCGAAATGCCTTCTCCCCTTCCTTAATAAAGTGTATAATAAAGAAGTGCACAGAATCGCACCAAACCATTTGCCCCTTGCATCTTATTACTTTTGAAGAAAGGAAGGATTGGAGAGGATGGCGCCATGCTAATTGTGTATTGGAACTGTTTGATATTCGGGATTGCCTTTGCTGTGATTTCGCTCGTGATCGGTGATATAATTGGACACTGGTTGGACAGTGCAGCATCAGCCTTACATTTGAACCATTTCGACTTTATGCAACCCATTGTTCTGGTCGGAGGGATAACGGCTTTTGGTGCCGCAGGAATTATTTTTCATACATACACGATGCTGGGTGTAGCATTAATTGCATTGTTGGCAATCTTGATCGCGATTGTTCTGTCAGTTTTAACTTACATTTTCTTTGTGAAAAACATGAATAAAGCGGAACATTCCATCGGGCATTCGGTCGGCGAGCTTATTGGTCGAACAGCTGAAGTATCGGTTACGATCCCTGCAATTGGGTATGGAGAGATTCTAATTCGTACGAACTCAGGAGTTTCTAACTATCCGGCTGTTAGCTTCGAGGGGTTGGAAATTTCTCAGGGCCAGAAAGTTGTCATTGTTGAATTAAGAGGACGCGACTTTGCGGTAAGTGAGCTCAACATTTAAAATTCGGAAAAGGTGGGATTTCATTGTTACCTAACTATGAGTACTTAACAATTCCTATTATCTTAATTGCTGTTCTGGTTATTCTCGGTTTAGCCTTTTGGTCACGCTATAGAACGGTGAGTCCTGACAAAGCGATGATCATTACGGGTTCTTTTCTGGGCTCCAAAAATGTGATGAACGACGAAACCGATCGCAGATTGAAAATCATTCGTGGCGGTGGTGCCTTCATCCTCCCGGTATTTCAACAAGCACAGTTCATTTCACTTCTCTCCCATAAGTTGGATATTGCGACGCCAGAGGTATATACGGAACAAGGCGTGCCGGTTCTTGCTAACGGCGTAGCGATCATCAAGGTAGGCGGCTCTATAGAAGATGTAGCGACGGCAACCGAGCAATTTCTTGGCAAAAGCGACCAGGAGCTTCGCGGTGAAGCCCAAGAAGTACTTGAGGGACACCTTAGAGCGATTCTCGGAAGTATGACGGTTGAGGATATTTACAAAAACCGTGATATTTTCGCCCAAAAGGTGCAGGAGGTATCCGCAATCGACCTTCGCAAAATGGGGCTGCAGATCGTTTCCTTTACCATTAAGGACCTGAGAGATAACAACGGTTATCTCGATGCACTCGGTAAGCCGCGGATCGCTGCGGTCAAACGCGATGCCGATATTGCTGAGGCCCAAGCATCACGGGATGCACGGATTTCTAAAGCGAATGCCGAAGAACAGAGCCAGAAGGCCGAGCTTGCGCGCGATACGAACATTGCTGAATCTGAGAAAGATAAACAGCTTAAGGTTGCCGCGTTTAAGAAAGAACAGGACGTGGCTAAGGCGGAAGCCGATCAGGCCTATGGCATTCAGGAAGCCAAGTCAAAGCAAATCATTGTTGAAGAGCAAATGAAGATCGAGATTGTCCGTAAAGAGCGTGAAATCGATCTGGAAACGAAAGAGATTCTGCGTCGTGAGAAGCAGTACGATTCAGAGGTCAAGAAAAAAGCGGACGCGGATCGATATGCGATTGAACAGGCGGCTGAGGCGGATAAATCGCGGCGGATGCGGGAAGCTGACGCTAGACAGTATCAGATTGAAGCAGAAGCCAAGGCGAATGCCGAGCAGGTGCGTATCTCAGGTATCGCAATCGCAGATGCCGGCTTAGCCAAGGGTAACTCCGAGGCTTCCGTTGAGCTGGCTAAAGGTACCGCGCATGCGGATGTTATACGCCTTCAAGGTTTTGCTGAGGCTGAGGCCAAGGCGAAGCTTGCTGAAGCCTATGCCAAATTTGGCGAAGCGGCGATTCTGGATATTATCGTCAAGATGCTGCCGGAATTAGCTGCAAAAATTGCTGAGCCAATGTCTCATATCGATAAACTGACGATTGTCGATGCCGGAGGTAGTGGTGGTGGAGCAACAAAGGTCAGTAAATATGTGACAGAATTGATGGCTACCGCTCCGGATATGCTGAAAAGTGTATCGGGAATTGACTTAGAGGCGCTTATAAAAGGATTCACCAATAAACACACGCAGCCGAAATCGAATGAATTGTACGCACAACCGGCCGTGGTTGAGCCTGATAAGTTTATAAATATGGAATTAGTTAGCGAGCCTACCGAAGATAAATAATGGTCTTCATTCTGCAGAGCAGTAAGGGGTATTGTAGGTTGGAATCTGGCATTCTATATAAAATCATTGCATACTTGGGGGCTGTCCAAAAAGTCTTTTTCGGAAAGTTAGCTCCACTTTTGACGTAATATTTGGGGCACAAAACCATATGCAGCTCCAATGAACTATCTAGATGTGGGAAAGCTTATCAAAGAGACCATTTTAGATGCATGATTGATGAAATGACCACCTTGCGTTATACTGACAAAAATAGGTTGTGAAGTACACGCCGCTCTCATACACCAGACCTGATGGGTTTGTTGTATGAAGGCGGCTTTATATTTTTTCAGAGAGGCGTGTGGATCCTATTGTCCCGATTCGAGCAAAAATATGAGGAATGGTTACAGACAAATATAGATAAAGAGAGGAATCACAGAAGGCGGGAATTGCTTAACAAAGGGCTAGGCCATGGTACTTACGAATTCCTTCGGTCGATATGGTTTCCCACTGTTGGTAATTTGGAATGGTAAAAAAGAACCCTCAGCTCCACTTTTTAGTGGTTTTGAAGATTCTTCTTTACTTATTATGGGATTATCTCACTCAAGTTTCCCCTCTAGGACAGTCCCTTCCGCAATTGTAAATCCTTCTGCTACCGAAATTTACGAATAAACGCAATCGCATTCGCTATATCTTCCTCTGGTCGATCCCCTACTTCGCGCTCAATGGTCAAATAACCTTGATATCCGATATCCTGAAGTGCTTGGAAATAGCGGGCAAAATCAACATGCCCCTCACCTAAAGCAAGCTCCCGATAGAAGGAACCGGCAGAAGCATCCTCTGCGATTTGTTCATGAGTCATAGGTTGATACCCCAATGATCCATAAATAGCACGAGGGTCAGCCTGACGCAAGCGAATGCCATCCTTCACATGCGTATGGACAATATAATCCTTCAGCGTTACAACGCCTTGCACAGGGTCATCTCCGGTTACCATCACCATATTCGCAGGATCAAAATTTACGGACACGCCGTTCGTGGATAAAGAATCCAGAAAACCTTTCAAATGTGCCGCTGTTTCCGGCCCTGTCTCGACCGCAAAAAAGGCACCTAAGCCGCTTGCATACACGCCAAGTTCCTCACAGGCATGCTGCATGGTATCATAGATCCGTTCGTCTGTTTGATCCGGTACAACGCCGATATGCGTCGTAACTACCTTGGTGCCGAGTTCAACAGCAAGGTCGAGAATACGCTTGGATTTCTCAATTTTCGCCGCATTCGCAGATGCATCTTGAAAACCGTGGCCTCCTAAATCACCGCATAGCGCAGAGATATGTAATCCAAGCGACTCGATGTAAGATTTCAGCTCTTTTCGCGCGCCTGGAGATAAGTTCGCCGGGTCCATCTCACCGGAAACTGCGTATATTTGTACGCCATCCGCGCCCAGATCCTTTGCTTTCTTCAAGCCGTCTGATAAGCCAAGACGTAAGCTGTCCACCATAATACCGATAGGGTTCTTCATAGCTAACAAACACACCTTTCATACGGAAAATATCTAAAGAGTACTAACTTACGAAATATCATCCCATAGCCTGCGAATATTTTGCAATCCGATTCGTGTGCCCGTTTTGCATTCTTCCAAGCCTTCAAACTCTAGGGATATGTATCCGTCGTAACCAGATCCTTTGATGATACGCAATATGTCTCTTAAGTCAATATCGCCATGGCCCACAATCGCACCACGCAAATAGGTACCGCTTGGCGTTTGGAACCAACCTTCTCCTGGATTTAAATAGGAAGGACGGCGATAGAAATCCTTAACATGCACCATGGATGCATAAGATAGATTGTTTCTCACCGCTGCAGCCGGGTCCTCATCCACACATAAAAAATTGCCGAGATCCATGGTCGTGCGGAAATTGGGACGATCAACAGCATGAATCAAAGCTTGCACGCGGTCGCTATGCTGAACGAAGAAGCCGTGATTCTCAACGCTGGTTGTAATGCCGTATTGCAATGCATAATCAGCAATTTCTTGGCATGCTCTTGTCATTCGTTCCAATTGATTGTGGAAATTGCGAATCGAGATATCCTCACTCTTTGCTACATCATGACGCATCTTCTTCACACCAAGAACAGCCGCTAGATCGACTTCCCGTTTTACACGTTCAACTTCTCGTTCAAAGCTTTCTTCCGAATCCGTGAGAAAATTAGCGCCGATGGCATAATTGGATATTTCCAGTTCCCGCGATTCGGCTTTTCGTCTCAAGCTATCGGCCAACTCATGATTACCAGCCAATTCAAATCCTAGAGGCACGATTTCAACATGCTCGCCACCCTGATCCGCAATCCAGTCAATGACACCTTCAATATCCATTTCGCCGGATTGGAGCGCTTTGTATAAACTATAAGTACTAACACCCAATTTCATTCTTTTACCTCCCTATCTGCATGACACAGAGCTACAAGTTGATTTCCTTCCCTTTGCTCGCTGATTCATAAATTCCGCACAATATTTTCATCATCGTAATGCCGTCCTCAACAGGACTGATAGGCGAATTTCCCGTTTGACAGCAGGCTAGGAAATGTTTAATCTCATTGTTGAATGCCTCTGCAACGTTCAGAGATTTGGAATCGGTCTGAGGAGATACATTCAGAATGGTATCATTCATTTCTGTCACGAATACCAGTTCAGGCTCCAGCTCGAAGCCGCCCTTATCTCCATATAGCTTTACACTCGTCTCATCCTGCTTCGCATGCAGCGTAAAGCTGACATCCACGAAGAGTGAAGCCCCATTTTCAAATCGGATTAAGGCATTGGCCATATCTTCTACGGAATTCAAGCTCGCATCATAATCTGCCGCTTGATAAAAGGAGAGATTGCGCACATTCGAACGATTTCCCAATTTGTTATACGTATGACCGCTGACAGAAACAGGTTTCGGTCTACCCATGAGATACCAACACAAATCAATGACATGTACGCCAATGTCGATTAACGGCCCACCACCCGAACGCTCGGTGTCGGCGAACCAACCGCCGGGATTGCCTAATCTCCGAATGCAAGAAGCCTTAGCATAATACAATTCGCCCAGATCTCCATTCTCAATGAACCGCTTAACGAGTTGAGCGTTCGTATCATAACGTCGTACAAATCCAACTTGTAAGATGTTGCCCGTTTCACGAACGGCGTCTGCAATCCGATTCGCTTCTTCCACGGTTTTGCAAAGTGGTTTCTCAACAAGTACATGCTTGCCTGCACGCAGCGCGGCGATACTGATTTCTGCGTGTGAATCATTCCAGGTACAAATACTAACCGCATCCAGATCAGGATTTGCCAAAAGCTCACGATAGTCCGTGTAGACGTGCTTAATCGCATACTGATGTGCTTTCTTTTCAGCTCTTTGTTGATTCATGTCGCACACAGCAAATAGATCCGCGTTATCTTGCTTACTATAAGACTGGAAATGCAGATCAGAAATAGAACCTGCTCCAATTACACCAATTTTCATCTTGTTCATGCTCATAACAGGTTCTTCCTCCCTCAATCTAACGCTATGACATACATCAGAAGAATAACTCTTCTTATATACTCAGGATAGCACGCTTTCTTTCTAGGTAGAATGCCTATTATAAGCACAAGCATGTACTATATGTTCAATATTAAAGCAACTACGATGACGTTCTTGGGTATGGATTGTTGCCGTTGATCAAAACATAAAACCCAAACTTCAACAGTTTGGGTTCATGTCTTATCTATGGTTAAGCTTGTATGGCTAGCGATTTTTTGTCAAAGTTAACTGCTCTTGATTAACAATTGAACGGCTTCTGCAACAATTTTGCTTGTATCTCCGCCAGCTTCTTTCTCTTCACGTATACATTGCTCTAAATTTTTCGCAACAATGTAAGCTATGGCCTTGTCCGCTGCGCTTCGGATAGCGGATATTTGAGCGACCACATCTTTACAATGTTTTTCTTCTTCCATCATATTTAACACGCCACGAACTTGACCTTCCATTCTTCGTAAACGTTTTTTCAAATCATCATCATAACTCATCATGTTCATCCAGCCTCCCATTACCTTAGCCCGTATAGGTATTATTATGACCGATTCTCTAGGGTTTCACAACAGAATGGCAAGACTTTACATGACGTTAAATGAATAAGTTTACTTTAGCATCGGATGCGTCACCCAGGTAAGCCCCAACACCTCCGTACGTAATGCCATCCAACAGTTCTTCTTTTTGCAGTCCAAGTAGATCCATCGTCATGGTACATGCGACAAGCTTAACGCCTTGTTCTTGTGCCAAAGATATAAGCTGGGGAAGCGTCAACACATTATGCTTTTTCATCACATGTTTGATCATTTTGGGGCCCATTCCTCCAAAATTCATTTTGGAAAGACCCATTTTATTCACGCCACGCGGCATCATTTTCCCGAAAATCCTTTCTAAGAAGCCTTTCTTGGTCATGACCGCTTCATCCTTACGAAGTGCATTAAGTCCCCAAAATGTAAAGAAAATGGTTACTTCATGCTCATAAGCCGCAGCTCCATTCGCAATAATGAATGCCGCGATCGCTTTATCCATTTCACCGCTAAACAAAACAATCGTTGATTTCTGAATTTCTGACATATCGGCCTCCTATACTTATACATGTATGAGTATATAAAATCTATAAAAAAATAGTAAACGTAATTTTAATTGCTGTAACGACAATCAGTACCGATAAAATCCACTGTAACACCTTTGTGTTAAGCTTTTGACTTAAGGCTGCTCCAAGCGGCGAAGCGATTGTGCTTGCAATAACAATAATAAGCGTAGGAATAAAATACACATGTCCACCTATAAGCTTGCCTGACGTGGTGCCAATGGAAGAAATAAACGTAATGGCTAATGATGAAGCAATCGCTACTCGCGTCGGAATATTAAAAATAACCAACATGACAGGAACAGTAATAAATGCCCCCGCTGCTCCAACAATGCCTGATACAATACCAATTGAGCCTGCAATAGCTGCACCTAGAGCCTTGTTGAACGTTATGCTGTTCAAATCTACGTTGTCCTTATTCTTTTTGGGTAAAAACATCATTCCTGCAGCTAGTAAAGCTAACATACCATATATCATGTTGATGGCTGAATCAGGAATAAACTTGGCCCCATACCCGCCGATAAAACTGCCGACAATAATGGCAGAGCCCATATACAACACAAGGGGTTTATACATATAGCCACTCTTCTTAAAAACTAGAAGGCTCGATAAGCTGGCGAAAAAGACCTGAAAAGCCGTTATGCTCGACACTTCCTGTGGCGTGAAGCCTGCAAATCCAAAGGCAATAGGGATATAAATCAGCAGAGGATAACTAATGATAGCTCCACCAATCCCTACCATACCAGAAATAAAAGCTCCTACAAACCCAATAGCAAATAAGATGAATAGATAGGATGTGTCCACATGGTTAACCTCCTGTTGGACAGGATATTTCCTTCAAGAAGCTGATGATGAATGAAGATTTTGTCCACGTATCGTGTTTTAACCGTGAACAGCGCAGCGATTAGGACCTATTTCCATATCCTGTTGTTCATCTTCCGCTGGATTCAGGTTACCTAAATTAGTTTGTCTGATTTCTTGATAAGCATGTGGTTGGGGCGGCAAGTTTTCGGTTACCATCTGCCTAAAATCATGTTCATTTCCCACATTAAGCCCAGCATTAGATAGAAATAAGTCTCCCAAGCGAGCTGATACGGACCCATCTGGGTTTAATTCTGTAAGGCTGCCAAAATGAGCAGGAAGAACAACTAAATCTTGATCCAGTTCTTTATACTTGGAATAAAGGGTTGTTCTTAAATCGTTTACCCAGTCCTCTGCTTTTCCAGCTAGATCAGGTCGACCAATGGATTCTGTGAAAAGGATATCACCGCTCAACAGGTATTTGTCGCCAACAATCAACGATGTACTGCCAATCGTATGTCCTGGAGAATACAAAGGAGATACTTTCACAGTCATCTTCCCTATATTTATCACTGTCCCTTCATCCAACGCACTATAAACAAATGTCGCTTCCTCAGCATCTTTAGGAGGCAGCCAATAGGTAGCGTTCACTTTATGAGCTAGCCTCCTGCCACCGGAAATATGGTCAGCATGCAAATGCGTGTCAACAAGGTGTTTAATGGTTACACCGTTCTGATCTGCAAACTCTTCATACGGGGAAATCATTCGAGCCGAATCGACGATCAAAGCTTCTTTGTTGGAAACGACCATATAGGACAAGCAGCCTTTTCCGACTCTAACAAACTGGTAGATCGCTGCACCATGATCAAGATCTCCCACTTTGACTAGTTCCAAATGTTCACTCCAAGCTTTCATCCCTCCAGCAAGGTAGTAGATCTCATTTCTTTTATGTTCAACTAACTGCTCCGCTACAAAAATAGAGGACCCCTCTTTTGCGCAGACGACAAGAATCGGCTTGTCACTTGGAATTTGGGGAAGAATGTCGTCCACTCCATCCAGTAAATCAAAATAAGGGATGTTCAGGCTTTCGATGTTTTTACCTTCGATTTTCCAGCTTTTATAATCCTCTTCATTTCGAACATCCAAAAGGAAGAGTTCTTTATTTCCTAGCAGGTATGGCATTAATTCCTCGGCGCTCATTGGATGTGCTTTTATCATGACAATCACTCCTCATTGGTTAGAGAACCTGTCCACTCGGACATTCCCGGAATAATATTCGTCACCTTGGTAAATCCTTTATTCGATAGCCTTTGAGCAGCCATATCGCTTCGAGTACCCGTACGACAAATCACATAAATGGTTTTGGTGGGGTCCAATGAAGGCAACCTTTCTTCCAAAACGCCTAAAGGAATGGAACGTGCACCCGGGATGTGACCAAATGCATATTCTGCTGGTTCCCTGACATCAATAACTAGGCTATCTTCATTCGATTGTTCTAGTTTGAGTTGTAATTCATCGTTGCTTAAGGTTGTGGGGTACATAGCTTCAGGCTTAACGTCAGAGGCATTCGATTTTTGAAGATAGTGATGAATAATGTCTCCCTGAATCTTATTTCCTAAATAGGCATGACCTGTTTTTGCTGACCAGCTTTGAATATCCGCAATGGATCCTTTATCTGTAGCTTGCACTTCCAATACATGCCCAGGCAGAAGCTCCTGCATGGCTTTCTTTGTTTTCACAATGGGCATCGGACAAGCGAGACCTTTTGCATCCAACATGTGATTGACTTGAATTGTCATCTTGTTTCCCCTCCAGTAGTTATTCCACTCTCGATATACCCATAGGGGTATTCAAGAAGATGTACCTAATATACCCCATAGGGTATTTGAGGTCAACCTGGAAATTCTACCAGCCAACCAACCGATTTTTTTGAAGAAGGACAAGAAGGGACCCTGCACATAAGCTGCAGGGTCCCTTTTCCATCGTTATTGTTTTTTCTGAATCAGTACTGTTAAACTAACAAGGGTTACAAAAATGGTGGCTCCCATATCCGAGAGGATTGCGATCCAAAGTGTTAGCCAGCCAGGAATCGTCAGCAGTAAGGCGGCAAGTTTTAAAGCGAGAGAAAATGTAATGTTAAACTTGATAACCCTGTTGACTTTTTTGGCAATCAAAATCGCTTCAGGCAATTTCCCTAAGTGATCTTGCATCAAAACAATATCAGCGGTTTCAATGGCACTGTCGGTCCCTTTCCCCATTGCAATACCAAGATCGGCAGAAGCAAGGGCAGGAGCGTCATTGATACCATCACCAATCATGGCTACCTTACCTTTGGACACAAGCTCCTTCACTTTCGCTACTTTATCTTCAGGCAGCAGATTGCCGAAATATTCCGTAACGCCAACAGCTTTTGCAACTTTTTCCGCCGTTTTTTGATGGTCACCTGTGAGCATTACCGTATGCTTAATGCCGATTTCGTGCAGTGATTGAATAACGGCTCTACTTTCATCGCGGATTTCATCCGCTATACCGAACATGCCTAAAATGTCCGTTTGATTAGCAATCAACACTAACGTCAATCCTGCTTCTTTCAGAGTATTGATATCTTGTCGGATCTCATCTGGTATTTGCACGTGTTCCATGCTTTTCTCATTACCCAGATAATATAGCTGCCCGTTCACTTTCGCTTGGATACCGCGCCCAGACACTGTCTCAATATCATCGGGATCCCCCGCGACAATTTCCTTCTCTTGAAGAAATTTCATGACCGCTTTAGCCAAAGGATGAGATGATGACTTTTCAACCGCATATGCGACTTCCAAAAAAGTCTTCTCGTCATAACTCTTGACGACTTCAACATGGGGCTCACCCTTTGTGAGCGTTCCTGTTTTATCAAAAGCAAGTGTATCAATTTTGCCAAGCTGTTCTAAGAAAACGCCGCCCTTCACCAAAATGCCGTTCCTTGCATTACGGGTGATACCGGAAACAATAGCGATTGGGGAAGATAAAATCAGTGAACATGGACACCCAACAATTAATACGGCTAGCCCTTGGTATAACCATTTACTCCATTCCCCGCCAAAGAAAAGTGGGGGTAGTAAAAATACAAGGATACTCACTACAATAATGGCTGGTGTGTAGTATTTTGAAAAGCGATTAATAAAAAGTTCAGTCGGTGTTTTGGTCTCCTGCGCTTCTTCTACAAGGTGCAATATTTTGGCTAGCGAAGAATCTTGATACGCTTTTTCAATTTTTATTCTCAAGACGCCTTCGTTATTTATACTCCCGCCAAATACAGGTTCGTTGACGCTTTTTTCAACGGGAAGCGATTCGCCGGTAATTGCAGCCTCGTTGACCGAGCTTTTCCCTTCCGTGACAATACCATCTGATGGGATTTTTTCGCCCGAACGTACGAGTACAATATCACCAATGTTCAGAGATGCTATAGGAACTACCGTCTCAACACCATCCGAAATGACCGTAGCTTCTTTAGGCGCAACTTGAAGCAGTGTTTCCATAGATTTACGCGCTTTTTCCATTCCAAGGCCTTCCAACAGCTCGTTTAAACCAAATAGCAAAGCAACCAGTGTCGCTTCTTTCCACTCACCTATTCCAATCGCACCAATTAATGCGATCGTCATAAGCGTATCGATGTTGAATTTAAAGCGAAACAGATTTTTTATACCTTTTAAAAAGGTTGGATAGCCGCTGATTGCCATAGAAATGAGGTACATGATAATAGCTGCGCTGGTTGGTACTTTCCCGTCCAACAGAATAGTTATTCCAAACAAAACAGCTGCTAGAATAAGGAGGAGCTTGGTGTTGGAATTTCCTGAATGATCGTGTGAATGAGCGTGCCCCTCTTCATCGTGGTCATGATGATGATGTTCGTGTGCTGCATGTGCTGCGTGTGCATCAATATATGCGCCCTCACTTTTCAATACACTGCTTACATCGCTCATAGAAACATTTGGGTTCACTCTTAATTTGCCCGTGTTATAACTTAAAATTGCATCTGAACCATGCTCTAATTTCTGTATTTCATCTTGAAGTTCTTGGGTACAATGCGCACATGTTAAACCTTTAACCTGATATTCTTTCATCACTCCACCTCCACCTGTTAATCATGGCAAGCATGAATAATTGCCTGTTTAAGTAAATCCATCACGTGCTGATCGTCAGTGGAATAATATAGTGTTGTACCCGCGCGTCTGAACTTAACCAATCTCAAGTTTTTCAGAAACCTTAACTGATGGGAAACGGTCGTTTGGAGAAGAGATAGTTCTTCCGCAATATCATTAACCGAGTATTCCCGCTGTGATAGTAAATGCAGGATACGTATTCGCGTTGCATCAGATAGTGCCTTAAATGTTTGCGACACCATAAATAAAGTTTCATCATCCAGTTGTTCGCAAGGCTGACCTTGGTAATCATCTTCATTATTATGTTCCAATATGTTCACCTCTAATATGCAAATATGAGTATATGCTCATATTATGAATCAATCAAATGTGAATGTCAAACCCATTTGTTCATCTAGGTCGTGTACAGATGCTTGTTTATCCGTCACCTTACTATGCCCACTACCACTGGAACACGGTTTTTCGGGCTTACAGCTGCTATTTGGCTGCCGTTTCTCCTTTTCGTCGCCTGTAACGATGTTTTTGAAGATAATTCTTGCTGCTATTCGCCATCCACCTAGTCCCAAATGGCTCTTTCAGCATTTCCTTATACCAATCTGATTGAATATAGGCATTGTACAAATCTTGCTGAACAACTTTGTTGCTTAGCTAGTTTCCATGCATATCAAGCAAAGTCACATAACTTTCTGCAAAATAAGGGGTTGTCAGCCTATTCGTTACGGAATCCATCAGTCGCAGCTTGTCGTAATAGGATACCGAATCCGGCTGCTTCAACATAGCAACGATTTTGGGATTGGTAGAAATGTCGACAGTAGATTTCAACATATCTTGTAAAAACAACTCCATATTGAAGTCCACTTGCGACAAAGCGACTTCGGTTGCACTACCGATTTTCTTTTCAATGACTCCCTCTAATGGCTTATCAATCGATAATGTACTAATGACCAAAGGGATAATCAGAAACAAAAGAATAAAGAATAAGATTTGATTGTGAATCGAATTCCAATGTTTGAATACTTTCTTTCCCCATGCCATTACGTAGTCCCCACTTTACTCATTTAAACAATTATTGGTTATCATGTGCATTTCTTTGATGGATGAACCTCGTATGATTTTATTTCAACTATGGTATCACGGATTTTCGGGAATAACCATGAGCGATTTCAAAAACTATTCAATTGCAAATAATCGTACTCTCATGTATATTTTACTTACCGTACGTTAAGTAAAATAATGACTGGAGGATGTTTCATCATGAAGATAAATTCGACGTACGCTGATATTTTGGAGATAGGGTACCGTTTATTCGCTGAGCACGGCTTTGAAAAAACAAGTATGACCATGATTGCCAAAGAATTGAAAATTTCCAAACCGGCCTTGTATTATCATTTCTTGTCGAAAGAAGCCATAATCGATGTGCTGTTTGACGAGATATGCAAAAGTATCGGGTTTGCCAACTTTTTTAATATTCAGGACTACACGATGGATAATTTTGTTGAGAAGCTGATTTCTGATGGACTGAGCCTAATTAACAAGCAGAAAGAAGACGCTAATTATTCGCGCATCATGAATCAATATCAAGCACTCGGCTACAGAGATCCCAAATATGCTCAAAAATTGCTCGAAGTTTTGGGAGGATTTACATCAGGGTTTGACGAGCTGCTGCAGCACGGGGCTTCGCTTGGGGCCATCAATGCCAAAGATACGCTGATTAAAGCGCAAATGCTGAACATGATCCTAGACAGCATGGACAATTTCATGAGCTACGGGTTTGAGTATCGTTATGCGGAGATTTGGACTCAAGCTGTCCTATCCAATATAAAGGGAGAGGAAACGAAATGAACGAATCGACACAGCGAATAACAGGGCTTGATTTTGCGAGAGCATGGGCGATCTTCGGAATGATTATCGTGAACTATAAGCTTGCGATGCAAGCGGAGAACGGCGGAGCAACCTGGTTGGTTGCCATCGCGGGTCTGTTTGAGGGAAGAGCATCGGCACTTTTTGTCATTCTTGCAGGCATTGGTGTTTCACTAATGAACGCCAAAGCAAGAAATTCGATGAACAAGGAACTCATTCGTCAAATTCGGTACAGCTTGTGCCGGAGAGCTGCTTTCCTTTTTGTCGTCGGCATATTTCTGCTGCTTATCGGTTGGAATGCTGACATTCTGCATTATTATGCGGTGTTTATGCTTATAGCTTCGGTCATGATCACTGTATCTGACAAAAAAATGCTCAGTCTGTTCGTAGTTATCCTAATAGCTTCGCAATTATTTTTAGTTATTTTCGATTACAGTAAAGGTTGGGACGTGAATTTTCACATATATTCCGGTTTTTGGACGCTTGCAGGGTTTGGCCGCAATCTGATGTTAAACGGCTTCCATCCTATTTTTCCTTGGGTGTGCTTTTTCCTGATTGGTATGTGGATCGGTAGAAAACGTTGGTTGGTTAGGGAAAACTCACCAAAGCTACTGCTCTATTCATTGTCAGGCACTGTTCTTTTGGAGATGATTTCCTATTCTCTGGTCAAATGGACCTCTCCTATACTTGATATAGAAGCTGCCAATTATTTATTTACAACAAAACCAATGCCGCCAACGATGCTCTATGTATTATCCGCAACATGCTCGGCACTCGCCATCATTGCGATCAGCCTTTATGTAGTCGATAGATTCAGGAATTCCCTTGTGACACAAGCGTTTATTAATACCGGACAGCTTTCGTTAACCCATTATATCGGGCACGTTGTGATCGGTTTGGGGTTTCTTGAAGCTGTAGGCCATTTGGAAAACGGGAAGCTTTCTTTTGCAATCGCCTATGGGTGCGGCTACTTCATTATCGCCATTATCTTTTCGTATGTGTGGAGAAAATCGATGAACAGAGGTCCCGTCGAGCTGATCATGAGAAAGATGAGTTAAGTCGTTTTTGATAAAAAAGATCGCTCCTCAACTGACCAACAAGGTCAGTAAGAAGCAATCTTTATACACTTCATTCTCTGGAAAACCAGAAGTATTTTATCTTATAGTTTAATAAAATTCAGCCAGTTCAGGTTAGGCTCACCATTTACAAGATACACTCTTAGCGTTTGGCTGCCCACTGGCAGAGTGATGTTGGTATTCACTGTTTGCCATGTTTGATATCCGCCCGTATTAGGGATGGTGAGCGAAGCCATAACCGTACCCGAATCATTTTTGATTTGGAATTGCCCACCCGTAACTGGGCTGGCTACTCTGAATTCTACCTTATAGCTGCCTGCTGTTTGGACGTTGACTTTGTAATTCATCCAGTCGCCGGCATCGATATAGCCGACATTCAAACCACCGCCTGTATCGGTCGTTGTCTCATTCACGACGCCAAACATGGCACTGTAATTTTCAGCTTCTATCTTCCCTGGAATAGCTGCCCCATCCGGTGTTGGTGTGTTTGTAATCAGCGCTTGCCAGAAACTTGTATCTTCCAAGCCCATCGCCCACATAGATATTCCGCCTAAGTGATACTTTCCGTAAAAACCGGACTTTTCCGTAATACTTTGCGCATTTTCGTACCAAACGACATGGTTTGATTTATCGCTTGCTTGGTAGGTGAAATAAGGAGAAGATGTAGCCGCATCCCATTTAGGTGAAGCTTTTGTCTTAGAAATAAGGGAAGAGATATCTTTCCATGCGACTTGTTTGCCGTCATTCGGGTTATTCGTTGTCAAATTCCAATCGTAGCCATAAGCGGGAAGTCCCATAAGCACTTTAGCTGAAGGAACTGTGGAAACAGCGAATTGTAAGGATTGTTCCATCCAATCTTTCCCTGCCACAGGACCCGGCGAAGACCAAGGACCATTTTGATCATAGGTCATGACTTGCACGTAATCGACATTTTGACCAAGAGACGCGTAATCGAAGGCTCCCGCCCAATCATCATTCGGATCGTCTACCGTTTTTGCCGGTACGGAGATTAACGTTTGGTACCCTGATGGACGCAAGGAGTTAGCCAAATCACGAACAAAATTACTTAAAGCCGTACGATCTGTTTTAGGAACACTCTCAAAATCAAAATTAACACCTTTATATCCGTTATTTTTGACCAGTGCAACTAAATTTGAAATGGCCTTATTCTTAACCGTCGTATTTGTTAGAATCGTATGAGCTAAAACAGGATCAAAATCAGTTGTACCAAAGTTGGATATACAAGCGTAAGTGGTAATGTTCTTAGACTTAGCCAAAGAAATGGCACTAGTAGGCGTTGTGCCTACAATATTACCTTGACTGTTAAAGTTAAAGGTATCCGTAGACATATGTGTAAGGTAACTATAGTTCGTGGCTAGGGAATTATCCGAAGCTTGATCTGGTGTATAATAGCCTAAGATCACGGGTGAACTGGCACTAACCGTGGAAACACTGGAAAAAAGCACAGCAGAAAGCATGGCACCAGTCATAAGCAATTTCATGGATTTTTTGAATATCATGAGAAAACCTCCTTATTGTTTATGAATCATTTTGAAAATCAATCTGAAATGACTGTCTTCATTTGCCTATCACGAAAATTTAGAGCATTGTCACCCCCATTAAGAAGATTCGTACATGTTTCATTTAACCCATATCCAGCTATAAGCTTGCGAAGGCATCACCCCCCTCTATATATAAACGTTTATACTTTAGTGTAAAACTGAGGAAGCAAATCTTTATTCTGTTCCAACATCTCCAATAGCAGCTTCTCTGCTATATTAATCGATGGAACAAGTGGATGATGGGCCATTGCTTGAAGCGCTAACCCGAGGTCACCTTGTACTGCTGCTTCGATTGCCAACTGCTCATACGTTTTGACTGAAGCAATAAGTCCTTTAATCGTATCAGGAACCGTCGTCACTTGGAGCGGAATAGGCCCTTGCTTCGTAACGATGCAGTTGACTTCAATACACGCATTTTCCGGCAAAAAATCAAGATTCGATCCATTGCGAACATTCAGCGTTTGAACATCTCTCGTATCGTTGTAGATCGATTTCATCAATTTAACGGCGGCTTCCGAGTAGTACGCACCACCGCGCTGCTCCAGTTGAGCCGGTTTATGATTTAAATTCGGATCTTGATACAGCTCAAACAACTCATCTTCAAGCCGCTTTACAACCTCAGCTCGTGTACCTTCTTTCGCGGAAGACGCTAGTTGATCTTCCAGCATTTCTTTATTTAAATAGAAATATTTCAAATAATACGACGGGATTGCTCCGAGTGTCCACATAAACGCTGCGTTCCAGCTGTATTGCGGTACATTTTGGGCCGAATAACTTTCACTTCCCTGAAGCAGCTCCGCCAGCTTGGATTCGCCGTCAACTCGGATGTCCGTCACCCAATGCAGATGATTAAGCCCGGCAAACTCCGCGTAGATACGTTCAGGCTCCACGTTATACAGCTTCGACAACCACTTGTATACCGAAATAGGCGAATTGCATATGCCAATGGCTTTCACAGACGAATGGGTATAGATCGCTTCGGTGACCATTCCCGCTGGGTTCGTGAAGTTCAGCATCCAAGCATCCGGACATAGTTCCTCCATATCTTTGCAAATATCGAGCAGCACAGGAATCGTACGAAAAGCTTTCATCATCCCGCCAGGTCCGGTCGTTTCCTGACCAATCACGCCGTACTTCAGCGGAATCGTCTCATCCCAAATCCGAGCTTGCAGCATGCCAACCCGCATTTGCGTGGATACGAAATCTGCGTCCTTTAGAGCCAATCTACGGTCAATTGTCATATGCACCTGAATCGGAAGACCTGATTTCTCGACCATTCGCACCGCTAGCTTCCCAACAATATCAAGTTTATGCTTGCCTGATTCAATATCAACGAGCCATATTTCCGATACAGGCAATTCGTCATAATGTAAAATAAATCCTTCAATGAGTTCCGGTGTGTAGGAAGATCCGCCGCCGATGACAACTACTTTGACTTGCTTCTTCAATCGAGACAACTCCTTATACATGAGATACTTGCGTGATATTCGCATAAATGGCATCGGTAAGATGAATGCCATCCTTTTCCATCGCTTGAAAAACTGCGCCGATGACGGGTTCTACGCCCAGTATCCTTAATTGACAGCCCTCTGCGACTTGGGCAACCTGCTCCGCAATGTATGGATGTATGAAGTCGCTCACACCTTTCGCTAGCACGCTTCCGGCTAACACGAGATCAAAGACTTCGTTCTGCATCCCGAGCTTTTGAATAACGGCCTTCGCAGATATCCCCAGCTCTTCCCCTTGCTTCTTTAGAATCTGTCGGGAAATCATATCTCCGCTCGAAGCTGCTTTGAACACTAACGGGGTTAAATCGGCAGGTATCCGCAGATGGGTATCCAAAGAATGATGAAATAATTGCTCTACCGAATCATATCGCAGCTTTTCGAGTACAAGATCCGTCAGCAGCGTTGGTGCTGTACGACCTTCCCACGCACGTATGACGGATCGAAATGCTTCGACCGCCAGCTCGCTGCCTCCGCCAAAGTCACCGTAGGCATAGCCAAAGCCGCCGCACTGAAAGATGTCACCACGAGGATTCACACCCGCGCAGTTCGTTCCTGTTCCGCATATGGAAACGACCCCATACGACCTTGTTGATCCTGCCCGCAGCGCAATAATGGTATCGCATACGATTTCGTATTGTGCGAATCCAAGTTCTGAAATGATGGGGCGCAAAATTCGGTAATCCGCCTCCCGATCTGCTCCGGCTAAGCCGAACCAAGCAACAGCAATATCTTTAACCTGGAGTGCTGCGCTGTTTAACGCCTCGTGAACAGCGCTGTAAATATTATTTTTGGCCAGTTCAACATGAATTTGGTGATTGCCTGGACCGGCTTTACCAATGGCAAGCAGTCTGCCTTCTTCATCGGTAATCATCGCATTCGTCTTCGTACCGCCGGCGTCCACACCTAAATAAGCTTTCAAATTCGTTCGGCTCCGTCCTTTTTATCTACTTATTGTCTTTGTATACGGCTGTCGACTCCCTCACAATGAGTTCTGGCTTCAAACAAACCGATTTAATCCGTTTGGAAGACCCATCTATCATGTCGAGCAAAATCCGAACAGCTTCTTGACCCAATTTCTCCATAGGCTGTCTGATCGTCGTTAAACGCGGATGAATCGATTTGGCAAAATACTGATCATCAAAGCCAACAATCGAAACATCTTGCGGAATGCGATAGCCTTCATCGCGGAAAGCATCCATAGCGCCAAGCGCAAGTCCGTCTTCTCCGGCAAACACAGCCGTAGGCCGAAGTCCATGTTGGAGACATGTCTTAACGCAATCAAAGCCGCTACGAATATTAAATTCATTTGTCGAGATCACGGTTGGAGCTAATTCTGCCTCCGCCATCGCTTGCACGTAGCCTCTTTTTCTTTCCCTTGCACTGAGAAAAACCTCCGGCCCGCTAATATGCATAATGGCCGTATGGCCTAAGCTCAATAAATGTTTGGTCGCTTCATATCCGCCCAAAAAGTTATCCACATTAATCGTGACAGCTTTCGAATCCTCAATGTTGTTGTCAATAATGACAAAGGGGATTTTCTTCCTTTTCAGTTCCAGCACATATTCCTTCTCCGCAAATGTGGACAGCAAGATGATACCATCTACTCGATCCTCTTGGAACAGAAAATGATTGGCTGCACTGTTGTCCATTTGTGCTGGGGAAGCGATGGATAAGGCCAGAAAATATCCTTTTGCCTCCAAACTTTCATTCACAGCGTGAATAATGCCATCAAACACAGTATCCCCGAGCGATTGCAGCGTGATCCCGATTAAACCGGTCGATCCACGCGCGAGTGAACGGGCAGCAGAATTTGGCGTATAGCCGAGCTCCTTCATGGCTTGTAGCACTTTCTGACGGTTGGTCTCTCGAACAGTCGTCGAGTTGTTCAACACTCTGGAAACAGTTACCAGTGAAACGCCTGATTTTTCGACAACATCTAAAATGCTAACTTTTTTCATCCACATGCTCTCCCGAATTTGATAGTAGAATCGTATTCGGTTTCATTATAGCAGATTCCTAATTCTTCTTATATTTTGCATTCAATTCGCCAAGCAGAGCATTCACTTTTTTCTCCAAAGTAGGACTTATGGCTGCTGCGTTCGCCTTTTCGTTATCCAGCTGATCCATTTCATTATTCACCACATCCAAAATGTGAGAGTAGTTTGAAATTAAATGATTGTAAGATTCCGTTCCATGCTTTAGCCCGCCTTCAACCACTTTCTTAAGATCCTTAGGATCAATCGCAGGTGCGTACAGATTATAATACTTTTCTGCGGCTAACTGGTTAGAAGGCGGCGTGCCTCCACTTAGCTCTATGGCTTTCTCTTGCACGTTTTTCTGCAATTGATATTTAATCCATTCATAGGCTTCCTTCGGATGCTTGGAATCTTTCAGGATAACGAGTGGATCGATATAAAGCACATCACGCGCTTTATCATTGAAGCCAGCAGGTACAGCAGCTACACCGACCTTGAAACTGTAATCCTTCACGGAGGACAGAATCCATGCACCTGCTACCGACATCCCGACTTTGCCTGTTGCAAAAGGATCTCCGCCTTGTCCGGCGACGGCCTTTGTGAACTCCTTCGATGGCATCGCTTTATCTATATAGATCATATCGTGCAAGCGCTGATTCGCCTTCACAGCTTCAGGTGAGTTGAAATAGGATGCTGTCGGATGTCCGCCATTGGTCCATGTATCCTCGGAATACACTTTTGCGCCGAAATAAATGAGCCTCATATCTTTCTCGGCCCAGCCCCAATCAATGCCAAATTCGGCTTTTTGCGGGTCATCACTTGGTTTGGACAGCTTCTTGGCAACCTCCATCATCTTATCGAAGGTCCATGATTTGTCTTCAAAATCTGCCGGCGGGTAAGGAAGTCCCGCTTTATCGAACATATCCTTGTTGTAAAGCATCAATGAGGTGTAGCTATAGACAGGTATCCCATAGTTCTTGCCATCCACTTTGTAAATGTTCAGCACATCATCGGTCATCCCATAGTCAGCCGCTTTGAAATTATCTGCCTTTACGAGATCCGTCATATCGCGAAGCATGCCTTTGTCCATGAACTCAATGAACCCCATCTCGCCCCAATGGGAAGTTACATCGGGTGCTGTCCCTGCAGCTACAAGCGATTGCAGTTTCGAATCGAATTCTGAATAAGGGGCCTTCATAATTTTCACCTTTATATTCGGATGCGCTGCTTCAAAATCCGGGACAAGCTTCTCGACAAAAGTTTTGTCGGGAACGTCAGGGACAAACTGCGTGATCGTCACAGGGATTTTGCTGTTGCTGCCTTCGTCGCCCGCATTCTTGGTGTCTGAGCAAGCGGTTAAAACAGAACTTACCGAAAGCACGATGGCTAAAGAACCTACAGATAACTTGCTTTTATTCATAGCTTGATCCTCCTTGTTTTTACTTTACACCGGTCATTGCAATGCTTTGCACGAAATACCTTTGTGCGAATGTAAATAAGAGCAAAATCGGAATGACCGCAAAGATGGCAGCGACCATGACCAGATTCCACGGGACCAGGCGAGTGGCCGAGGAGTACATCGACGTCATGCCAATCGTCAGCGTGAATTTCTCTGTCGAGCTTAAATACAGCACCTGACCCAGCAAATCGTTCCAACTCCCGATGAATGAAAAGATCGCTACCGTCGAAAGAGCCGGCCCCGATAACGGAAAGGCGATGTTCCACCACTGGCGAAATTCCGAACATCCATCGATTCTCGCAGCGTCGAAAAGCTCATTGGACAGCGATGTGAAAAATTGACGAATGAGAAAGATCATATAAGCAGAACCAAAAAATGCGGGAATCGTAATTGGCAGAAATGAATCCATCCAATTCATCTGCTTGAAAAGAATGAATTGAGGAATCATAAGCACCGGATAGGGAAGCATCATTGTACTGAGCAGAAAAGCGAATAGAACATGCTTTCCTTTGGCTTCATAGCGGGCAAACCCGAAAGCAACGAATGAGGACGAGAGTACAGTCCCGATGACAGTAATAAAGCTAATAAATAAGCTATTCTTATACCAATTACCGTATTGATAATTATTGAAAAGCTTTTTTACGTTGCTGAATTCAATATGCTCAGGGATGATTTTGGGCGGAAACTTCAATACCTCGGCTTGTGACTTGAAGGCCGTTGAGAACATATTAATAGAAGGAAACACCATAATGACCGCAAGTACGATTAAAATAAGCAGCACAATTAGTTGTGAGCATGTATTTGTAAGCGTTCTCTTTTTATCCGGATGTATAGAACTGCGACTCATGCACCATCCCCCCCTTCATAATGCACATATCGCTTCGATATCTTCATGACGAGATAAGTCATCACCATGACTAGAATTAATAACACCCAGGCTAACGCCGATGCGTACCCCATCTTGAAAAATTTAAAACCATTTTGCCACAAATAATAAACGTAGAACTGTGTAGCATAATGTGGACCGCCTTTGGTCATGACGAACGCTTGCGTAAACACTTGAAACGAATCATTGAGCCCCATAATGAGCTGAAATAAAATGACCGGTGAAATGGCCGGCAGCGTAATACTGCGCAGCACCTGCAAGCGGCTTGCGCCTTCCAGCCTGGCAGCCTCGTACAGATAGGTCGGCACCCCTTGCAGCGCAGCAAGGAAAATGATCATTCCTGCACCTGCTCCCCACATCGTCATAATGACCATTGCGGCGAGCGCCCAGTGTTCGCTCTCCAGCCAGCTTGGTCCTTGGATGCCAATCAGACCCAGCATGTAATTCATCATGCCCGTTTGCGAGTTGAATACCCACAACCATAAGAGCGAAAGCGCTACGCCGGATATCATGCTTGGGAAATAGAGCGCTGTTCGAAATAATCGCCTGAATGGAATTTTCTGATTGACCAGAACAGCGAACAGCAAGGACAATACAAGCTGCAGAGGAACACTGAATACGGTAAAGATGAGCGTTGCCTTCACGCCTCGCCAGAAAAGCTCGTCGTGGAACATCTTGGTGTAATTCTGCAATCCGATCCATCTAGGTGGATGAATGATGTCATACTCCGTAAAACTAAAATAAAACGAAGAGACAATCGGGTATAGCATGAATACGAGCGCACCAATAAGCCATGGGGCTATGAAGAAATAAAAATAGCGAGTATTACGCGGTAACATCGTTGGTATCACCCCCTTTGTATTCATCCCAAAAGTATAAACGTTTATACTTTATGAAGTTAATATTAATATGGGCGGATGTGGTTGTCAATCGCTTTTTTTCATGGTATTGCCTTTGGAAAAGCAAATTGCTCTCGATTTTGAACGATGGTCTTTTTCCCCTCTCATCCAACTCCAATCATGTTGATTTGACATGCCGCGGTACGCATGATACTGTAATTTTACAGTCGTACTTTTATAGGAAAGTAAGTGATTCTATCCATGTATGAACAGAAAACAAAAGAAACCGACAACAGTGTCTTTGAGTTTATTGAAAATGTAGATAATCTTAAGAAACGCGAAGATGCCTACACATTGTTACGTATTTTCACTGAAACGACGGGTTATCCAGCGAAGATGTGGGGTCCAAGTATTATTGGATTTGGAACCTATCATTACAAATACGAATCTGGACACGAAGGCGATGCTCCACTCGTTGGTTTTTCACCTCGTAAAGCCAAGATCAGTTTGTATTTTGCGACCGGTGATTTAGCGCGGGAAGCATTATTAAAGGATTTCGGAAAATATACAGTTGCAAAAGCGTGTGTCTATATCAATAAAGTAGCAGATATTAATGTCGACGTCTTAGAAGCATTAATAAACCAATCTGTAAAGTTTCTAAAAGAGACTTATCCGAATTCAGAGCCTGATTTGTAAACCCTGTATAACATTACTTCCCTGGTCCTCCACCGGTAATGCGATAATTAACAGCACCAATATGTAGTTTTACTGTTGAATATGTTCTAAAATCCCCCTCACCTATGGCTTCAAAAGTTTGCGTTTTATTGCCAAAATTAGTTCCGGTTATGGCAACCTCTCCAATTTTTTCAGTTTGATCATCTTTATAGAAGGATAAATTCGCTCCAACCATGTTTTTTTCATTGCCCATCTTCTCCATTTTCAAATGACCCGTAACCTTCGTATTTGGACCATCTTTCGTTAGTATTAAATTCCCAACAGATATACCACTCCAATCTGGATCGGATAAGTCCAGGTTTCCATTTTTAACAAAAATGATTTCTGTTTCAGGATCATAATCGATTGTTGCCCCAATATTTTCGGTTACGAATCGAATCGGTACATAAGCATGACCATTATAGTTAAGTACCTTGTATTCATCTCCTAATTCGGTATTTTTCCCATTAAACTCAAATTTCGCAGGAAATAATAAAGTTTTGATTGAATCAGAAGCGTAAGTTATTGTTGTTGCAGAAAGTAGGATTCCGAAAACTGCACCTAGAATAAACCTTTTCATTTTTATTTCCCCCTTCCATAAATTTAACTCCATATACAAGAAAAAGGCTACCCCGTGGTAGCCTTTATTTGAACTATAATTCATTATGATCCTAATCACGACTCAGCTAATTTTATCAACTTCTCTCGGGTTTCGTTACTTCGCTATAGCCGTTCTAGCCATTCTCATCGACGCTAATGCGTAAACGATTAATGCAGTCCAAATCAAGGAGAAACTAATTAGAAGCATAGGAGAGAATTTCTCCTTAAATATAAATACACTCAAAAGCAGCGTAATAGAAGGACCAATGTATTGAATGAATCCAAGCATAGAAAGTGGAAGACGGGCAGCTGCTTTGGCGAACCATAAGAGAGGCAAAGCGGTTGCTACGCCTGATAATAGTAATAGCACAAAAGAAAGTGACGGCAGCGACCATGCAGAATCATGATGTGACAAATGTAAGTAGATAATATATGCCACAGCTAGAGGGAAGACAAACGCGGTTTCCCCTGCTAGTCCGATAGTGGCATCGTATGAAACTCTCTTTTTCACAAGACTATATAAGCCAAAGGTAGACGCTAAAGTTAATGAAACCCATGGGAATCTGCCATAATCAATGGTTGCCAGCAAGACACCGGCACCCGCCAATGCAACGGCCAACCACTGACTGCCGCTGGGCTTTTCCTTTAAAAAAAGGACCGCCAACATAACGTTGATCAGCGGTGTAATATAATAGCCCAAACTTGTCTCTATGACATGTCCATTATTCACCGCCCATATGAATATAAGCCAGTTGGAGCTGATAAGAAGGCTGCTTGCCCCAATCAGAAGCATTGTTTTTCTATTCGTCACCATCTTTCGGATGTCATTCCAACGTCCGCTTCCTATCATTAAAAAAACAGTCATGAATACAAAAGACCAAATCACACGGTGAGATAATATCTCCCCCGCGACCAACGACTCAAAAGATTTCCAATATAGCGGCAATAAGCCCCAAGCGGTATAGGCCAGAATAGCGTACCATAGCCCTTTTTTCATAGTTAAATCCTCTTTTCTATTTCTGATTACGCAAACCTATGAACTTTCCTATCAAATTGTCCATTGGCCAATTTCACTGCTCTATTGTAGCATAACGTAACTCTTCTGTCTGAACTAACCGTATTATTTTTAAAGTTAAACAGGAATAACACTCCCCAAATGGTCTCGAATATTTTCATTGAATAACTTGTACCATGGTCGATCTGTGGAAATCAGTTATAAACAAATTATCCCTTCCGAAAGACGTTATCATGGATCTTTCTTGTCGAAAAACATCATATACGGATGAAATATGAAGGAATTTATATCATTTTTTCCCTATAAAACAGGAAAGTTACAGATCAATAACGAATATACTAAGTAGTTTGCAGAGAGTGTATGGGATCTGTCTACTGTCTTACACCCTCCGTCATTGAAAGTTATGCATGGCGAGAAAGGCGGCGAAATCATATGGAGCTTTGGGCGATATGGCTCATTATCGGTGGAGTTCTACTAATTGCGGAAATGTTGACGCTTACGTTTTACTTGCTCTGGCTAGGAATTGGCGCTGCAGTGGCGGCTGTTGTGGCATGGATTTCCCCCGATAGTATTGTTCTCCAAGTACTTGCAGGTTGTATCACAGTAATTGTTTTAACCATTTTTACAAAGCCATTGACACAGCGAATTCGAACGTCCAAAGGTTTTAAAGACCCCTTTGAAGAGATGATCGGCAAAGAAGGGGTAGTTGTAGAAGAAATTGCCTTAGGTAAGCATGGAATTGTTAAAGTCGGTAATGAAACATGGAGCGCTTCATCGCACGAGTATTTGCCTAAAGGCGAGATCATCATTGTTGTTGCCAGAGGTACTACGATAGTGGAAGTTCAAAAAAAGGGAGGTTTTATGTAAATGGGTGCTGCCGTAACGATAGTTATTCTAGTAATTGTGATTGTTTTTGTTGCCTTAACGGTCAAAATTGTTCCTCAGCAAAGAGTAGCCGTTGTTGAGCGATTGGGGAAATACAATCGGTTGCTGACTCCGGGACTAAATATTCTTATCCCGATTGTCGATCATGTACGTACGTTTCACGATTTGCGAGTACAGCAGGCAAATGTTCCGCCGCAAACGGTTATTACGAAGGATAACGTACAAGTAAAAATTGATACGATCATCTTTTACCAGGTTGTCGGTCCTGAACAGGCGACTTATGGTATTTCGGATTATGTATATGGCGTACGAAATATTAGCACAGCAACGATGAGGCAAATTATCGGGAAGTTGGAGTTGGATGAAACCCTATCCGGCCGCGAGAAAATTTCAAGTGAAATCCGAATTGCGTTGGATGAAGCAACGGAAAAATGGGGCGTTCGCATTGAGCGTGTCGAAGTCATTGACATCCAACCTCCGCTGGATATTCAAGAATCAATGGATAAGCAAATGAAGGCTGAGCGAAGCAAGCGTGCCATTGTATTGGAAGCGGAAGCTGCCAAACAGGATATGATTTTGCGTGCTGAAGGCGACAAGCAAGGCAAAATCCTCAAGGCTGAAGGCGATAAAGAAGCACGTATCCGCCAAGCAGAGGGTATGCGTCAAGCGCAGGAGCTTGAAGCATTGGGACAGGCGAAAGCCATTCAGGCGATTGCCGAGGCTGAGAAAAATCGAATCGAACTGCTTCGAGCGGCCGGTCTCGATGAAAATGTGCTCGCTTACCGTTCATTGGAAACTTTAGGTGAAATATCTAAAGGTGCTGCCAATAAAATATTCATTCCTACTAAAGCCATAGAAACATTGGGCAGCATAGGCGCCATTGGCGAAATATTTAAAGCGAAAAATTCAGACTAAATAGCAAACAGGGTGTCATCTCGTATGAGAAGACACCCTGTTTTTCATTCATTTACTCTGTCATTAGTATCCGTCTCATCACACTTGATTATTCGAAATCTTTCCCCTCACGAGCCAGCTCTCGAGGACTGCTTGACTTGTGATTGTTCAACGTACGCTTACTTGCTCTGAGCTCGATTTGGAAGCTTTTATTTTTATGGCGATCATTAAGAAAGCAAGCAGTGCAAACATAATTCCGCTCCAGATGAGTTGATGTATGCCCAAGTGAGAAATAAACCAACCACCGACAGAAGTCCCTATAGTTATTCCAAGATTGGAAAATGAGACTAATAAGCTGTTGCCGAATTCGGGAGCTTCTTTCGCCTCAGTCGTTAACCATGCTTGACTGACAATAAGCCCGCCGGAATGAACTGCCCCCCAAATGAGCACGATAACAACCATCGGAATGAAATAAGAACCCAAATAATAAACGAATAAGTAAATTACCGCAAATAGTAGAGGAAACATGATGACGGTCTTAGTCATGCTTTTATGCAATAATTCTCCAAATAAAAAATTCCCCAAAATCATGATTAGACCAAAAACCATCAACATGATACTTATCCATGATCCGTTCATATGTGTGACTTGTCCAAGGTATTCAGCAAAGTAGCTGTACACAGAAAACATAGCTGCAAAGATAAAAATGACAGTCACGATATTTAACCACAATTGAGGTTTGCGTAGTATTCCAATCTGCTTTCCATAAGACATTTTTTCCTTAACAGGCATGGAGGGAAGCCAAATTAATATTCCCACAAAGGCAATCACACTTACAAGAGCTCCAAATAAGAAACGCAGTTTCTAACGAAAACTGTTCCGCAAGATAAGAAGTCAAAGGCACACCAAAAGCAAATCCAACCGTTATTCCAGCAAAAACCTTTGTAACCGCTTTGCTGCTTTTTCCGAAGGGACAAGTTTAGCTGCAGTCACAAGGGCTACTGAAAAAAAGACAGGATGAAAAATGGCAGGAACAATACGGAAAGCTAGCATAACATCAAAGCTCGTCGTATAGGCATAAACCAAATTTGAAATCGCGAAAATAAGTACAGCCGTTAAGAGAATGATTTTACGATTAATACCGGAAGCGAGTAATGTCATGAATGGACCTGAAATGGCAACGACTAAAGCGAATATGCTTACAAGCCATCCTGCCTGTGAGGCCGATATATTAAATTTTTCAGTTACCTGAGGCAGAACCCCTATAATACCCATTTCAGTTGTAATAATGCCGAATACGCCTAAAGCCAGAATAATGATAAGCAAAGGGTTAGCCTTTTTCATATTACATGTAAGCCTCCATCTTCATATTTATATATACAGAAATATAGATGTAAAATTGTAAAAAAAGACCTCCTTCCCGCGTTTATAATTTCTTTTGGATGTACTCGGAAAATTCCAGTAATGTCTTTTCGTTCCGACGATAATACGTCCACTTCCCGATTCGCTCAGATTCCAACAAACCAGCTTTCTGCATCATCAACAAGTAACTTGAGATAACAGACTGTGCAAGTCCCGATTTAGCCTGAATATCTCCCACGCATACACCAATTCGAAAATTGAGACCTTGTTGTACATAGGGCTTTTCATCAAAGAATTCCTCTGGATTTTTTAACCATAGCATAATTTGACTGCGCGTCTCGTTAGACAAAGCTTTATAAATCAATAAAGGTTCCATATCAATTATTATATCTATTTATTTAGATTTGTAAATATAAAATATGCTATCTTCTCCTGATGCATCGGAATAAAAGAAGACACCCAGCTGCGGGTGCCCTCACTAGGAGTAGCCATTTAAAAAGAAAATTTACTACTTTTACGATGCTGTCACATTAGTTGCGGTTTGCGTTACAGACTTTGTTATGTTATTCAATAAAGGATTGTGAACAATTGCATTTCCGGCTTGTGTACCTAGCCTCTGTCCTAAGCTGTTACCCAATATCCCACCAATAACTGACCCAACGACTGTTCCAACACCAGGAAGAACCGTAGTTCCAAGAATCGCTCCGTATTCAATACCGGCCATTATGCCGAATGCCCCTGTTACATTTCCCGTTGTTTTCACGGCAAATTCTTTTTTATCCATTTGTCCGTTTGTTAAATTCTTCACATCTTGGAATTCAGATATACCTCCAGAAATAAGTCCTGCCCATAATGAACCGCCTTGTAACATAATGATCTCTCCTTCATTCTTATTTTTCACAGTAGAAAGTTTGCCCCATTACTGTGAAAAACCATCAATTCGGATATTTCCAACATTCCCCTTAAATTTCTTTAGGGATCGGATCTTCTATTTCCCTCTTACTCCCCATCTGCCCAGATGGAAACTCGGAAGTAACTTCTTTAATTTGGTCCTTAATATCGAGCCATGCTCCCGTACCTTTAACCGCAAATTTACGTACAGCTTTTCTTCCTTCTGGAGATACAGCAAGTACGAGTGCCGCTGCACCTAGGATAATTCCGAATAGTGATTTATTTTTCATATCTAACCCTCCATGCAAAATTTATTTAAATAATTCCATAAAATGAAAATTTTTATACGAAGTAAGTTTTTAAATTTCAGGGATTAAACGAATGAATATTTGAATTATGTGCTGTGAATAATAACCAAATCAATATCCAAGTCATTTCAACATGGGGTAAGGAGAGTAAAGGGATGTATTCATTGCAAAATAAGAACAGATTTCTCCACGTTTTACCAGGGAGATTACGCATGGAAATCTGCGGCCTTAAGGGATGCAAGCTTACTGCCGATCTGCTTATCAAAAGCTTCTCAACATGTAAAGAAATTTACAAAGCAGAGCCTTGTATACTTACAGGCAGACTACTGCTTCTTTACGACGAAAAGCAGATTTCAAAGCAAAATATTTTCGGGATTATCCGAGATATTGAAGAGCAGGTCATCTTACAAAATACCTCAGAACTTGCTCTTGACCAGGCCGTTTCTTCAATGGAGGAAGTGAAACAGGAAGTTGCAGCCACCAAAGATATTGACCTTGTACTACCTAAACAAGCTACGGGAAAAGTCCCCCTTCCATTGGCCTTATCCATGGGTGGACTTGCTATTCTAGGAGCGAAGCAGTTGTTTATGGGACGTTCGGCTTTGGCTAGAAGTCCTGCACCTTTCTATTTGTCAGCTCTAGTGTCCGTATTAACGGGTTACCCCTTCTTAAAGCGGGGAATTCAGAATTTCTCTGATAAGAAGCAAATAAATTCAGATCTCATTTTAGGAACAAGTGCGCTAGCTCTCGCGCTTATTCGCGAAAACTTAGTTGTATTAGCCGGACTAAGCCTATTACAATTCGTTAACTGGAAGAAAAGTCAGTCTGTCTTAAATACGCAACAAGATATTTCTTTATCGCCTGAGATCCAAGCATACAGTGAAAGGGCCAGCAAATTGGGAATGATAGCGGCCGGAGTAACGTGGGCGGTTACCCGAAATCCGCTGCGTGCAATCGCTGTTCTTCTAGCAGCAAATCCTCGGTCCATGACTTTACCCGCTAAATGTGCCTGGAATCAAGCTGATCTCGTTTCTGATGAAAGAAATTACGTAGTTCCGGAAAAAGGATCGTTGTCTCAACTTGCACGTACAAAAACAATGTTGATTGAAGACTCTTCTCTCCTTTTTGACCCTCCGAAAATTGAAGAAATAGAGAGTCTGACAATGAATGAAGCAGATGCAGATAAAATTGTTTGTTATGCAGCGTCATTGATGGCAAAAAGCAGCCATCCTTGGAAAGAGGAGATATGGAATAGAGCCAAACAAACGTGTCGTACGATTCGTACCGCATTCCAAGTGGAAGAAGATGTACAAGGAATCAAAGGAAAAATAAACGATTCCCGTATTTTGCTAGGCAGTTTCAAGTATCTTCAAGAGCACGGCATTGATTGCACATCATATGAACTAAAAGCAAAAAGACTGATGAAAACTGGCAATAGTGTTCTGTTTGTAGGAAAACAAGGCATCAAGAATGGTGAATGTTTGGGTCTAATCGTCAGACATCAAGAAACCTCCATCAATGAAAATGGCCTTATGGCGGCTTCCTTTATAGAAAAAGGTTGGCGCATCCAGTTATTACACAATAGTTTGAAAATTAGCGATGAATTGCTCAATCGATACCAAATGGATTTAAACTGGTTGGCACTTGAGCATGGTGAAGTGTTTGAAAAAATCGCCGTTATGCAGCAGCGCGGTGAGGAAGTACTATTTGTTTCAAGTACAGAGCAAAATCCAATCAATGCTTTATTTAAAGAAACTGGCATAGCGTCAATTTCAGTTGATGAGTTGAAGAGTATTCAGGAAAGCGCTACATATGCCGAGTTCATCGATCGAACGGTAAACCAACATGTTTCCGTTTCAAAAAATTGGAGTTTACTGGGGAGCGCTTTAGCGACGTTCGGAATGATAAGCGCACCTGTTGTCAATCTAGCTTCAGATGCGTTATCTCTTGTTTTTATGTCCCGATCGAAAAAAATAAGCGAATCATTCCCAGCCACACCATCAAATACGTTCCATCCTGAAATTGCGGCTGCTTCGGAGGCTCCCATTTGGCATGCCCTTTCAAGTGAACAAGTCACCAGGGATTTCCATGTCGATCAAAATCAGGGTCTGACAACAGAGAAAGTCATTTCCCTTCGAAATCGTTATGGTTCGAACCAGCTTGAAAGCAAACAACCAACCCCTTGGCTCGTTTCCTATTTAGGGCAATTCAAGGAATTTACAACCTTAATCCTGCTCGGCACCTCAGTTCTTGCCCTATTTACTGGTGGGGTATTCGATGGCATAGCTATGGGATCCATCCTTCTCGCTAATGCGGCTATTGGGACGATTCAGGAGCGAAAAGCTGAGAAGGTAGTCGAGACACTGAATCAATTTCAACCACCTACCTGCCGGACAATAAGAAACGGCAAACAGGCGGAAATGTCCGCTGCGGAATTGGTACCTGGCGATATCGTTTGCTTCGAAGCTGGAGATCGTGTACCAGCCGATATTCGTTTGATAAGCTCAAGAAGCTTGCGTGTCAACGAGGCAGCCCTAACCGGAGAATCGTTACCCATTGAAAAAAATGAATCTGCTCTGACAGTAGATTGTCCTCTTGCAGAGCAGAGAAATATGCTTTTCATGGGGACTGATGTATGCGGGGGAAAAGGGATCGGAGTCGTTGTACATACGGGTATGCAAACGGAGATGGGCCATTTATTGTCCCTTATGAAAAATCATGACAAAGAAGTTACTCCCTTGCAAGAAAAGGTAACGTCTATAAGCAAAAAATTTGTAAAAGGTGCTCTTGTGGCTGGGGGACTTGTATTCATAACTGGACTACTGCGGGGCATACCTATTACGCAAATGATTACGACTTCCATAACGTTGGCTGCATCCGCTATTCCAGAAGGACTGCCAGTTACGATTACCATTGCTTTGAGTGCAGGAATTTTCCGTATGGCGAAGAAAAATGCTTTGATTAGAAAGCTTTCTTCCTTGGAAACATTAGGTAGAACAACAATCATTTGTACGGATAAGACTGGCACTTTAACTAAAAATGAAATGACGGTTAAGGCCCTTTCGACGGTTGATCGGGCATGGGCAATAACAGGCGATGGATATGAACCGACAGGTCAATTTGAAGAGCTCATTCCCGAGGTGGCTGCTGCTTCCGCAGCGGCTGTTCAATCGGATTCTCAAGATCATCACCATATAGAGAATAGCCCAGATTTGAAGCGCCTTCTCCAAATCTGTGTACTTTGCAATAACAGCAAGCTCGTACAGGAGGAAGGAAGATGGATGACCAAAGGTGATCCAACCGAAGGCGCACTTCTCACGCTAGCAGCCAAAACCGGATTGTGGGAAAAGAATATGTCCCATTGGCATCGAGGACTTGAAATACCGTTCGACTCGGGCACTGCCAAAATGAGCGTTGTGTGCAAAGACACACTAACCGAGCAGGAATGTTTTCTGTTTTCAAAAGGGGCCGTAGAAACCATCGTTCGCCATTGCAACCGATATCAAAAAAATGGTGAAATTTTCCCATTGTCTGAAGAGCAAAAACAACTCATTTTACAGCAAAATGAGAAACTATCTTCAGATGCCTTACGTGTACTTGCCTTCGCTTACCGACATATGGATGAACATACGAATGAAGAGGGAATGGATGAAAAGGATCTGATTTATGTAGGTATGGCAGGGATGATGGACCCTCCAAAAACCGATGTTGAACACAATATCCGTGAGGCTTTAGAGTTAGGCGTTAAGCCAGTTATGATCACAGGCGACCACCCGATTACGGCTATTGCCATCGCGAAACAGCTTGGTATTTATAATGGGTCTCAGAATGTTTTAACTGGTCATGAACTTGAACGTTTATCGGATGATGAGTTGGATCGTATTGTGGATCAAATAACTATTTTTGCAAGGGTTACACCGGAACATAAACTTCGTATCGTAACTGCCTTTCAAAAACATGGTCATATAGTCGCCATGACAGGAGACGGCGTTAACGATACCCCTGCCATCAAACAAGCCAACGTTGGGATTGCGATGGGACGATCAGGAACGGAGGTTACCAAAGAAACTGCGGATATGGTCTTGACCGAAGATCATTTTGGAACAATTGTTGAAGGTGTTAAAGAAGGTCGAACGATCATAAGCAATATCCGTAAAGCACTCGGATGCTTATTGACAGGTAATTTAGCCGAGATTATTGTGACTAGTGCAGCTGTAATGATCGGACTGCCGATTCCTTTAGTACCTATTCAAATATTGCTAATGAATTTGCTGACGGATGCGCTGCCCGCGATGATTTTGGCTGTGAATCCCGGAAATAAGACTAAACAAACGAAGCGAAATGATATCGTTGATAAGGAATTGTATCAAAAAGTAATCACCAGAGGAGTCCTGCTGGGATTAGGATCAATCGGCTTATTTGCCATGAGTATCGCTGCTGGGACACCTATCCCGGTTGCGCAAAGCATGGCGTTCGCTACGCTAGTTGCAGGACAATTGATCCAAACCTTCTCGTGGCGTCAAGAGGGCTCGGAGGAAACGGTTCGCGATTGGACGAAGGACCGGTTATTAATTGGTGCTCTTGGCATCTCCTGGTTGACTTTACTTGCTGCGTTGTATATACCAACATTAGCAGGATTTTTCCATACGACTCCCCTCTCTTTACAACATTGGATTCCAATTATCGGGGTAGCCGGATCTGTATCGCTTTTATCAAAACCACTACTTTCTCTCATTTCAAGAAAACAAGATAACAAGTTTCTGCCATCCATGGGCGAATATGCGAGTGCTGCGGTTTAACAACCGCAGTACTCAAAAAACTAGAGAACGTCCAAATAAACTCCGAGGGTGTATAAACATGATTCAGAAAAACATAGACAAAATTATTATCGGTACCGCGCTTACTGTAGCGGCCTCCGCCTTACTCCCAATTGCCAAATCTACCTTGCAGCCGATCACGTCAGCCGGCATGCAGGGCAGTTCTGGCTTGTTACATCGGGCAAGATCCTTACTTCAAATAGCCCGGGAAGAAGTCGAAGATATCATAGCAGAAGCCCAGTTTGAAAGAATGAAAAAACAGCTTGATAAAGAAATCGCATCGCTCGATGACGAAGAGAAATGAAATGATAAATGAGGTGAATACTGGCAATATGGAGCAAAATGTAGATTTTCATTTGCGAGAAGCTTTATCTCATCTAGAAACCGCATTAAACCAAAGCATAAGAAGTGTACTCGAGAACGATGATACAAAAAAAGAAATTGGCTTGAAATGGGAGAAGTTTCTTGGTGCATTCATCGGTCAAGTACGAGAAAAGGGTAAAAAATCAAGGCTCAATCTTCTAGGCTGGATTACCTTTCCTCGCAATCGTTAACAAAAGAACGCCTCTTTAGCTAAAGATGGGAAAAGAGGCGTTCCTATGCAATTATTCCTTCTACTACTTGTTAATTACGTCTGTTTCTAACTGAGATGACTCCAAGTTTCTTGCCTAGCCACATGTACAATGGATTTTTGATAGGAATAACCTCCTTCCTTTAAGCCTTACCGTTGCGGGTAAGAAGCGGTTATAACGATCAATTTCGGCTTCATTTGTATTTTCTCAAAGCTATTTTTCTCGCGGTTGTTCCTAAATATACGGATAAAATAATTACCAATCCCTTTGGAGACCAAGAGATCGGGCTTGTTAACCAACTATAATTTTCCGTTTTTTAACATTGAACTACGGCCTGTCTTGCTGATTTCCGTTTGTGCAATCGTCCGTTAATCTGTAATTGTATCTACATGAATATCTACTTTGGAGTAATCTGTCCAATCCCCACTACCTACAATATCTAATTGATAATAGACGCCTCCGCCTTCTGGACTTCTTTGTTCCAGTGTTACAGGAACATCCATGTGTTGATGAATACGTGAATGACCTAGAATCCGCTCGTTATTATCAAAAAAAGTCAGATTTATGTTGTAATCGTGAGACCCGGACAATTTCCCGCTTATCCACGCATTTGCAACCGTGTAGCTTCCCGTTTTCTGCATTCTAAGAATACCTAAAAGCACCTTTCCTTCTGGATCAACTAAATTCAGAGAAGGCGGTACCGGCAGGCCAAAATAATATGGAAATGTCTGCTGTAGCGTCGGTATTTCAGTTGATGACAATTTATTATACAAAGGCAGTAAAAGAGGGGTCGTCACACTTCCTTGCCCCAATCCATCTTGATTAAAAATGGTATAAGGAATTTTAGCTGCTATATCACCCGTTGAATTCCAAAAGCTTAGTTTTCCCCATACATAGTGTTGACGTGGACCAGGATGAATCCGCCCTACATTCCATGCATCTGCTTTTAAAGTAAATTGCCCTTGAACAAATGTCCGGTCACCCAATTTGATAATGTGAATGCAATTAATTGTCATTAAATCCCCATAGTCAGGACTTATCGCAGTTGGGAAAGAAATCGTTTCAGAGTTACCATCACTAATTTCAGGATTAATCAACCATTGATCTCCTCTCCAAGAAGTTTCAATTTGAATGGCGTAAAATCCTGAGGGAGAAAGAAATTCTGCTTTAGTATGTACAGTCTGTGGTGACAGTATCGCTTTATTCGCAGCCGAATGGTATGGACGATCATATAACGGGGTGTCTGCTGCCAAGTTCAAGTCGACCTTGAGCGGTTTAATTACACCCAGTTTAGTGTTATCAAGCTTAATCCACATTTTTCCAAGCCAAGTTGTGTGAATTTGAATCCATGTATAACCTTCTGCTTGCTCATAATCATTCCCATCATATTGCGTTTGAACAACTTTTACATCCTGGGGACTAAGCGAAGCTAAGGACTCTATGGTATCATCAGGTGTAGAATAGAGCGGAGTCGTATCAAGGAGGCTTATGGTTTTAAGCATCTCATTCTGAGACACATCGACATCAGAAGATTGAGATTGCACTGGTAACGCCAAAGCCATATTAGAAAAACTTACAAACAAAATAAGAATAAGTAAACCTAGTTTCTGCATTAAAAAGCCTCCAATTGTCCTGTTTACTCAATTTTACCATAATTATGAAGTTCTCGGTTCCCTCATTGAGCATATTTTCCAATTCTGTATATTATCTTGGAGAAAAAAAGGCTGCCCTAGGAAAATTCCTATGCAGCCTAGAATGTGTTATTCAACTGTTCATTTAAATCGCATTAATTCGTTCCCGGTTCCAGCTCGTAGTCCCACCACTTAGCAGAACGATGTTCCGTAACATTCGTGATCGAATTCTGATTCGAATCAAGAAAGTAGAGATGACGGTTAATTCCCATATACCAGTAACCTTGATCATAGTTAGACACTTTATCAGCCAGCAGCTCGGTCGTAAGACGAAAGAGCGTGCCTCCTTCGCTAGGTTTAGCTATTGGCTGACTCGGCTGAAATACGTCAATCATGAGACTGCCATCCTCAGCTGCTAGCTGCACCGGATTTGGATTATCTGCCCCTAAGACATTTACGTCCTTGCCTTCAAACATGTTATTCACAAGCTTGAACGTGCCATCCTTAGCCAATAACGCTGCTTGACCGTGATGATAATTGTATGCCCGATATTCATAGCCCCGCCTTATACTCGTATAGATCCAATGCGACCCGTTAGAGTTGGCAATCACCCGATCTGGTACGCTCATATATCCAGGAAGCTCCGTCACCTCTTGCCCGTGCACCCAATACAACAACGCGCGGAACGGCAGCTCATGAGGAACGGCTATTGGAGGAACAAACTCCATTCGTAATGACAATAGCCCTTGATCACCTTCCAGAGGAAACCATTTTGCCTCAATGTGAACATTATTCTGTGTCGTCCATAACGTAGCGTCGACCGGCAAGTCATGATTAACATTAATCTTGTTCCCGCGGAACATAAGCATGTCATCCTGCTTGGTTACCTCTGCGGACACGTCCAAACTGCCGTTGTCTCGCTTATTGCTGCTAGCATCCATGACGGTTGTCCACTCACTCCGAGAAAGTGCGACAGGTTTGGCTTCCAGCTTTTTATCAACCCGAAACATTTGCCTGCTGAGCTGCCCCCCTTGCAATACGTACAACGAATCAGCATCATCCGAAAAAATCCTTCCTAATTCCGGATACTGCAGACTTGTCACCTGCAGTCCGCTCTGTTCGTTCCAAGCAAGCGAGAGCCCTAGGAGTTCATGACCTATATGCCAGGTTAATGGTATATAAGTCATATCCCTAAATTGCAGGAGCGGATAAGGCTCTTTCGATTGGTCGATGAGTTCCCAACCACCCAGACCTGTTTCGGATGGCGTTCCAAGCTCTACCGGATAGTCAACAACGGTCGCGAGATACGACCTTTTCGTACTATTTGGCGACGCGGCATCCGGGTGTAAAGCCTTAGGAGCAACCGTGGAGACGGTTCGCTCATTCACAGATGACACTTTTAATCCGTTCTCCTCGCTCCAAGAAATATCCCACTTCAGCGCTTTAGACATATCCCATGTCAGCGGAAAATAAGTTATGTCCTTATACACGAAAAGCGGATAGGCGGCATTCGCGTTATCCGCAGCAATCCCGTTTACAGTCACCGAAAACTCTGCAATTTTAACGTTCACTTGCTTGGATTGTCCATAAACTTGGCTTGGAATCATCAATAGCATTACGACTAGCCAGTAAGGAATGAGTCGCAGGCCTGCATGTTTAATCATCTTCATCGTTTAACTCCTTCACTTGCGGGATTTAAACTATATGACGCATGCTTAGGAGAAATGTTTCTATATTTACAATATATTCAAATTCGAAGCAGCGATACTATCCAACATTACCTGCAAATCTTAATTAAACTTCGTTAAATCACAATCATCATGAGGCGCTCCCCACGTATCTTTGAATATAAGATTCATGAGATTAATTCTTTTGGCCCAATTTTCCGTCTCTAATATAGGCTTATTCGGGTAGTCATCCGTATAACCAATTGAAATTAAAGCTATCGGATCAATATGAAACCCAGCCCATTGCCACTCCTTCTACACATGCAGCTAACCACATGTTTTGTATCGCACAAGCAGTGGACAATATGTCCGTTTCAGGAATTGAATTACGCCCAAGTACATGAGATCCCCCTCTAGAAGGGTCACATGTGACACATATTGTTAAAGACGCTTGTTTTAATCCTTCAATTTTAAGACTTAGAAATTGGTCTTGCTTTTCTCCTTCGTAATGAATGGCTAAGGCTCTTCTTTCTTTATCCGCTGCCCAAGCTAATTGCTCCTTTAATTCATCAGAAGAAACTAAAATAAAACTCCATGGCTGCATAAAACCTACAGACGGACCATGATGTGCAGCATTTAAAATATTCATAACAATATTCTCGGGAATCTTTTTTGTTAAAAATGTTCGTACGTCACGTCTTGTATAGATAACTTTATATAAGGCTTGCTTTTCAAATTCAGAAAACATACTATGCCTCCATTAAAATTAATGTTTTCGTTCTGACCTTCTTAATCATTTGAACCATTTTGTTATCGTTTTGACTTTTGTGATTGTGTCCCTACTTTAAGATAAAATGGCCACCGACATAATCCGCATTTTGTAAATGTCTTTTCATAAGCTCATTCGAAATGATAAGTGCCTGCTCGCGGGTCGTCGCCGGCCCTGCAAACATCAAACCATCGCCGCCGTTCCATCCACCGCCCTTGGAGCCATCTTTGGCAACGACTTCCTTCATTCTCAGAAACGTAACCGAACGGAAATCGGAATCTGCGAATAAAACACCGCTGTTATACACTCTTGGCATGACAACACCTGAACTTGACGTCTCGAAATAGCCATAAATGACTGGGCCGTACCCGTTCTTATCGAAATGAATCACGGCCTCTCGGCTCTCTTCCGGAACGGTAATTGTATCATGCGCGAACGTAATTGTGCCTTTAAATGTTCGTAAACCATTCAAGCTTCTAGAGGAAGATCCTTTGATCCTTACACTTTCGGATTGTACGTCGTTGCTATTTTCAGCTCCAAGCTGGTAGTTTACACCTTGGATTGTCACGTCGATCGAACGTGTATATGTTACCCAAACAATATCAACAAGCGTTAAAATAATTGTCATAGCCATCAATGAAAACAAGATAATCTTTAACGGGTTTACAGATTTTTTTGAAAGCAATCGATTTCCACGCTCCTTACTTTTAACCTGCCCTGTTTCTCTGGACCAAAAATGCGGTTAATTTAATAATGTATATTCCAATATTTCATCGGAATTCTGTTCATAGTCAAGCTTTTTATAAACCACTTTATTTTCGCCCGACCATCCCAGGGCAACATAATCGATTTTATCCGTAGCTTTGAATAAAATTTTAATTTCTTTGGTGTCCATGTTCATGATCGATACATTATGCGAATTTCCCGTTTCGGTGTTCATTTTGTAGGTAGATCGAATTTCTTCAACCCCGCTAAACAATAATAGTTTTGAATCTGGAGAAAAAAAATAAGGAGTACCCGCAATCCGTCCATCAACCAAACAGAAACAACCAATCTTATCGATATTTCCATTATGAGCATCAACAATCTTTATTTGCTCTTCGGATGAAATGCCACCACTAAATATGAAAAAGCGGCTATCAGAGGACCAAACGAACTTATTCAGCATTTCCTCTTCATAGATGGAGATCGGTTTTTCTTCTCCCCATCTCCATATCCAAACCTGCCCATGACCTTCTTTTTTGTTCCCTTTAGCGTAGATTATAGTTCGTTGATCGGGTGACCATGTTTCTTCAAAAACATCCTTTTGCTCACTTAAAGATTTGGTGATCTTCCAATAATTTGTAAGCGTTATTTTGTTGCCCGGAATGGGTTCGTCTACAATCGATTTTTTGCTCTTTACATCATACTTGTATTTCACATTTTCTTCCTGGAGTTCGCCCTTTTCCTCACTATATTTAATTAAGTTATAACTAATCGTTTGGGAATCTAACCACCCTATTGCGTTACTGTCTTCAGTCTCTGTACCTTTCAGAATCATTTCTTCCTTGTTTGTGGCAATGTCATACATAACTAGATCAAAAGCTTCGAAAGGGTCCACATATTTTCCCTTTAATGTGGAAACATCTCGGTTCAGTTTGCTGTATAGTATTTTCTTACCATTGGGCGAGAAGTAAATGCTATGCAGATAGCCAAGAGATACGACCTTCTTAACTCCTTCGGCTACAAATAAATCTCCGGCGCGAGTTACATACGTTCCCGTATCAACGAAGATATACTCACTGTTTGGAGACCAAATCACGTCTCCCACTGTTTCTTCTTTCATTTCCTGAGTTTCTTGTGGTTTATCATCCCCCACACGCCAGATGTGCAAGGTGAGAGGGTCATATTGTGAGTTTGTATCACTGTGCATATAAGCTACATATTTTTTGTTGGGAGATTCCGTTATATCAAAGATACCTGTTTGACTCTTCAATTCATTCCTCACGTAAGCTAAGTTAAATTTCTCTTTACTCGCATGAACCTCATTCGGCGTATTCTTTGGTACATTCGGGGGATTTGTTGGCTGAGGTAGTGTAGCAAGAGGCGTAGGAGGATTTGAGGCTTTCAATTCGATGACTGCCGTTTGCTTTTCATTTGTTGTATTTATTGAATCTAATGATGATATATCTGTTTTGAATGCTGGTTTACAACTTGTTATCATTAACAAAAGTGTAAATCCCAATATATATCGAACTAATTTTCTCAATGATTAACCCTCCAATTCAAAAATAATCCCGTTTAATGCCCATAGCCTCCATATTTAATTTACCACAATTAGGTAAAAGTGTCTTGGTACCTAATCAGAATTCCTCATAAATCGTAATAAAACACTTGATATGCATAGCACTTTACTTTGAGCTCCCGGGAAAGGCGGCCTACAATTAAAATAGCTACTGAAAATGAGGTGGTCCGATAAGTGGTCTGCTTTTTGAGGAGGTGATGATGTTTTTACTTGGATCCTACCAGCTAGGAAAATTTAGTTTGAACGAATTGAGGAGGAAACAATGTTGAATGGAACACGGTCCATGGGCTCTAACAAGTTAGTCAAATGGTGCTGTATGCTTATTCTTATTTTGGCACGGGCGCGCTTTGGTTTTTCGCGTTGGATCAAACCTTTAACTACCACCATTAATGTGGACGACAACAAAATCATTGATAGCATTATGAAGCGATTCACTTTATTGGTTCAACGATCAACAATATAACATTTAATCATGACCAGATTATTGGGGCAGGCACTTTTGCAATAGATAATCGAGCAAACGGCGGTTCTGTTACTTTTAACAATGTCACCGCCTCAGGATTAGGCAGGGGCAGTTACTTTGGCACTGCCAATGGATTTACGATTATACAAGGACCAGGCAATTCGGGATGGAGCGCTACACCTGTTCTCGTGCATCCTTACCCTACACCCGTATATTCACCCATCGTTTACCCCTAGGTTTAACCCTGTGGGTCTATGGTGTATTGATTTGAACGCCATAACGACAAAGGATATATGTTCTTGTCATGAGCAAAAGACAAGAGCATATATCCTTATTATTTAATATACTATCCGATATATAAACTAGGAATGACTGCTTGGTGGCTGCTCGCTTAAGTTCCTCTTCCCCTTCCCTTTCTTAAACGTTCGGGATAGTCTCGCCTTGCCTCTATAAATGAGCTCATACATAATCGGTACAATGACCAGGGTAAGGAGCGTTGAGGTCGCGAGACCGCCGATGACCACTACGGCCAAGCCTTTTGAAATGATCGTTCCTTTGGATAAACCAAGTGCCAAGGGCATTAGGGCAATTATGGTTGCGCCAGCGGTCATAATGATCGGTCTTAATCTTGTTAATCCTGCCTCTATGAGCGAATCATGAACGGAATGTCCTTGCTCTCTAAGCTGTTGAACGCGATCAATTAATACAATTGCATTCGTGACGACGATACCAATCAACATCAAGAACCCAATGAGTGACGTCACATTTACAGATTCTCCGGTCACAAGAAGACCTAGCAATCCGCCAATAACGGCCAGCGGCAGCGAGAATAAAATGGCAAATGGCGCACTGCCATTACCAAATGCTAATACCATCACTAAATATACAATAAAGATGGATGCGGCCATGGCTGCGTACATTTGCATGAAACTGTTATCAATATTTTTGGATACACCCTTCAACTCACGGCTAACACCGGGCGGCAATTCCAATTTGCTAAGCGCTTCGGACACCTTCTTACTTATACCGCCTTTATCTTTACCGTCAATGACCGCCGTGACATACACCACCTGCTTTTGAGACTCTCGGCGAATAGATACCGGTGCGTCGATGGTTCTAACCTTCGCCATGGCATTCAATTGTACGCTTTGCCCCGTGTTTGTTTTCATAACAAGAGCACCTAATTGATTGACTGAATTTTTAAATTTGCTATCCAACATGACCTTCGTCGTATAGGTAACGTTATCGAATTTCAAGTCGCCCAGCTTCTCTTCTTTAATCCAGTTGTGTACATTTTCCAGTATTTGCGTGGTTGTAAACCCATACATTCTGGCATTATTTTCATCAATTGTGATTTCAATCTCACTCTTCGAGTCGCTCAAACTGTCTTTCCTATCCGTCAGTTCAGGAAACTCCTTCATTTTCTCTTTGACCATATTAGCTGCTTGCTGTAAATAAAGTTGATCGTCGCCTATCAAAAAGTAATAGAAATCCGGCCCACCTCCCCCACCGCCATCCCCAAAGCTAATCAACTGACTGTTAACGGTTGAACTGCCGGGAAGAAGATTCATGATTTCAGCTTCATACTTCTTCATTATTTTCTTAGCGTTTTGCTTAGGGCCAACTTCTGTGAACATCGTCGTCTTATAGGCGGACCGATCACTGCTAAAATCATAACCAACAAGGGACTCATTATTCATGAAAATGGGGTTGCCTTCCGCATCCTTCGCGTCCCGAAGCATCGTTTCGACTTCCTTGGATTTGGCATTCATCATCTCGAATGAGGTCTCTCTTGGCATTACAATTTGATAAACCACTTGTTTATCCGACTCACTGGCTGGCATAAAAGCTATACTGAGTTGCGGTACGATCAACACAATGGAAAGAACAAAAACAAGCGCAGCTATAGCCAGTGTCTTCATTCGATTATGCAGCGACCATAACAACGCTTTCTTATAGCGGCTCGCCATCCAGCTTTTCTGGTTTTCAGCATGATGCGGAATTTTGCTGCTTTTCATGACCATGAGCTTTGCCAACAAAGGAATCACCGTCAATGCTACGAGCAGTGAGGATAACAACGCACAAGCCAGTGTAATCGCAAAAGGACGAAATACTTCGCCTATTTCCCCACTGACGAAAGCAATCGGCGCGAAAACTCCAACGGTTGTGATCGTGGATGAAGTAATGGCCGCGGAAACTTGCTGAGTCGCCAATTTGATGACGGATTCATTACGGTCATGCGCTTTTTGCAATTGGCTGTATATGTTCTCAATAACGACGATACTATCATCAACAACGCGCCCTATCGCGATAGCTAAGCCCCCAAGTGTCATAATATTAAGGGAAATGCCCAAGGGATTCATCACCAATAAAGTGATAAGGATAGATAGTGGAATGGAAACGAGCACAATGAAGGTCATTCGTAAATTTCGCAAAAAAAGCAATATCATCAGAGATGCTAATATCGCACCTAAACTTCCTTCTTGAACCATGCCATGAATAGATTCTTTGATCGAAGTAGCTTCATTAAGTACAATATGAAACTTCACACCAGGCAGTGTCTGCTGCCACTCCGTCATCATCCTATCTGCTGTGTTGGCAAATTCAACGGCATTTGCAGCTTTTGTTTTGTACAGCAGCACGCCAATCGCCGGCTTATCGTCGACTCTCGCGATAAAGGAAGATTCGCTAATCGCTTCAATCTTAGCGATTTGCTTTAGCAATAAGGTATCCCCTTGCGGCGTTGATATGGGAAGATTATCCAATTTATATATGGAGTTGAGTTGACCTTTTACACGAACCATCTGTGTATTTCCGCTAACATCCACGGACCCTGCAGGGCTGGATATCAGTGAAGCCTGAATGATGTTGGAGATCTGCGTCGGACTCAGTCCATAGTTATTGATGGCGTCCGCATTCAATTTGATCGTCAACATGGCATCTTGATTACCAACCGAATCCACATGGTCAATGCCGTTGATCGATTCAAAGCCTGGCAGAATAGTGTCCTTATACACTTTATCCAGCTCATTTTGATTCATCCCATTTTCTCCGTATACAGCCATGTAATAAACGGGACTTGATGCAAAACCAGCCGTGAGCACCTTCGGCTTCTCAATCCCCTGGGGCAGTCGAACATTAGCAATTAGGCTCTCGATATCTTTCTTGGCATCATCCAATTTTTTGCCTTGGATAAGTTCAACAACAACCTGAGCGTAATTGTCTTGTGAGCTGGAGGTAAGATTCTTCAATCCATCCAACCCAGATACGGCTTTCTCAATTGGCTTGGTGATTTGCTCTAAAATATCTTTTGGCGCTGCGGTATACTGTGCCGTGATGTAAATTCTAGAAGATGATGTATCGGGCATCATTTCCACTTTCAATGTCGTCGTAAAGTAGCTGCCTCCCGCAACCAACAGCAGCATCATGATGAAGATGGCTGTTATGTTTTTCATCGAAAATGCCGTTAATTTGTTCATTCTTTTCCCCTCTCCTGCATCCCACATCCATCTTACAAATGTTTCCTTTCCTGTATCCTAGCTGAAAATTCTGCAGAAAAAGCGAGGGTAATTATGAATTTTTTCTGAAGAAAGATCTCTTCTTTGCACACAAAAAGAAAAACCGTCAGATCATCCTGGGGCCACTGAAAAAATTTTCAGTGGTCTATGGGGCTAATGAAAGGTGTTTTTTAGTTCAGTAGCCCTCTTAAACTGTAAGAGTGCAGTTATTTTCGATAGTAATCGTTTTTTAGTAGGGAAATCTTGCAAATCTACAGGTATTCCGACTTTTTATTGTCCTAACTTGAGATAAGGTGAATGAAAAAATGTATTTTCGCATGAATGAGTAGCTGCTGGATAAATCGCGATATTTAAAAATGTACAAATGCAGGTTTTCTTCAATGATAGTCCCTGCATCGCACTTCGCGAAAGCTAGTACGAGATGGACTACTGTTAGAAACTCATCCATGTCCTTGAAACGGAGTCTGGGGCTGCACAATTGCCGAAGATCTTGTATTCCAGGAAAGTGAAAAGAGGTGCCGCTAAGCACCTCTCCACTTAAAAATATGTTAAACATAAGGCCAAACTTATCGCTGAATCCCGATCGTCACAATTTCGCAAGGGCCAACTGGCAATACGATTTGACCATCTGCATCAACTTCAATACGCGGGCCGTGTGCTTCCATGATCGTGCTCTTGTAGAAATCATATTGCGCAATATGAGAGTAAAGCTTAACTTCGGTGTTTTGTACACTCATGTTGTACCAACGGAGCAGCAGATCGCCATTTCCTTCATTCAATTTCATCGAGGAAAAAGCCATCTCGCCGCCTTCCCAACGGAATGGTGCATACGTAGGGGCAATGCGTCCATAATGAACGCCTGTTTGGCACAAGGTCCACGGAATTTGGAATTGGTACGCTTCTTGATAAGCACCATCTTGTCTGCCATCTCCGTTATGCGGAATGATAGACATTCGAACCGTGTGCTCGCCTAGACATTGCGCTTCCGGCGTCGGGAACAAGCCCCAGTCACCCAACTCGCCAACCGCACGCAAGAGCGTTACGGCAATCGTATTGCGACCGTCGCGCAGAACTTCGTATTCGTTTAATCCGAGGTTGGCAACCACTAAGCCCGCTCCCGCTTCGCTTACATCAATGAAAGCCTGTTGATGCTGCGTATTGCTTGGATTTTCCCACTCAACCGCCGGCACGTTGTCTCGCTGCGCGATTTCAAACATGGAATCGACGCGGTGAACTTGTGCAGTTAGATCCGATGGGAACAGCATCCGCAATCGATGATCTTTGGCCTGATTGTTAAAGGAAGACTCGATCTCAACCCCTTTGCCGCTGCGGCTCAGACTAACCACCGTACGAATTTGCATTGGCACCATGCGTGTGGAACGCTGCGCTTTGCGATGCGGGTAGTAGATCAGATCCCGCTGCTCTTCTTCCAGCATTTCATCGCCTGAAGCAGGGATTGCCCAATCGTGTACAATTTCAACGGCAGCCTGATAAGCTGCGTCTTTGATCACGCGGATCTTTGCTACTAAACCAGAAGTGGTTAGAGGCTCTTCGCCATCCGGTTGTCTATACATATATTCGTTGCCGATATCCCCTGTATTCTCATACACGCCTAAATCTCGGTAGGTACGACCGTTCTTCTTGTCTGTCATTGCGAATGAACCGTTATCCGCGATTTCAACCTTAATCGCATCATTTTCCATCACTCGTTCTCCCGCGAGCAGCGAGGAACCCATATTTTCCGCTTCCTTTTTCACCCAAGCGTACGTCTTCAAGCCTAAAGCAGGTACTTTCTCAGCTTCAAAAGTCAATGTCACTTTACGGCACATATACGGCTGACGGAACTTATCGTCTGGTAAATCATAGCCGAACTGCAGTCCAAGATCCTGGGCCGTACACGGAATGATCGTGCCTAGCTCGTCCACCAGCGTTCTGCCTGAAAGATCTACTGTTTTGGCAAAAGCGCTGGCTTCCTCTAGTGTGTAGCCATCACGGAAGTACAGACGCAAAGCATCCAGTTCAATGTTCACAACGCCTGTACGCTCCCAGCCAGACGTATTAAAGACAACGACGGGCAGGGCACTTTCGCCCGCCTGCGCGAAGCTCGACGTATCGATCGCTTCCGCAATCGCTCGTTTGCTATCATCGACGATTGATTCCGCCACATGCCGGCTTTTCTCGAAGCGTGTCACCATTTCCCGGTGCACTTCGTCTACCGAGCAGCCGCAAATGCTATCATGCGGATGGTTTTGCATCAGTGTTTTCCACGCGTACGTAAATAAATGATGCGGGTATTTCTCCCCAACTTCGAGGACATGAGCGAAAGCGGCCAGCGGCTCAGCCACTTTTTCCAGCATCGCTTGCCCCAGCTGATTCATTTGCTTTAAGTACACACGAGCGGAAGCCGTGTTGACAAGCGTAGACCAACCGTCTGTCCGTTGACTGCGCAGCTCACCTTTTACCGTTGAAAGCTCATGCTTCCATGAACGCTGAACAGCTTCCAAGTAATCAATGAAATTCGAGTGAACAAACGTTGTATCCGGAAATAACTCACGCGCCGTTCGAATCGCCTCTGGCAAGTCCAACTGGACGGGCTGATGGTCACAGCCATTCATGAAAAGCAGTTCACCGGTCGACGCATATTTCTCGGCGTCCGTCAGCTTACGCTCCCAGTACGCTTTCGCTTCTTCGCGATCTGTCGGAATTTCATTTCCGTTCGAGTACCAGTTGGCGAAAAGAATGCCGAGCACCTGTGAGCCATCGGGACCTTCCCAGAGCAGCTCCGAGAATGACGATTCATAATCTCCGTCAGAGACGGTATTGTTAAAGCCAGTCGGTTTCACGCCGCGGCCAAACAAAGCATTCGTGATCCCGGACTGGCGCATCAATTGCGGCGTTTGTCCGACCAGACCGAACGTGTCGGGAAAATAACCGATTTTCGAAACTTGCCCAAATTTCTTCGCATCTTGATGTCCGATCTGCATATTTCGGATATTGGCTTCGCCGCTCGTCAAAAAGGCATCCTGCAAAATATACCACGGTCCGATTAGTATACGGCCATCTTGTATCAGCTTGCTCAATCGATCCTTTTGATCAGGTCGAACTTGCAAATAATCCTCCAGAATAATCGTCTGCCCATCTAAAAAGAAGCTGCGATAATTCGGGTCTTGATCCATTTTATCTAATAACGTATCTACAAGTTTTACGAGGCGAACATGGTGCTTCTCATAGGGTAAATACCATTCCCGATCCCAGTGCGTATGAGAAATGATATGTGCCGTTCTTTTGGTATTCATCGTTTAACTCCTTTCAATATGGACTTCCTGCGGACGATAGACGGCAATAAGCTTCCCTTGTGTATCAGCGGCAAAGAGGACAGATCGCTCTTTTTCGAGATTAAATGTATACGTCGCTTCACTATCGGTATCCTTCACCTGAACATTCACATCCCACGCAAACTCGGATACGAATACGTACAAGAAACCGCCCTTGAATGAAAGCTTCCTGCCATAAACGCCAGCCACATCGCCGCCCTGCATCCACATTAATCCACTGTGGCATCCGGCAGTCTCCACCGCATGACGATAAAGCTCGGCCACCGTATCCAATCGGTCGTTCAATTCCACAGGCAGCGGACTCCAGATCAATCGGCCGTTGCCCATAGGCATATCGACGACCGCATCGCCTGCGCTAATCGTTTCCGCGCTATGACCTGGAACTGTACTTCCGGTCCGTACTTCTTTGGCAGTTTCAGCAATTCGGCGCTTGCCGTATGATACCGGGAGCGCTGCGCCTTGCAGCAGAAGCCTTTCTTCTCGGCGTACATTATGAAGCTTAGCTGCCCCCAACTCATCGATTAGACGAGGTGTTTGCTTCCAATACGCATCAAGACCGATCGGACCAGTCACCAACAATGTGGCACCTGTGCGTTCAACAATGCCTACAAGTTTCGTCCACGCTTGTTCGTCCAGATTATGCGCGCTCGGAAGCAGAATCAGCTTCGCTGGTTGATCCTCCAACACATCCAAATGATATTCGGACGCCGCACGGAACGGCATCTTCATGTGATAGGACAGCACGCGAGTCATGTTCGTTGTCGCATCAAACGCCAGTTTGCGGTTAGAAAAATCATTGGAATAAGGGAAGATCGCCACAATATCCTCCAGAACCCGATCCTCGAATAAATCCCTGATTTCCGCCATAAAATGCCCAAAGTCATAAGAAACGTCCGCTTCCGGTTTCTCCGTTCCATCGGCGCGAAGCGCGCCAATATGCGATTCATTCGCGTTATCCATATAGAAATTCGTGTTCCAAATCCAATGAATAGCCCCTGCGCCACCGGTAGCAAAAGCATAGGCATATTTGCGTTCCAACAAGCTCCGCAGCTCGATCTCCGATCGTTTAGCTCGTCCATCCGGCGTTTCCACGTACATAATGCCTGTTTCTTGAATGACATTCGGCTTATTTGCCGTTTTGGCAAAAATCCCGTCCCAGACAAGGTTATCGTTTAACCACCAAGAGTGCACGGTTGTGTAGTCCACTGCTTCCTCATAAAAAAACGGAGAAGGGCGCTGCGCGCCAAGTGCTTCGTCCTGACCAACGACAACCAGATGCTCGGGGCAGATTTCTTTAATCGTATCGTAAAGCTGCTTAGCCCAGCGGTTATGCATTTCCATCGAGAACAAGCAATAATCCAGCCATCTTGTTCCCTTTTTCGCCCGGTGCATATCTTGCACGTCGAAATTGATTTCTGCTGCCTCGGGAATTGCCGCTGCTTCAAAAGTCGGCAGCTGCACCGGCGACATATTCCATCGCTCCTGAAGAAGCTCGATGCTGCCATGACGCTGCTTCAGCCATTCGACAAAGGCTTCTCTTTCGTAGATATCCCGGCTGGAACGCGGTCCATCGGAAAAAATCTGCGCTGGATCAAACATCGAAGGCTCATTGATCAGATCCCAGTCTACATGCGTTGTAGCTTTATGGCGGGAAACAATGGAGCGAATAAACCGCTTCTGCGCCTCGACGCTTTGCGGATCAAGGTAGGGGTTGACGCCCTCCCAAGTTTCCGGCGTAAAAGAGAAAAAGGTGAAGGTCACTTGCAAATTGTGTTTCTTGGCTGTTAACAAGAAAGCATCAATGGCTCTCAGAACCTCTTCCGAGGCATGTCCGTCCACCTGCATGATATTGCGGTAAGCTGTCCAGATACCCGTACGAATCCAGTTGATGCCAGCTTTGGCCATTTGGGCCATGTCCCGATCCCAGACATCGCTATTGGGCAGGAACAAAAATTTGCGGGCAACATCAGAGGTCATATACGTCATGCCGACGATCGGCAGCGGACGTCCATCTTTGATGAAATAATCGCGATCACAAGTAATCGGTTGTCCCTCCGCAAGAAGATGAGGATCGTGTCCCCAGAAGCCTTGGCGAAGCACACGAAGCTCCCCATCCTCAGACGTTGCTTTGCAGGTCACACGGTATAGACCACATTCTATATCTAGCGGCACCGGAATGCGCACCACATTGAATTCTTTGTTTACTTGAGCTTTTATCTGCTGATTCCAAGCTTCCTGTGTGCCATTCTCATGCTCTACACGTATATCAAACGTCCATGTTTTCGAGCCAGACTCTGCACTCATAAGCTGCGATTGGAGCGTAAGCATCGCATGCTCGCCTGGTTCAAAGCTGGCATAATTAGGTTTGATCCACAGCTCAGTAACACCACTGCCACAAAACGACGCCCAAGCCAGCAAACTCTGAGCGCCTCCTTCGCTCCAAAAGGAAGGACTAAGCGGTACATTGATAAACATCCAACGGGAACCGATAAACTCGCCACGCGAGTTTTCCCAAAGCACAACAGGCGCAGCGACCTCGCGGCCTTCCTTGCCGATGCTTTTCAAAAGCGGATAAATCTGTGTGCTCATCGTACCCGCGGCACCCATTTGATGAGGCAAATCACTATTGCGCGTCGTATGTGGCACCATATTCCACGTGTCCGAAAGCGCGAACATCGATTCCTGTCCCTGCAGCAGCGGAATAGTTTCCAATGCTGTATACGAACGGATTGGCGTTCCTTCGACGCGAAGAATCTCATGAATATGCAGTTGCTGATGATAGCCTGTCTGCTCAGATTCCACATACCAGCCGTCGTCCTCCCGGCGAACTGGAAACTTGAACGCTGCACCGCCTACGCTCAACAGTCCGCCGCCCCGCTGCAAGAACGCAAGAATTTGCGGCCAAGCTGATTTCGGAAAATACGGAGCATGCAGATTGACGAAGCATCCGCCGTCTGCTGTTCGAAGAGCCTCTCCAAGCGCAGCAGCTCCAACAACAACCGCGCCTTGTGCTGTCAATTGCTTCGTTTGTACGTCGTTGAAAGAACTGCTCGGGAACCCAGCTTCATAGAATATAACGATCGGACGGCTCATAGAAGACCATCCTTCATTGCTTTGTATACCAATTGAGAGAACAGACTGTTCGACCAAGCAAACCATTTGCGCGTAAAAATCGCTGGGTCATCTACATGAAACCCTTCATGCATGAACCCTGTGTCTGCATCCGTAGCTTCCAGCATCGCGATCATCTCCAGCTTCTCTTCCGCTGAAGCAGCCGTCAAGCCTTGCATCGACAAGGCCATATGCCAAATGTAATCGTCCGGTGTATGCGGACTGCCGATACCTCTGGCCACTTTGCCTTCAAAATAGAACGGATTTTCTTTGCTTAGCGCAAATGTTCTTGTGTTCTGGTAAATCGGATCGTCCGCGGACACATAACCAAGATAAGGAATCGACATGAGACCTGGTGTGCCTGCATCATCCATTAAGCAATAGTTGCCGAAGCCGTCTGTCTCATAAGCATAGATAGGGCCGAACTTCGGATGACGGTAAATGCCATACAATTGAATCCCATGATCGATATCGGATTCAAGTGCTTTCAAATCTTTCAGAAAATCCATATCCCTGAACACCCATTCCGCAAACTCCTGCATATGGCGAAGGGCCACAACCGCGAACATGTTGGCTGGAATATTGTAATGGAAGTCACAAGCATCATCACTGGAGCGGAAGCCTGACCATACCATTCCCGTATAATTGACAGGCATCCCCAAACCGTTATTGCGCAGGGAATCTGTCGGAATTCCGTTATCACGCGTGAAACGGTAAGGCGACTGCTCAAAGTGATGCTGCTCCGTTTTAAACAACTCATAGATTTTTACCATTGCGGCTTTAAATCCGGCATCGAAAATATCCGTCAGCTCTGTTTCCTTCCAATATGCGTAGGCCAGGCGCATCGAGAAGCATAAGGAATCGAGCTCAAATTTACGTTCCCACACCCATGGCGACATCTCGGTTTGGTCTGCTTTGTTCCAATGCCAATCATTGGCCGACTCGTTAAATGCATTCGCATAGGGATCAATATGGATGTACTGGATATGACGTTTAATTAAACCACTAATCACACGCTGCAGATCCGCATCCTCTTTGGCAAACGGCACATAATGCATGACCTGCTCGACGGAATCCCGCAGCCATGATGCAGGGATATCCCCCGTAATCACGAACGTAGTCCCGTCCTCCATCAATTTGGTCGTTGTCTCTAGGGTGTTAGGAAAACAATTTTTAAATAATTGCAAAAGCTTCGGACGATGAGCCAGCTTTTCTTCGGCTTGTAAGATCACGTCTTGAATTGCCTTGGGCAGCTCCAGCTTTGGCATCGGAATTTTCGGCAGTCTGAATTGTTCCACGGTAAATCCTCCAAATCTATCTTTTCATGAAAGTTGGTTTGATGTTTTATTCTTTCACAGCACCGATCGTCAAGCCTTGAATAAAGTAACGCTGGAAGAACGGATAAGCAAAAATAATCGGTCCTGTTGCAAGTACAACCATCGCCATCCGAGACGTATCCTGCGGCAGTGATTGCAGCAAGCCTATGCCTACAGAAGGATTGCTCGTATTCTGGAGCAGGAACTGCATGCTGTTCTCAATCCGCATCAGCATGGATTGCAAGGGGACCAGATTAGGCGTATCGATATAGAGCAGGGCATTGAACCAATCATTCCAGTACCCGAGAGTACTGAATAAACCGATCGTCGCCAGTCCCGGAAGGGACAGCGGCAGCACCAGCTTCACGAAGATACCAAATTCGCCGGCTCCGTCTATTTTCCCCGATTCAATAATGGCATCCGGTACCGACGTAATAAAGAAGGTACGCATAATCATAATGTAAAACGCATTGCCGGCGAGCGGCAAAATGAGCGCCCACAGCGAATCCTTAAGTCCCAGTAATTGTGTCATTACAATATAAGTCGGCACAAGACCGCCATTGAACAACATCGTAAAGAAAGCGAAAAAACCGAAAAAATTACGGAATTTAAAGCTTTTACGTGAAATGGCATAAGCAAAGGTAGCTGTCAAAAGCAAACTGACAAGCGTCCCCAATACCGTAACCAGAATCGTCACACCATAAGACATGAGCAGCTGATCGCCTGCTTTAAAGAGATAGCGATAAGCTTCAAGACTCCACTTCTCAGGGATAATACGGTATTCGTTCGTGTTCAGGGATTTCTCATCTGTAAACGAAATGATGGTCACAAACAAAAACGGAAAGACACAGGCAATCGCAAAGAGTCCTGCGGCAAGGTGAGCAAGTGTATTCAAAACGGGTGGCAGCTTATGAAAATCACGGGTTTTTATCGATTTTGCAGCATTCACGCCAAGTTCCTCCTTTCAACAACAAATGGGTTAAAACAGCGCATTGTCTTTATCAAATTTTCTAACGATATAGTTTGATGTCATGACGAGGATAAAACCAATAACAGACTGATACAGACCGGCTGCTGTACTCATACCGATTTCTCCCGTAGATTTAAGCCCGCGGTAAACATACGTGTCAATAACATTGGTTACCGAGTAGAGGGTACCTGAATCTCTAGGCACTTGCAGGAACAGTCCAAAATCCGCATAGAAAATGCGCCCGATGGCAAGTAAAGTTAGAATCGTCATCAACGGCTTCAACATTGGGAAGGTAATGTTTTTAATCTGCTGCCATTTGCTTGCACCGTCAATCATCGCAGCTTCGTAAAGCGACTTGTCAATCCCCATGATGGCTGCCAAATACACAACACTGCTGTAGCCAACAGATTTCCAAAGGTAGACGAGTATAATAATAAGAGGCCAATACGTCTTATCGTTGTACCAGCGGATCGGATCGACACCGAACCAAGGAAGAATATGATTCAGCATTCCTTTATCCACGCTTAGGAAACTGAATACGAAGTAACCTACGATAACCCATGATAAGAAATAAGGTAAAAACATCCCTGTCTGATAAAGCTTAGCTAGTTTCTTGTTCGTTATTTCCGATAGCACAATAGCTAATCCAACCGATAGGACAAGACCTGCAATAATGAACACAATATTGTATAAAAGCGTATTGCGCGTAATGATATAAGCATCGTTCGTACTAAATAAGAACTTAAAATTTTGCAGCCCTACCCACTTGCTTTCAACAATGCTTGCCCAAAATCCATCCCGGCTGTAGCGATACTGCTTAAAAGCAATAACCATGCCAGCCATCGGCAGATAGGAGAAGAACAGGAACCAAAGCGTTGCCGGCAATGCCATCAGCAGCAGCACTCTGCTTTGTTTTACATCTTTTAAAAATGCTCCTATTCTGTTCATACTTTTCACCCCTTTTTTGTTAACAAAGACAAAGATCAGGTGAATGCATAACATTCACCTCATCCTGTATTTAGCAACTATTTTTTGTTTGCAGCTTTCCATGCATCGATCTGACTTTGTGCTTCTGCCATAATTTTATCCAATCCGGCTGCTTTGAATTTTTCATTGGCAAGCGGAATATATTTATCCGGATCTACGGTACCTGTCATAAGTGTTGCCCAGAACTCTTCTTTCACATTTTGAACCGCGGCGATTTCATTAATCACTTTGGAAGGATCGAAGTTGAAGCCAAGAAGCGGCGCTGGAACACCCGTATCGTTAAATTTCTTAAACTCTTCCCATTTGTTCTCAGGATCTTTAACGTCTTTATACGTCAAAAGAACGTTACCCAGTGAAAAGGTTGGCATGTCATAATTTTTGGATGCCGGCAAGTTTTCCATCTTATCGTTGTCAACTTTTTTATAGTGCTCGCCTTCAATACCGGAATCAACCATATTGCGCAGCACAGGATCTGTGTTCAAAAGGTTCAGGAATTCCATCGCCTTCTCCGGATATTTGGAATTCGCGGAGATTGCTTGCATAGAGCCCATAACGGACCAGTTATAAATCAATGCCGGGCTTGCTGGTTTGGACACAACCGGGTAGCCGTAGCTTGCCGACCAAAGGTTGTCCGCGAAGGGTTGGTTCGTCGCTTTATCCGTGAACCATTTGCCGGTCACTTGCACATCATTGAGTGAAGTCAGCGTTGATGCTTCTGTCGGGACGTAACCCGCTTTATAATATTTGTTCATTGTTTTCAAAGCTTGTTTCATTTCCGGCGTATCCAGAATGTTAACCACTTTGTAGTCTTTGTTATCAATACTTACTGCCATTGGCATTTTTTCAACAATGTAATCATAAGGCACATAAGGCATGTAATTTTTATCAACCGCTAATCCATACGTATTAGGTTCTTTCGCTTTAATCGTTTGAAGCAATGGTTCCAAGCTTTCTAACGTTTTCACATTATCCAGATTGAGGTTATATTTATCTAATAGATTTTTGTTAAAGCGCCAGACGTCTTGCGCAGGCAATTCTTTGTTGGCAGGTACACCATAGTTATGCCCGTCTACTTTGGAACCGCTAAGGAACGCAGGGTCCAGTTCTTTGACAATCCCTTGTCCATTTTTTTGTAAAAGCTCGTCAATCGGCTTAAATGCGCCTTTACGGGCGTTTTGTACATAATCGAATGCCCATGAGGACGTAAACATAATATCCATAGGTGTACCAGACGCCGTCATGACTTGCATTTTTTGCGCGTAGTCACCCCAGTCCGTCATGTTCATTTTCACGGTTACGCCGATTTTCTCAGCTGTGTACTTGCTTACTTCAGCCATGACGCGGTCCACGTCTTTTTGCGGTGTTCCGATTGTATACCAAATTAACTCTACGGGTTTATTTGTTGCATTCCCTTTCGCATCGCCGGCATCTTTACTGCCGCACGCGCTAAGTGTCAGTGAAACTGCTAACGTCAATCCAAGTGTGGTGACCAAGTTTTTTTTCATCTTGCTCATTTTGTATCCTCCCTAGTGAATGCTCTTTTGTTTCGCCCGAGGGGCTATATTTACAGTACCGCATGAAAGCATTTACAAATAGACGATAAATTAAATGAACCCTGTCTAAAAACAAGAAAAAAACGCTACCAATCATTTTTCCGATCAAAAAAAGGATTGCTTCTAAGTTTTCCCTAGAGCAATCCTCTATAGTCTGTTGGAGAGATTCCTACGTACTTTTTAAATTGTTTATAAAAGTAGCCCAGCTCCCAATAACCTACCTCTTTGGCGATGACATGAACTTTGGAATGCGTCGTCTTCAGCAGTTCCTTCGCTTTCTCGATCCGATATCGGTTGATATACTCCGTAAACGTCTCATTCATTTCTTTATGGAACAATTGTCCCAAATAAACCGGGTGAATATGATAGTGGGCTCCCAGCATTTTGAGTGACAGCTCTTCGGCATAGGACTGTTGGATATATTTTAACACCTGCTGCACAATCGGACTTCGAACGTCGGAAATAAGGAAGCCTATCGTCGTATCGGCAATTTCGAGAATCGCAGCCTCTAGCTCTTCTAATGTCACTGCGCTTCGGATTTGGCGAAAAGCATGATGATACGCGTCCAGTTCCTCGGTATGGCGAATCGCTTTGATTTCCAGCTTGAAATGAATGACCATCTCAAGGGCAATATTCTGAAAATCGTGCGGGGTAATTCCGGGCAGTCCTTGAATACGTTTGAAGTCGCTTTGGATATGCTCGCGCAGATTTTCTTGATCTTTGGCAATAATCAGTTTCGCATATGCCGGCCAATCGATGATGGAGAAATCTACCTTCTGATTGTCTGTATTCATGGACAGCTCGTGATAATCAATGACTTGCAGCTCTGGATAGATCCAGAAATACTCTTGGATTTTCTTCGCTGATGCATAGCTTTGCGCGGCTTGTTCATGAAGCGGTTCTACGCTTCCAATAGAAATGCGCAGAGGTTGATGATGCAGATCAGTCTGAAGCTTCTGCAGCAGGCTGGTCAGTTCTTGTCTTCCCTGCTCAGGGTCATCCATGGAAGCAAGCAGCACAATATCCCCGTCCATATCGAAAAATGAGGTCATCCAGCTGTAGGCTTCAACGTGATCCGTCAACCTATCCAAAACCTCCGTGTTCTCCGAGGACATGCGCAGAATTGAAACGGCTATATAGGCAAAATCGAGGTTAATGCCCAGAAGGGATGCGCGTTCGTTGAACTCCACAGGCGCAATCTGATGCGTTAGCCAGCGATGGAGCGTATTGTCCTTCAAAATCTGTTTGCTGTAGGCCTGTACAAGCTGAGTCTCACTCAGCGTGTTTAGTTTCTCCACCGTGTTATAGAGGGTAGCCTTCAGCTCCTGAATATTAATGGGCTTAAGCAGATAATTTTCGATACCGAGCTGCATGCCTTCTTTTAGATACGTGAATTCATCGAATCCACTGAGAACAATGACTTTCAAATCCGGATGAACCATCCTAGCATGGCGAATGAGTTCCAAACCTGTCATGATCGGCATGGAGATGTCCGTCACCAACAGATCTACCGATGTTTCCTTCAAGGCGTCCAACGCCTTTTGCCCATTACCGGCATGCCCGACAATTTCCAGTCCGACTTCAGCCCAATCGATAATATCGTACAATCCTTCGATGATAAATGGCTCATCGTCCACAAGAAACACCCTAAACATCATGCACCCCCTCACCACCATCGATTGGCAGCGATATGTCTATTACTGTTCCTTTATGTAATTCACTTTGCAGCTTCACACCGTATTCGCTGCCGTAAAGCAGCTTGAGACGGTGATGAATGCTCCGCAAGCCGAAGGATTCTCCCTCCGTCTCCTCATCTTGCAAGAATGCCTCCAATTCGTTCAAACGTTGGGGTGAAATGCCGTTCCCGTTGTCTTCTACCTGCACGTGAAGGAATTCCTCTATCTGCTCCACGCGGATGTGAAGCTCATTATCGGTGCTTTCGCTTCGCAACCCATGTACGATGTAATTCTCTATAATCGGCTGAAGGGACATTTTCATAACACGGATACGAGCCAGTTTCCGATCGCACACGATCGAATAGGTAAATTTGTCCTTATAGCGAATCTGGAACAGCTCCAGATACAAGCGGCAAGCTTCTAGCTCATCTTTTAGCGTGTACATTTTTTTCTGCTGTACGAAGCTGCGAAATAACGCCGACAAGCTGTAAATCATTTCACCTACGTCATGGGCCCCTTGAGAGATCGCCCGCATGCGAATCACTTCCAACGTATTGTATAAAAAGTGAGGATTAACACGAGCTTGCAGCGCCGTCAGCTCCGTATGCTTCTGTTTAATATTAGCTTTGTACACACGATCGATGTAATGGTTCAACTCCTCCACCATATCGTTAAAGCTGCGAGATATTTGTCCCAGCTCGTCCTCTCGCACATCCGGAATCCGCGCACTCAAATCGCCTTGCTTGACCTTACGTGTAAAACGAATGATTTGGTTCGTACGCTTAGCGACACTCATGACAACGAGGAACGGAATCAGAATGGCAAAAAAGATACATATCGCGCTGATCATGAAGATCGTGCTTCCGATTTTCCTTGAGGAGGCGTCCAGCTCTTTTTTGGGAATGATACCGATCACACTGAAATTTCCTTTGCTTTGCGTCAGCTTTGTCACATAGTCGTTTTGATTCGAACCCCGATTCTCATACAACGAGCTAATCTGATCCATGAAAGGATATGGCTTGCCGTCATACTGATTGGAAGAATCAAATAGAACACCGCCATCCGGAGACAGTACGAGAATGCTCCCTTTCAGCTCGTCCTTATCATTCTTCAGTACCTTCCAAATACCATCCGTGCTATAGTACACGGTCTGCTGCCCAATATTTTTTAAGGTTTGCTTGTCGTTTATGGGTGTTCGAATCGCGTACAAGTTGTTATCCCACTGCTCTGCCGCTTCGCGGACCCAGACATTCGGCAGCTCAACGCTTTTACTTTCGAGCGCCATCACATCAGGAATATACGAGTGGGCCCGATTTGTAGGCACAATTTTCAATTGCCGGTTATGCCCTAGCACATATAAAGTCTGTTGATCCACGCTGTATAGCAGCAGATTGCGAATATCTTCGTCGTCGTCCACCTGATTTTTAAAATATTGCAGCCCGTCATTCCACATGCTGTTGCCACCTAAATTGTACTGCTCCAGACTATGCTGCACATACTCTTGAAAAGGGTGCTGCAGCATAAAAGATACCCCCGCGGCTAACGAACTATCCCTGTATAAGCCAAATAAGATGGACTGCGCTGAATCATATTTCCCGCCCAAATAATTGTTTACATTCGTCATGGCCTTCTTCTGTATATCCAGCTCGCGATTAATCGCGCCTGCGACATCGAATGGTACATATAATAAGAAAACGAAATAATCGTAACGACGGTAATCAGCGAAAATAGGAGCAGCAGCCTCATAAACAAATTATTTTTCAAATAATTTCGGTACATCTTGCGCAAACCCATCCTGCATCAACTCCTGCTGCTGTTAATCGGGTTCATTATAGCATATCAACATCGGTTGACGAATTTCATTCCTCAATCCGCAAACTATGCTGGCTCGCCCTGTTCTGGGTGTCACCTTCTGTAACACTGAAAAACAGCGTTACAACGCAAGAACTGGCTGACTCGCTCCCTTCCTCCTCTGTAAATCGGTTTTTCCTTCTTACAGTGCCAATTCTGGGATTGTCACCTTCTGTAACACTGAAAAACAGCGTTACAACGCAAGAACTTGTTGACTCGCTCCAT
>NZ_VRTT01000139.1 GCF_008017805.1 Paenibacillus sp. N3.4 | reverse complement strand
TTGGAAGTTGAATGGTGTATCGCTACTGCTAGAGTGTTGGATAAACATGTCTATTTGTCGTCTCTAAACAACCTAAAAACTGGTTAATCAACAGGCGTGATAAAACATATATTTCTTCAACCAGATCTGAATCCCAACCGAGAATTCTATTCTTTAGTTTTTGATAAATATATTCTTCCATGAATTTGTCCCCCTAAATTACATTCGCAGATTCAGGTATTCGTTACCAAATCCGATTTTCCTTTTTTTGTAACTATCCTGCCCGTTACTTCAGCAAAATAGAGATCGTCAAACTGCGCGGCAGCTGACGATCCCTATTTGAGCAACGTCTTTGTTAGTTGAATTCAAGAAACTCCAGACGATTACCGAATGGATCATTTAAATAGAAACGTTTTACGCCTTCATCTGTTCTTGCATCATCGTCTATTACTTGAGCATTTTCTTGAAGCAAGTATGCCCGCAATGAATCGATATTTTTTACATGAAATGCGGGATGGGCTTTTGTAGCAGGAACGAAGTCCTTTTGAACACCAATGTGTACCTGATGAATGCCACATTGAAACCAAACGCCACCACGCTTTCTCAAGTTTTCAGGCTTAGGGATTTCCCTCCAACCAAGTAAGTCAACAAAGAACAATTTTGCTGTTGGTTCACAGCCCTCAGGAGCAGCTAATTGAACGTGATCAATTCCAAAAAAATTAAAAGACATAATATAACCACTCCAATTCGTTTCATTGTATGGAACTAAGTTTCATTAATTGATTTTATTTTTCATTATAATCCAATGAAAATCCATTTAAATTCAACCAATTTATCAAACTCTTATCTGCCCGTTAGCATAACGCGGTTGCCGATCCATGCCGGCAGCCGCGTCTTAGTTGTTTATTAAGCTATAGTTCTGCGGGATAAATAAAGATATTGAGATTCATGCCAGAACGTAGAAAGACCCACAAACGGTGGTTTGCAGGGTAACTTCTCTATCATCGACTATTTCTCTTCGATTGGCGTATAAATCTCTAGCTCACTTTCAGGTGAAGTCGGATTAAATCTTTCGTCCATCAACTCCACTACCCAACCTTTAGTATGTTTGTAGCCATTCTCATCAATCGGTTGTGGTGCAAGAATCTAAAATGGATAGCAAATACCCAGAAATTGTGATTAACTATGCCACTATACCAAATATTATATTGAGCCACTCAACAGCAGATAGGACAGACGAATTATTTTCCGCCTGTCCTTTCCTAATCATATGCATGGCCTCGATTCCCTTCAACGTCTGTTCTGCAGTTTGAAACGTTTTGAAACCAAGCATTGGTTTCGTAATTTTCTTTGTGAATCGATGATCTTGTTCCACAATGTTGTTTAAATACTTTGTCTGTCTAACCAAAGTTTCTTTTGGCATAGCTTTTTCATTTATTAATTCTTGTATAGCTGGTGGATAGGCAGGGTTTTTATCCAAAGTGATCACACGTGGTAATTGATTATGTGGTGAGGTGAATGCTTTTGTAAAGAAACGCTTAGCTGCTGGCATATCTCGATTTTCAGATAACATAAAATCAATCGTTTTCCCCATAGAATCAACCGCTCTATATAAATACTTCCATTGACCTTTGACTTTGATGTAAGTTTCGTCCGTTCTGTACGAATCATTTGTGGGTCTTAAATAGGGGCGGATTCGTTTGTCTATTTCGGGCCCAAACTCATGGACCCATCTTATGATTGTCGTATGGGAAATATCTAATCCCCGCTCGCTCATTATTTCTACGATGTCTCGATAACTTAAACTATATTTTAAATACCATCGAACTGTTAGTAAGATGATTGACGATTCATACTGCTTCCATTTAAATAAATCCAATTTGGTTTCCACACTAAGTTGCTCCAATCCCATGACTTCATTATCAGTTACATTATCATGAATTAGAACTTTGCACCACAACCCAAATAATTAACTGCGATAAATTTCATTGTAATCCATTTAAATAAACCCATATGCAACTTTTTTTGTTGATTATTGTTTCCTATTAATAATTTAATCAACTTTACCAAATCAGGTTCAAATAATCCTGACAGCAACTCAAAGCCGCGTAGTGTTTTTGAAGGATTTACTATTAAATCGTCACTGAAAAAATACTTTTCACCTATAAGTGAGTGTTTACAAAATACATAGGGTATAAGCAAATGGGCAGATTTCAGGATACTCCCCTCTTTCTTCTTTTCTTAACTCGCGTAACCTTTTTATTCATGATTTATGCTTGCTTAATTCACCATTTAATAAGTGACTCTACAAAAAGGAGCCTAGCCAAGTTCAATTGGGCTGAGCTCCTTTTTGCTTTTCGTTTTTGTTGATTTAACTTAGTTTACTGTTTAGTTTCATTGGTCCTGCTTTTGCAACTTCAAAAATACAAAGACTGCAAAAATAGTGTAACCTCATGGAACAAGTTATTGTCTCGTACTAGTTGTTAATACATACATTACCGTACTATATGCTATCACTGGCAATAATTTGATTTACAGCTCGTAACGCAGAAGAGATCGCACCTTCAATCCAACCGGGAAAAAGACTTGTATTATCGCCAGCAAAGTATATTCTACCTTGTTCGGCAGACAGTGTTGGGAGCATTCGAATCATCTGTTTCGGCTTATACCAAGCATATGCACCTCGGGAGTAAGGATTATGATCCCAAGAAAAGACCGTCCCACCTTCATAATGATACGACAATTCAGGAAGCACCTGTTTGATTTCTGATACAGCTGAATTAAAGCTACCAGCTCTAGATATTTCTCGCGCCGATTCACCGGAGGAGTACGAACAAATTAACCCCCTCCTTGATGTCGTTTGAGTGAATGTAGCATCAAGCAACCATCCAATTTTCAGATCCGTATTTACTGTAGTAAAGGAACTCAAGTTGTTCCAGAATCTAGTTCGGCTTTGTATGACGGTACGCGTAACGGAAGTGGAAAGTTGGTTTTGAATGACATCATTTTTTTCTTTGCTAAGTGGCGGGGAAAAATGAATTGTACGCAGGACTGTAGAGGGAATGGCCACAATGACCCGATCACAGCAGATCGTGAACACTTCGCCAGAATTAGTAAATTGGATAGCTACCCCTTTATTACTATGTTCAATATGCGTCACAGCACATCCATAACTGATATTAGAGCCAATTGTAAGGGCAAGCTTTTTCGGCAATTGATCCATTCCACCTACTATAGTCTGTGTATTTCTTTCGGAACTGGCCATTTTTAAGTCAAGCAGTCGCTGTAATGCAGATACTTTGCGAATACCATCACCTAACATCTGCATATATCCGATTTCAAACAGCTTAATCGCACCCGAAGATGCTCCTTGGCTTTTAAGATATTCTTCCATTGTCATTGAATCGAGCTGTACCGCTTGTTTTGTGGGCCAGCCCGGCAAAAAAGGATTACCCGTCGCGTTAAGCCCCGGCTTGAGATACTTTTCCAGCATTCCCGCATATCCTAAAATTCTTTCCTCGGCTGTAAGTGAAACAGGCCATTGTGCAGGTTCAGCCGGAGAATCTATTATTAATCTCCCGTCGATATATGACAAACTTCTATTGGGGACTGGTAAATTTATCAATTGAACCCCGGCTTGCTGGGCATAACTTAATGTGAGAAAATGATGCGCTCCAATGAAGGCCGCCCCGATTTCGCAAAACAATCCGTCGGCAAATTGATCCCGCATCGTGTATATGCGACCACCCGGTTGACTATTTGCCTCTAATAAACGCACGTTATATCCTTGTTTCATAAGCTCCAAAGTGCATACCAAACCCGCCATCCCTGCCCCAATAACTACAATACGCTCAGGAAAACGACCTATTAACATAAAATCCGATTCCTCCAAATATTACTTTTATATACATCATGTGTGTTTATAATCCTTTAGTTCCTAGGTACTTTGTATTATTCTATGCTGTCCGTTACTTCAATAAAACAATAGAAGAGCTGCCTGAAGCAAGCTCCCCCACTATCGATTCCAGTTAGCGTAATGATTCATTATCAACAAACATCATCGTAAGCTTCACCTAATGATTCAAGATCCTCGTTTAACCAGTACCATCTTTCACCGTTATTTTAAAATATGCGCTCTAATAGCTCAGTAAATAAATTGGCTATTATTGGACTTTCTACAGGGACACCATGTCTATCCCAAAAGCTATCGTAACATTTCCCTAACCGCTCATTTTTCTTTTTTTCTCCATCTTTTATTTAACTAAATTAGCTTTTCCGCATATGAAACCCGGTAGCTCCATCATCAAGTGGGATCCTTACGGCATATGAAGGAAATGAACAACTGATTGATTATTCCGCAACTAAAGGTGCAATTGTATCTTTTACCCGTTCACTATCCAAGTCCTTGCATAGCAAGGGTATACGTGTCAAGGGTATACGTGTCAACGGTATCGTACCCGGCATGATATGGACTCCGCTCATCCCAGCTTCTTTCCCTTCAGATCAAGTTGCGAATTGGGGAGCAAAGAACCTGATGAAACGTGCCGGCCAGCCTTTTGAAATTGCCCCCGCTTACGTTTACTTAGCTTCTGAAGACTCTACTTATGTATCAGGAGGAAGGAAATAATTTCCTGCTTTCTCTATTAAGTTCTTTGTTTTTCTACGCAAAAAAAACCTGTCATTTCGACAGGTTGAATAATCATCAAATGTGCAGCGCCAAAAACATGGAGCGCCTCATTTCTGTTAAAGAAGTCAAGGAGGATGTCCTGCCTGCTCCAAACCTATTCTGGACGGTTGTTCCCTGAGAGGTCACTGCACAATTATATATACGCCTATTAGGGGCTAATTCCTTCTAAATACTGTACCAGTTACCACAAATACTTTATAGAAGTCTTTCTAAGCACCACATTAGACCCAGAGGTTAACTGGTACTAATGTATTTTAGCATGTTGCTCAAAAGTGGTAAAAGCCAATTTATTGAACTAACGTGCCCCGTTACTTCAAAAGATTTTGGTAATTGGGGAGGAAGTCATCCTTAACGGGTCCTCTAAGATGTTCAAAATTTTTAAGCTCAACTCCAGCCGGAGAGATCCGATATGTAAGTTCATCTTCGCCGACAGGTATATGAGGACCGACTATGGGTTGAGCATCAATTGTGATTAAAAAATCAAAACCACGGAAAGCAGCTACCCTTTCAAGACTCTTCACATTTACATAACCTGGATGAATAACTGGTGGTACTGTAATTACATCTGCGTATACCTCAGCAAGCTTTTCTTGTATATGCGGAAGTAGACTTATGACAAGCATATCTTGTAATTGCAGTTCCCTTGAGTCCTCAAGTGGCTTATTGCCAGCTGCATTTGAAGTTTGCTCTGAAAGAGCCTTTTCAGCAACATAGTGAACATCTATTTTATGTTTGTTATCCGTCTCAGGAGAGGCTTGTGTGTATTTTACAAGAGCACCACTGCTCTCAGCGAATAAACGAAGAGGCACATATGCCTTGTTATTATAGTTAAGCACCTCTTCACCTTCCTGTAGTTGTACTTCTTTGGAAAGTCCGTTAGCTAGAAAAAAAGTAACTTGACTTGGAAAGATTGTTGCTTCAATTACACTCGAAGCAAATACAGAAGTTGTTGCCATTAAGAAGGCACCACACAACACACCTGCAATAAAATGTTTCTTCAATTCGTCCTCTCCTCTTCAAATGTAAATTCTTCTATCCAATTGACGAAGCCAATGTACTATTCGTTGCAAACATGTATAAATTAAATACCGCCAACATACATGCGATTCAAGGGAATGGAAAGTTGCGTTACTCTGCCCGTTAGCGGGGAATAGCCAGCCGCCGGATGTCGGTTGCCTTCTCCTAGGGCAGTACAACCTCTCCTGGCGTAAATAACGGACTACCATATGGCAGCGCTCCGAGCCAATAGACCGTACCGCCCTCCGCGACGAACAGATGTTGAAAAAAGGTACGTCCTTCAATTGGGTAATGATACATCGATGCGGAAGACTTCAGCCGAACCCCTGTCGGAAGGCTCGCTTCTACTTTAAAGCTGCCGTTCGGATCCCAAATCCGGCCATCTTGGCCGATCTCTGCGCCTCCGGTTAGGCGGATGGCCGATCGTCCCGTCTTCTTCACTTGGACGGCAGTAGTTTCATTGTCGTTATTTCCATCACGATGTAGCTTCAGTTCAACCTCATACACCTGGCCATTCACGTCCAATGCTTTGCCGATGTAACCGATCCCATCGAAAAATACGTAATGCATCGCTGACCACTGCTTAACCGGCGTATCGATAGATACGAGCCTCATTAGAGGCACGCCGTCCTTTGTTCGTTCCTTGAAATAAAGCTCCCCTTGGTCGGTACGAACGAACGGAATCGGCTCGCCGGTTACTTCGATGACTTTCCCTTTCGGCTTCGGATCGAATTGGAGCTCGGCGCTGTTGCCCAACCCCGATATGCTGCCTTCCACATGGAATACGCGCCCGTCCGACAAGGCCGTCAAGATACCATTCAAGGCGATGGATACGTCCATAACTGGCACCGGCGTTTGTAGCAACTTGCATGGCTCCGTCTCGTCGGGATTCGCGGCCAGGAGTCTGCCATCCTCGAATAGCACGGCAAAATGCCCTAACGCCATGATTACCTTCTTCGCTTTCTCGCCTAGCAATACGGGCTTTGCCACGGCGCCGTCCTTGAGCGTCCACACATCGCCTGCTCTCACAGCATATGCTCGACCAAACGTAGGAAATAGGGCGTCCACTCCCTTCCATGTACCGATCGCAAGCAGGTCTTCTGCAAAGATCGGCTGCCGACCAAGCTGGCCGTACATATTGGAGCCGATCGTCAAAACGCGGCCATCCGCCGTTAAGGCGAGCAGATGATCGGAGCCTGCTGCCAATGTCTCTACATTGTTCAATGCGGGGTGCCGCTGCGGGGTTTCGGTTATAGTAAACTTCTCCGCAGATTGATCATAGGCGCCCAGTTCTTTCCCCCATACCCAAACGTAGCCATCCTTATCCAGGGCTGCCGTCAAATGTACCGTTGACTTTACTTGAGTGGTACCTCGCGGCAGTACGGTCGACTTGAGCACTCCGCTACCGTTCATCGTGTACCAAGTGCCTTTATCCGATAAAATATAAGCCGCTTCCTCATACGACATCGTAGTTTCAGTTCGTGCCACCTTTCCGCCGTCAGGAAGCTCAAGCGGAGCAGGATCAGCATTCGGAACCGATGAAACGGTCGACTGTCCCACCCATAGTATCCCCTTGTTGTCGACCGCCAGCATGATATAAGGGCTAGCCATGACGGATACCGCACGGAATGATGCCTCAACCCGTTTGACTGATGGCTTGCCGTCCTGACCGTATGTGGAATACAGCTTGATGATTCCATCGGAACCAACGGTAAAAACCGATCCATCGTCCGCCTGAGCGATCGACTTTACGCCGGATAACCATGCTATTTTCTCAGGGCCTCGTTCAGCGTTCATGTCGATGACTCCGCCGGATTTTACCAATGCGAATCGCCCCTCCAGCTGAATAACAGGATCGCTCTCTGGCAACCCTTCGACCTTCTTCGGAAAGGCTTCGGGCCTCTGACCTTCTCCCCAACCTGATATCCCCCACCGATAAACAGTTCCGTCCCCGGCTAAGGCGTAAGAGGAGCCGAATTCCATCCCGTAACCGGCACCATCGAACAAATGGCCTGCAGAAACTTGCCGGATCCCCTTAATCGGCAAGCGAGATGGTTGCTCGGCAGGCGTAAATCCAGAAGCCTCTTCCGTATCAGGATACCATTTCATATCCGGCGGACATGACGCGAAGCTGAACAATGGTTCGGGAAGCGTAGTCGGCGCTATCGAAACTATCGGTTCAGCCGGTGTTGGTTCTTCACTCGGCATAACCGGTGTGACGCTCGGAGCAGGCGTGGCGGAAACCGGGGTACCTCCAGTTCCCGCCGAATTCTGAAGTGTCCTGCTGTATACGACTGTGGACAGCAGGATGATTACTGCTAGCAAGCCCCCCATCATAAATTTGTACTTTATGAGAAGGTTCAAGACTCTCGTGTAAAAGGACATAACCGACACCTCTTCCAATTAATTTCCATTCACTTGTTTAGACGGTCGGTCTGGCGGAAGGTTGCGAGCGCACGGCACGATGGACAAAACTACCTCCGTCACTCCTCTAAAAATAAATTCATTTTCATTTCATTGGAATTTTCGATAATACGCCCTTCCCTTAAAGGAAAAGCAGCCGATCATTCTGTTCGGCTGCCGTTGTGTTCTTACTCAGCTAACGTTCTGCGTTAGCGGAATGTTTTAATTTTCTTTAGTCCCAAAAATTAAAGATGACATCTCCGACGGTTTTAGGTTTCCAATGAAAAATCTGCCTTAATTCTGCTTCGTTTAGGCTATTTTCGTTTAACACGGTAAGTGTTCTTTCATCGAGTGCTAATTGTTGATTTAGTGCGATTGCAGACAGTACCCTAAATACGTCATTAAAAACACAGACAATATTAGAAAGTGAGTGATCGATAAATTCAATCTCATAGTTCTGTACTGAAGAAGCGAACCCTATGAAGGGATATGAACTGTTTAACAAAATGAAAATGCTTTCGTTATGTAAACCAAGCTCTGCTTTATAGAAATTTTGTGATACATGTGGTTCTTCAAAGGACAGGAACTTCCCGTTAGAATAGTTTGCCAACGAGTAACAAAGTCTTTTGAATTGTAAAGAATCGACCTCTGGCAAATCATCGACAAGAAATCCAGAGATACCGTTCAGAAGTAACACTGCAGTCACCTACCTCTTTATCCTTCTTCCTACCCTTTACAGTACAGATAACATGATTTTAACACATATTGGAAGTATCCTGCCCGTTAGTCATAATGAACGAGGCGGCCCTCATTCGCCTAACG
>NZ_VRTT01000138.1 GCF_008017805.1 Paenibacillus sp. N3.4 | reverse complement strand
ATATCCATATATAATACGTTCCATCTATGACCATCCAAATCACCAAAAACACAGCCGTACAACCAGCCTTTACCTTCAGGCTTGCTATATATTAGTCCTCCTGCCAACTCTACTTTTCTAACCATTTCATCAACAGCTTCTCTGGATTCAGCGTCTATGGAAAGCAATACCTCTGTTGATTGATTTGTATCTGTAACTGCATTTCTCGTAAAGCTCTTAAACGTAGATTCTGGGAAAAGCATGATCATAAAATTCTTTTCCCCGATAATTAAACCGGCTGCGTCATTACTGTTTTCATGTCTCGGATGAAAGGAAAATCCAAGCTTGGCGAAGAATTCTTTTGATTTATTCAGGTCTTTCACCGGTAGATTTAGCCAAATTTCTTTTGCTACGTTAATCGCTCCTTTTTAGTTAACTTTTGATCTATTTTATCATAATTACTAAGTAATAGACAAAAGATGATAATTTACCTGTACCAATGTCATGGGAAACTGAAATTGATTTAGTAATAATTTAAATACGAAATTAGCCATCCACTCAGATAAGTTGAAGGCTAATTTACGGTGAACCGTATCATAATTTCAAACTGTTTGCTACGCTATACTGCCCTTACGCATTTAACTATCGTTTTCCGTTATGAACTCATTACCAAAGCAATGTTAGAGTTCCCTACCAAAAGAAATAGAGTATTCTTTCAGTCCTTCTGTCAGTTTCTTTCTCAGATTTGTTAGCCACTCAGGCTCATTATCCCATTTTTCCTCGATTGACTTTAAAGTTCGAACATACCCATACAAATTCGCAAAGCGCCTGAATGCCGGTAAGATAACCTCTAAATCATTTGTAAATTCATATTCAGTAAGATATCCATCCAGAAAGCATTGTTTCTTGTGGTTAAAAATTTCAGATGAAATACAGTCCTGCAAGCTATCAAGCGCTTGTTCGATATCCATTGCATACCAGTGATACATAGCATCATCAAAATCAATTACATTACATGACTTAGAATTGTCATCGTAGAATACGTTATCATATTCAAAATCATAATGAACCAGTCCATAATTACTTTGTGACTTATGGATCGAAGCAAAATAATCTCGTAGTAATTTCGTTTCGATTAATGCTGCCGATTCATCGGGATAACTTATCAATACTTCCTGGATCCAATCTAAAACATCACTATATGACCATCTTTTGAATTTACCGGGTGTGTATTGACTAGACAAATAATGGAGCCTTCCCAGGGCTTTTCCATGGCTGAATATGATAGTATCACTAAAATCGGTGTTATTAATCTGCACGCCAGAAACACGTTTAAATACCGATGCAAAGTATTCGCCCCATGGAGTCCTCACCTCTACAACCTTCTCGCCATGCTTTGATGTAACCGATTCCAAAACTCCATACTGGTTGTCACGCAAGTATGAAATAAAATCAAGTTCCGCCAATATATTCGATTTCAGCTTTTCCGATTTGGGTGCAAAACGTAATATCTGGTTCTTACCTTCACATTTAAACGGATAAATGGCGTTCGACGATATGCGATAATACTTAAACATCTCCATCGAACCTTCGTCGAAATGCCAATTTTTTAAAATCATTTCTGCCAAGTTTACATCATTGAATAGATATTTCAGTTTCAACATAAAGTCATTACGGCTCCTTATATCAGCTATGTTCAATATGGCACTGATTCTCCACTTCCTTATAAGCCAGCATAACACGACCCGGCATGGTATTACTGGGAGAAAATTACTATAACTAAATTAAACTCCCCTTAGCTCAACAGCCTACCTTCCTGCCATCAACTTACACAGATTAATTTAATGAGAAGTCTACAGGGTTAACAAAAATGACATCTTGTTGAACGATTGTAAGCAATTCTTGTAAGATTTGGGTCATGACACTTTCGCCGGTGCGTTCATTGGAATGGAGTCTATAACTTTATTATTTCCGAACACTTGGTTTCTTCCGTTATTTTAGGATATGTCCATCCAATTTTTGCGTCTGGTTCTGGATCTGGATAAAAATAACCACGGTTTAAACATTCTTCTTTAAAACGGCCGGTTCAGGCAACTGTAAAAACCATTGTATATAACAACGATTATTTTTGATAATTTCATCCACCAACCATGCGGGTTTTCGGCTCCAAACAAAAAGAACGTTTATGCATCATTTATGCAAAACGCTCGGAAACCGTATGGTTATAGGATTTATTCTTTTCTCATCATCGCTGGAATTTGCACTTACAAACAGCTTTTCCAACTCAATATACACCGATTATGCATAGCATTATTTCTTTAAAGAAAACGTGCAAGCGCCCTATATACTTGTCCAATCAAGGGTTTGCTTACTGACATAGTATAAAGAGTAGTTGAATCCATTAAAAGGAGTGAGATGAATATGGGATTAGAAGAAGGCTTTGAGCGTCGTCATAACAATACTGCAGCAATTTTAGTTCTCTTTATTCTTTTGGTTATCGTGTCTGTGGCTTTTTCATGGTAACCTTGTCAATTCAGTAAAGAAAAGGCTCCGGGAGTTAGTTCTCCTAGGGCCATTTTTTTGAGCTCACCCTACGGATTTTTTTGTGAAGTTCGAGATTCGCGCCAGTGACCTATGACTAGGCATATTATCAACAGAGTCCTGCTCCGCTTATTGTTTCTTATCAAGTTATAGTCTTAATAGTAAACGATGGTATGAATTTTTAACTCCTAGTTTATCATTAAATGGATGCTTCAATAAAAGCTTATTTACAATCTCCACAAATGATATTGCATGGTAGCCAATTTAGCTTTGTGGGACAATGAAAAAAAACGGTACTGTTCGCATCGTTCGCGAAAGGACCGTTCTTGATATTTCTTCGTTCCTAGATAGGCAACTTATTAAAAAGAGGGCTAGACAAATACTCAAAATACAGCTGTCTTCATATTTAAAAAGGCGACCTATCCAGTGTAAAATAATTGTGAAATAACCATTAACGATGGCGTTGTCCTTGCAATTGGGCCAAAAGATTTAAAAGAAATCCCTATCCCTGAATCCTCTTCTAGAGAAGAATGGATCAAAAAATTCGAATGGCTCAAAACGTTCGAATCTTTCCTCAAATGGGAAGAATCCGAATGGAGTGAATGGGGAAAAAAATGCACTTGTTTTAACAGATTTTATGTTTTTAGGCTGCTTTTTTTTCAATCAATATCACCTCCATTCTTGAGGACTTTCTTTTTGGATCAACAATTCACCATGAAAAAGTTAACGAAATGATTACCAAAAGAATAAAAAGAACCAAGATAGCGGCCGAACTTGTACCCATGCCGCGATAACCTGCACAACTACTTCCAACTCCACCTGCGTATGCCATGATCATATCTCCCTCCATGATAAGTTTGATTGCAATATAATCTTATGTTCAATACTTAACATTTGCTTGTACTTATGCCCCTTGGCTTAAAACGACGATGTCTCAATGGAATTAAACACGATTTATGGAATGTAAACCGTGTATTGATAGGCAGTTTACTAGGCTTTCTTTTAACAATACTTTTCCAGTATTGAAATGGTGTGATTCACTTTATAGGTTGGAGTAATCTCTATGACACGAACATTTTTTCTCAAAGCTATTAATAGTTCGGATTGGTTTGAAATGACTTGAAGTAATAAAGTTTTAGACTAGTTAGCTGGCGATGCGTTCGACTGCGGCCGGCTCAAGCAACCCCTTTGGTTGAACAACTGCCGATAATACCTGTCTCCTGTTTGTATACTCTCCTTTCTCATTAGTTCTATGAAGCTCATTGTTGGAAGCTAGACTTAACAACCGTGAACTGCAGATCTCAAAAACCACCAAAACAAAAGCCCGGTTGAATGAGTAAACATCATTCAACCGAGCTTTTGCCTTTCTTCCGATACTTATAAAACAATCTGTACACTCATTCTGCTAATTCCTGAAAAGAATGAAAGTAATCTTGCTTTGGATTAAAATGTCTTTTTATTTCAAAAGGGCCTTAAAGCTGTTCAATCCTGCTTCCCCGTTGACGAACAATCGGTGAATCAAGAAGGGATTCTGGTCGGGATTAGCCATTCCTTGGTCGATCGTAAACGCATAGCGAAATCCATGCTCTTTTAAGATATGCAAGGTGGTCTGATTTCGCTCCCCAAATGGGTAACAGTACACGTCCGCAGGAATCCCAAGTTCTTTCTCAATTTGACGCCTTGCTTCCGTTATTTCAAACGTTTGCTTTTCAGTATTCAACTGTGTAAGATTCTGATGGGTCATTCCATGTGGCTGGATGTCCCATCCACCCTTGTGCATTTCTTTGATTTCCTCCCAATTCAAAAAATAGCCATCTTCAACCATACCCGGTGATATAAACATCGTTGCACGAAAATTATGTTTAGCGAGAATAGGCAGCGCGGCTGTGTAATTGTCTTTGTAGCCATCGTCGAAGGTTAAGAGTATAGCCTTGGCCTTCGGTTTCTCCCGACCTTCCCAAATATCGATGAATTCATTCAAGGTTAATGTCTTATATCCGTGATCGGCTAAGTACTGCATTTGCTCCTCCAATTTTGCCGGAGTGATGGCAGCGGTATTGCCGGGCTGGACCGTAACACTATGATAATTCAGGACAGGAATGCTTATTTGTGCGGTTATCGATGCCTTGCTATAGACGGAGTCCTTCACTGTGGCAAATGGTGTTGCTGTAGGAGTTAAAGTTGCATTTGTTTCAGCGGCCAACGGTGTCATAAGAATTGTCTGCTCTTGTTGCTTAGGAAGCTCGTCGTTCGGTATCTCCAATGATAGAACCGGCAGGTGCTGTTCCTTAATGTGGGGAATTGGATCTTGTAACGGGGGGTCTACTCTCGAATCCACCGCCATCTGTGTTGAACTAATGGACTGTGATGCTAGGATCCATATAAAGACAGTAGCAATCAGCATTCCGCCAATGATCAGAGTGAACCGCCAATTCGAAGTAGTCATGGATACCAACACCATCCGCTTCATAGAATAAAGGACAACCTATTACTCTATTTCTATCCGGATACATGCCAAAATATTCCGATACCTCTCCAAACTGATAGGTTATGATCGGACCCGCTACGATTTATTCTGGAGGTCAGCTCTCATTGCCAATCGCTGTGCATCAGTCCGATACGGACACTTATAACAGTAAATACCAGCATAATCTTCAATTCGATAGTAAAGACAGCTAGCACTTTTCATTCTCATTTTCTTGTCAGGCTCCTCGATATGAACGATCAGACGAAATTTCACAGCGAATGGATTATTTTTGATAAACCGTTGTTGGAGTCATCTTACTTACAAAAATCCTCCGTCCGGAATGAGATAATATTCTTGTCACCCGACAATAATAGATCTCATGTCGGATGACAAGAACTTTATGTCATTCCCGTAAAAGAAAAAACACCGCCTTTAGTCAAAGCGATGTTTTATATAGTCAACCTGCTCTTTGATTCATATTGGTGTGGTAAAAACAATTGATATTTTACACTCTAATATCTTAGTGTTGCTGGAGTTGCGGAATAACCGATTGATTCGTAAAACTTCTGTAATACTTCGCGTTTGAATTCAGGCTGAGCGCGGATCCCATTATTTAATTACAACTTCAAACTCTTTTTCGATCAAGAATCTGAGTCACGGTGCTTTTTTATTTGAAATCTACCTGCCGCGGTGCCCATATATAGTCCCCATTTACATCAATATACCCTGAATCCGGTCCTTCCCCTGCCCAGCCAACACGAACATTGGCAATTCCCGCTGAGAACTGACTTGCTTCGTAGTAAGTTGGTTTTATCTTGATCTCTCCCCTTTTATTGATATATCCCCATTCCCAATCACCGATTTGAACAGCAGCCAGCCCTCCAGTGAATGGTTTAGTTTTTTCAAAAGAACTCTTTATGACTTGCTTCCCTTTAGTGTCAATAAACCCCCATTTGCTACCCATTTTAACTGCAGCGAGTCCTTCCGAGAACGGCTGCGCATCATCGTACTGGAGCGGAATAGCCCAACCATCACTTGTGTTGATGTACCCCCATTTTTCCCCGACTTTAACCGGAGCTAGTCCACTGTGGAAGTCCAAGGCATCATCGAATTTAGCTGCAATCACCGATGTTCCCGATATATCGATAAAGCCAAATTTGTCGTCAATCTTCACTCTTCCGAGCCCTTCAGAAAAATCGTATCCAAAATCAAAATGAGGGGAGATTGTAAATTCCCCTTTTACATTCAGGTAGCCATAAGTGTACAGACGATCATCGTGAGTCGCAACAGCAACGGCGGCTAACCCTTCGTGAAATTGACTGCCGAACAAAATATCCGGCTCCATGACTACTTTGCCCGTCGTGTCAATATATTGGTGCCTCTTCACATCTTGCGAGATTAACACGGTGACGTAAGCTAGTCCCTCCGAAAAGGGAGCCGTTTCAAAGTATTGACACGGGATGACCAATTGACCTTTGACATCGATGTATCCCGAACCATTGCCGCCATTGCCGTCTTTAGCCGCACTCCATACCTGTGCCAAGCCTTCGGAGAAGGGTAACACCGAGAAAAATGGAATATCGATAGTCTTATGACCATGATTGTCAATTAATCCATTTTTCTCTTCCTGCTGAATAGGATATAGTTTGGTCTCGCCTATGGATACAATTCCTAATCGTTCGATCCAACTTACCTTCCTTCCACTGGCTTCTCCTACAAATCGCAGCGGAACGAAGACCGTTCCGTCCACGATTGCTGGGGCTTTATCTAGCGCCGCATCTTCTCCGTTTACAACAGCGGCATTTATGTCGGGCGTCATTTCAATCTTTAATCCGTCGCCTGCCGCAGTAACTTTCCTCATTTGGGGATCCCAATCTACTTGCCAACCCATCTTTTCAAATAAGGGGCGAAAGGGTACAAGCGTGATCCCATCTTCGATAAAAGGCTGCTGGACAAAACTAATAGGCTCCCCATCGACTCGAATCGTAAGAGGGGAATTGCTGGCCTGAATTGGAACCGTCCCTGTCAAACAAGCCGTTAGGGAAAGTGCTAGACTAAGTACCACTCGGTTTTTTCTCAACAATATAATCATCTCCTTTGTTATTCCCACCATGGTATGGGTTTGGGCTCGTTAAACTTTAATCAATCGTAACAGGAACAACAAATGGATTTGTGTCCGGCTGCTTATCAATGGTTCTTCTGTAACAGATGTCGCTTCAGTAGTTGGGACTGGTGTGAAGGGTAGCAAATCGGATGTTGTCTGTTCGTGCTGTCGTGAATGCAAATACTGCAGAAATGCTCAGTACCAACGCTACTACTATCGTGGTACACACCGCCTAAATAACGCTTTTTCCTTTGAAGAAATTCTCTGAATTTTTGATACAGTTACGTTTATCTAACTCCAATTTATGGATATAATTCTTATATGGTTAGACGACGCTAAATCGATATGGTTGCGAGCCTTCGAATAATTTTTATTAGCTCCATTACATTCGAATAGGCTACCTCACGGCAGCCCATTCGAATATGTACTATACTTTCTCATTAGCTCAGTGATGACGGTTATTATTCATAAAACATATGTGATTTGTTTTGTTTGTATCCTCCCTCTATGGAGCCGGTTCGGTTTCTCAATCTGACAGTTATGAGGCGATTTTCCACTGAAGTAATGCTTTTACAATGATTACTAACAAAACACTTCATATTTTACCTCTGAGTAATTGTGAATCATTAACTTTTCCTGTACGACATCCCCAGTTCGTTTATCAATGACTCTTCTCCATATCTCGTTTTCTCTATAGTTCTTGCCTTCAATATGATGAAATTGATGGTTTCTTTCTTCCAAATGATATGAATATGGTAACTCGTTATCACAATATACAATTCCTTTTAGATGTTGGTCTGTTAACCAAATATGAAATTGAAACTTATGATTGGTGGGGTTAAAAAAACGCAAATCAATATAATTAAAAAATACACTTGCACCACTTCCAAATGGTAAGACTCTTTTCTCATCCGGAAATGGGTCAAAACTATGATGATGTCTTTCTTTAATTTCTAAAGGTGTATGTAAGGCAAGCCAAAAAAGTAAATTAGCTAATTGACATAAACCTCCCCCTATCCCTGTTTTCACTTCACCTTGAGATAACAACAATCCCTTAATATAACCTTTGCTTGCTTTAGGTTTCCCAATTAAATGCCAAAAGGAAAATATTTCACCTGGATTTAATACAATTCCGTCCATGGATTTTAGGGCAATACTTAAATTTGTAATTTTATTTTCTTGTAACACAGGATCAGATGAGCCTAATTTTCTTCTTAGCAGAGATTGATGTCGTTTTATTGCATATGGAAATGTATCAACTATTTTTTCATTTGCAAACTTTGTGAAAAAATTATGACTAGTTCTCTTTATTTGAAGCTGAAGGATCCTAAATTTATAAACTATGGGTATTTTCATCAAGACCCGTTTTATGATGGTTAACCTCCCATTAATTAATTTTCTTCGAAATTAACGTCCTTATTTGATTAAAAATTATGCCATACTTAAGTAAAATATATATTGCTCTTTCATTTAGAAATATCTCTTCGGAATCGCTCCAAATGATATGACTAATCGTGTAACACCAACCCAATAAAATCATTCTTTCATCAACGTATAATTGTCACCCCATTATACCATATGTTGGAATTTATGCGTTGTCGTATCGGTTCATGTGTTCCCACAGTCATCACGCCCTATTGCCTTTTTATAAAGAAGGAGCGGTTGCCGCGGCAAACTACTCTTTCTTCACAAATCCAAATTTTTCCTTTTTCCTCAAGACTCATGCTTAAGTTTTCTTTTCAACTTTTAATTTTTGCTATCTATCCCGTAGTTCTAGCATTCCGTGTGGGAGATTGGTGAGTATTTGATCGTGGATATCTATCTACAACAAAAAAAGAGCCAGTCCTCTTTGATCTGGACCCTCTGTCAAGGACACTTGAAAAAAGCCTGGTTTAGTTTAGGCGGCTAACAATAGATGATTCCTGTATTGTACGAGGCCACTGAAAAAGGTGCGCTTTTAATTTTCTGAAATAGATCTAAATTGATAATGGCGAATTTCCATTCAATCTGAATGAGAATTCGCCATTATTTA
>NZ_VRTT01000137.1 GCF_008017805.1 Paenibacillus sp. N3.4 | reverse complement strand
AGCTTCTCTACTTGTAATCCCTGTGTTTGTAAAGCTTGTCTAAGTTGTGGAAGTTGGCTCTCCAACATTTGTTTGCCAGCTAAGGTGTCGGCAGCAAACTGAGCAATTAACTGCCCATCATGCATGGAGATTCTTACATCAACTTGGCCCAAATTTTTGGGGAACAAGGAAAGTTTAGCTTCCGAAATGCCGTCAGCTAGGGTTATCTTCATGTTCTTCAAAACATGTTCTGTCATTTCTTCTGTAAAATTAGCAGCACTTAAAACCGGAGCCGCTTTATCAACAGGAAGAGAAGCAAGTTGTGTTTTCTGAAGATCGCTAATCGTCATTACCGGATTCTGTACGGGTTCTGATTCTGTTGTCGGCAAATCGACGAGTGACACCATGGTCGGTTCGGATTGGTTAGTAGAAGCTAGCAGAGGTGCAAAAAGCACATTCTTGACAGCCAAAACTTCAAATTTCGATTTCGTCGCCTGCACAAAAGAAAATGTACTTGCCTCTATCTTTGGTTCTGTGCCGAGTTTACTTATACGCTTCAGATGACTGCTTTGATCAGGCACCACAGCTTCCTTTTTACCGCTTACAGAGGCTGCTGCTGCAGTTCCTGCTACAGAATCATTGGAAGGGATCGGTGACTTCAATGCGTCTAAAAGCTCAGGAAGTAAAGTTTGAATTGATTGCTGCAAATCTTGATTCAAGTAGTTCAGAATCGGATTATCTGGCTGTTGCTTGGATAAAGAAGCAAGTGTCAGAAGCGTATTCTGTGCTTGTAAGTTTAACGAATCGGTTGACTTAAGCTTCAAAGCATCCGAATTCGGAAACACCGATGTAGTCTGTTGACCTGCTATCGTATTCAACAGCTGCTCCGCATTTTCAAGCCATTGCTTTACCTTCGGATCTTGCAACAGTTTATCTGCTAGACTCGGGTTACTGTTCATAGCGGTAACCAGCATTTCCGGTAAAGTTTGATCTACAGCTCCTTGATCAGTTGGCTGAATAGTTACTCCCTGTAAAGGCATCACTAAACTTTGAAGCATTTGCATCAGCATACTTAGCGAAGTTGCAGGGTCTGCCGGGTTCGCAACATCTTTAACAGGTGCTTGTACAACTTGACCATCCAATACTTGGTTGAAAGAATTTTTGGAATCTGCTTGTGTCGCTGCTGCTTTACCAGTGACTGTTGAGCCAGTACTGCTTGCAGTAGGTACGGTTGGCATCTGCACATCCATTTTTTTCACCTCCCTTCGTGTAATGAAGGTTAACTACTGAGCAAGTTTCGCTGTAATTGAAGCCGCTACTACTTTATCGGCATCGGATAAAGCAGACATTACTTTGGATCGAGAGCTGTTATCCATACCACTAAGCACGGATAACACTTTATCCGGATTAGATTTATTCATTTCAAGAAGAACATTTGAAGCGCTTTTCGGTGTCATATTTGCAAAAGTTTGACCAAGATCCGATTTACTAACGGTTGTTGTCGCTTTTGTCGTATCTTTGACACCATTCGTTGCCAAACGTTCTTGCAAAGCAGCCATTTCTTTATCGCGAACTGGAATCACATCTTTAAGTCCGATTGAGGCTGTTGCTGCCTTCGTCGGATCCATTTTTTCAAGAATAGCTCCGCGACTATCGGGTTTCATCATCGAGAACACAAGCACCATTTCCTTTGGTGTCAATGCCTCAATGATCGGTGCAGCTTTACTAGGCGTCATTTTTGCATACATATTAGCTAGTTGGGTAATTTGGTTCGCGTACTCTTCTTCGGTTTGAGTCTTATCTTTTAGTTTCTCTTCAAGCTCAGTCATCTTCGTTTGGGCGTCCTTGAGAGAGCGATCCTTCTGTTCGGTCGTCGTGTCTGATTTCTGAACAGCTGCTTGAAGCTCTGCTACTCTGGCATTCAACTTGGCAATTTCTTCATCTTTGGATTTCAAGCTCTCCTCAGACGTCAGTGCTTTGCCAGAGCTTGTTACAATGCTTTTTTCCTTGGGAGCAGGGACAATTGTCCCTATGACCGGTGTATTATGCAGAGCCTTCTGTATACTGCTCTTGATGTCATAATCAAAGATAGAAAGCAATACGAAGAGCAGAACTGCCGTGAACACAAAGGGGATGACAAACCATATCAGAAACCGTTCCAGTGCACTATAAGATGCACCCTCTATGCTCGTATCGGCCATCTCCTGTTCCCTCCTTTACCCATGCTCAATACGTTAATCGCTTGAAGCGATTTGTTGCCATTTCGTCAAGAGAATCTTGCTCTTTTTTGGCAACGACCGATTGAAACTGATGAAATGCTTTTTCTCTTGCTTTCGTCCAAACTTTTTCATCGATCATTCGCTCTGAAAGATGTTCTTGTTTCTTATCCACAACGTGCTGGGCTTGCTTCACATCTTGATGTTTCCGCACAATTTGTTGATCCATATGGTTCATATAATTTTGCATCAACATCATTTGAGAAATCGTGACAGAGTTGCCTGAGGCATCTGCCATTTGGTGATGAAGGTTGTTTTTTTGCTCAAACAATCCATGTAGACTCGTTTCTTCGTTCCGTAGTTTTCCCATGGCCTCAGAGAGAATCCATTCTGCTTGTGTTCGTTCATTATTTTTAAGATCGACAATTTGCTGAAAGGAATAGCGAAAATTCATTCAGAAACCTCATCCCTTATAAAATTCTTGAATCAAGCGTTCTTGCGCTTCTTCATATGTTAACTTCTCACTCGTTCTTTGCTTGGTGTAATTCCAAATGGCCTCGATGTTGTCCATAGCGGTATCAATATTAGGATTAGATCCTTTCTGGTACGCCCCAATATTAATAAGATCTTCCGAATCTTTATATATGGAAAGAAGTCGCTTCAATTGATCAGCAGCTTCCATATGTTCATGAGGGACAATTTCTTTCATTACACGGCTTACACTAGATAAAACGTCGATTGCCGGATAATGACCTTTATTCGCAATACTCCGATTCAGCACGATATGACCATCAAGAATACCGCGCACGGCATCGGCAATCGGTTCATTCATGTCGTCACCATCGACCAATACCGTATAAAACGCCGTTATGGACCCTTTAGGACCCGTTCCAGATCGTTCTAATAAGCGTGGCAGCATGGCAAAAACCGAAGGGGTATATCCGCGAGTAGCAGGCGGTTCACCGACAGCCAAACCAACTTCCCGTTGCGCCATAGCAAACCGAGTGACCGAATCCATCATCATCATGACATTTAAGCCACGATCACGAAAATATTCAGCAATACTGGTAGCAATCATTGCTCCTTTTATTCGGATAAGCGCTGGTTGATCTGAGGTCGCCACAATGACAACTGATCTTGCCAGACCCTCGGGACCCAAATCTCTTTCAATAAAATCTAAAACTTCCCGTCCCCGCTCACCAATGAGGGCAATCACGTTAACATCTGCAGACGTATTACGTGCAATCATTCCCATTAATGTACTCTTACCTACACCAGATCCGGCGAAAATACCGACACGCTGTCCTTTGCCTATCGTTAACAACCCGTCAATACAGCGAACGCCAACCGAAATTGGATTCAAAACACGCGGACGCGTTAATGGATTACCCGGTACATTATTTGTGGAATACTGCGCCATTCTGGAGGGTAAAAATGAACCGTCCAAAGGTTGGCCCAAGCCATCCAACACTTTACCGAGAAGCTCATGTCCAACTTGTACCGTAAGCGGCTTACCTGTGCCTACCACATCACAACCTGGACCTATGGCATCAAGATCACCTAGTGGCATCAAAATGACTTTATTGCTGCGAAATCCAACAACTTCTGCTTTTAATGGCTTATTGGATTTATGCGGATAAATGTAACAAAGATCTCCAATACTTACATCAGGACCTTCGGACTCTACGGTTAGCCCAATAACCTGGGTAACTTTACCATTAACGCGAATCGGATCTATCGTATGCAGATGTTCTTTGTACTTATCTGCTTTTGGCAGTGTGTAACTCATGATCTCGATCCCTCATTTTGAGTAGCCATCTGCTGTAAGGCTGACTTAATCTCTTTAAGTTGGGTATCTATTCGTGCATCTATGCTTCCAAATGAAGAACGAATGACACAACCTCGATCCAGAACAGTAGAATCCGGAATAATTTGCAATTCCGCTTGAGAATCGATGGAAGTTAACAACTCTTCCCTGGCATCTTGTATGTATGCAAACTGTGAAGGAGCTACACACAATGCGATAATTCCTTTTTCACGTCTGCGAGATAGAACCGACTGTATCAATTCAACTACCCACTCCGGGTTCAAGCTTAACTGTCGTCCAATTATTTTTTCAGCAATAGACGCACTAAGTTCAATAAGAAAAGGTTCGGATTCCTGAATAATTTGTTGTTTCAGCTTGTAGGCCTGCTCCAAAATGGTGCGAGCCTCCGATAACATTTCGCTGTGTTCTTCTCGCAGCGCATCTTCCGCTTGGGCAATCCCCTGCTGATAACCTTCATCGAATCCTGTTTGCCGAGATAAAGCTATGTGTGCCTCATCTTCTGAGCGACGACCATCCCACCAAGCATTAATTTCAGCATCTGCTTGTTCACGCAGTGTTGCACACTCACGCATCGCTTGATCGACCTGTTCATTGGCGAACGCCTCAGCATCTTGAAGAATTTGCTCCTTCATAGTCATGGCTTCCGAAAGTTCCTGCTGCTGCTCCGGCGTTAGTTGGTTTTTGCATCATCATCGTCTTCAAGCATTCCTGCACGCAACAGCTGTAAAGGCGACAATGTTTCTACTAATTTCTTATCATCTAACGTTACGTAAGCAAATGATTTGATCACATTAGACAATAATATCGTCTCCTCCACCACGAGCTATGATGATTTCGCCCGATTCTTCCAATCGACGAATGGTGGCAACAATTCGTGTTTGTGCCTCTTCCACATCACGCAATCGCACAGGACCCATGAATTCCATTTCTTCTTTGAATGTCTCAGCCATACGTTTGGACATATTTTTGAACAATACATCACGAACTTCTTCACTGGCCACTTTCAGTGCTAACTGCAGATCGGCATTTTCAATATCACGAATAATCCGTTGAATAGAACGATTATCAATATTGACGATATCTTCGAATACGAACATACGTTTCTTGATTTCCTCAGCCAGCTCTGGATCCTGAATTTCGAGTGAATCGAGAATGGTGCGTTCAGTACCACGATCGACACCGTTTAAGATTTGGACGATTGAAGCGATTCCGCCAGCATTCGTATAATCCTGTGTAACTGTCGAAGACAACTTCTGTTCTAGTACGCGTTCAACTTGACTAATCACTTCTGGAGACGTGCTGTCCATGAGCGCAATACGCTTTGCAACATCTGCTTGCTTCTCTTGCGGTAAAGAAGACAAAATGATAGACGCTTGATCTGCCTGCAAATAAGACAGAACCAACGCGATGGTTTGTGAATTCTCATTTTGGATAAAATTAAGTATTTGTGCCGGGTCTGCTTTTCTGGCAAAATCAAAAGGCCTCACTTGCAGCGTAGCCGTTAAACGATTAATAATATCGAGAGCTTTCTGGGAACCCAATGCCTTTTCGAGAATATCTTTGGCATAGGCAATACCACCTTGAGAAATAAACTCTTGCGCTAGACAAATTTGATGAAATTCGGAAAGAATCGACTCCTTCTCATAGGAATCTACTTTTCTTACATTCGCAATCTCTAACGTTAACTGCTCAATCTCTTCTTCTCGCAAGTGTTTAAATATTTGAGCCGACACCTCAGGGCCTAAACTGATCAAAAGAATGGCTGCCTTTTGTCGTCCGGTTAACCCTTGCAGAGCAGTTTTGGCCATACAAGTGCACCTCTATTCGTCTACTAACCAAGTACGAAGCAAATTGACGAAGTCTTCTGGTCGCTTTTTCGCTAGTGTTTCTAACTGCTTACGCACTTGATTGTCATTAGTTACATTTTCAATATCAATAGTAGGAAGTTCTGCCTTGCTGGCTGTCATATTCAATTCTTGTTCCAATTGCTGCGCAGCTTTTCTGCGTCTTCTTAAAGCAAATCCGCCGATAGCCCCTATTGCAAGTGCAGCTAAAGCTAATCCAGCATAAGTCAGATATGTAGTCGTTTTGGATGCTAGCGTATCCGCAGGCCGTACAAAGGAATGCGCGAATACCGTGACTTTTTTCTGTAAATCAGCATCTGTATATGTCGTTTTATTATCAGCAAGTGCTGTTCTGACGATATTCACCAGTGCACTTTGCACAGCCGCTTTTGTTTCTGCGGTAAGTGAGTTAGGATCGTCTTTCACCGGAGGCTCAATGCCGACATTAATACTTAAATCCTTCACTACGTATGGTGTAGAGATGATATCGTTTGTAATTCGGTTTACTTCATAATTGACCGTCTTACTGTTTTTCTCCGAGTTGGACTTCCCGGACGCTGCTGCCCCAGGATATCCTGGTACATCCGTTGTTCCTGTGCCTGGCACCCCGCCAGTGTCAGCTCCGTTGTTCACATACGACTCGGAAGCTTCTTGCAGGGAAATTTCCAATCCTTTTTGATCGACTTGATTCGGCGCGTTCACAAGTTGTTCTTTGCTCTTTTTTTGATCAAAGTTCATCGTTGAAAATACACTGACAATAACTTTATCTGGACCGAGCATCCTGCCCAGCATGCTATTAATGTTTTTCTGCAGATCATTACGGAATTGCGCGTTGATGTCCGCTTGACTTGTCACCAAGCTTGCCGAGGATTTACCTCCTGCTTGGGATGAAACAAGATTTTGTCCATACTGATCAGAGATCGTGATATTCTCTAACGGAAGATTCTTTACACTATGAGAGACTAGATTATAAATCGTATCAATCTTAGCTTGATCCAATGTGTAACCTTGCTTAGTTTGAAGGACAACGGATGCCGTCGCTTTCTCTTGTTGTTGTTGTAAGAATGGCCCCTCTTCCGGAAGCGAAATCAAAACCTTGGAACTGCCAATTGCCTGATTCGAGTTAATTAATTGCTGAAGTTCGCCTTGAATGGCGTTCAAATATTTCACTTTGAACTCATTATCCGTTATTCCGAAGGAACTGCTGTTGCTGAAAACACCAAAGCCTAGGGACCCATTCTTATTCAAACCCTGAGACTCAACACCAAGCTTTACGGTTGCTACTTGATTCGTTGGAACTTCTATGCTCTTACCATCAGCACTTAGGTGGTAAGGTATTTTTGCGGTATCCAGATAACCTTTTATGGCGGCAGCGTCACTCGGCTGTAATTCCGTAAAAGCCAGCGAATACTCCGTTTTTGATAAATTGTAACTTATAATGGCTGCAGTAAGAACCAGTAGGACAACTGTGGCAATAAAAGTGATTTTCGTTGTTCTATTGTATCGATTCCAATATTGCTTCACCTTTTCCCAGTACTGGAGCAGGTTCTCGTTCACTCTGTCACCTCATAGACCCAAAGTTTAGCAGCATTTAATTCAATCACAGCTGCATTCTCATCATTTCTTGGTAAGCTTCCAGGACTTTGTTTCTGACTTGAACGGTCAGTTCCAGCCCTAAAGATGCTTTTTCTGAGGCAATCGTTAGTTGATGCACATCAGAAAGCTCACCCTTGATGAAACTCTGATTCAACTGATCAACTTGCTGTTGTTGTGTATTTAAGTTTGATATTGCATCATTCAGGAATGAACCAAAGCGCTTGCCTAGGTCCGCTGCTCCCTCTCCAGAGTTATCTTTGGGTTGAATGGTACTACTGATATTTAGCGGACTGTAACTAATTTTGTCAATCATGATGCAACCTCCTGTAAGGGTTATCTACCAATCTCCAAAGCTTTCGTTATCATTGATTTACTTGCATTCAGAGCCGTAACGTTAGCTTCATATGATCTTGTTGCAGAAATCATGTCAACCATTTCTTTGAGCACATCGACATTGGGCATGTATACAAAACCATTGCTATCCGCATCCGGATGTGTCGGGTTGTAAACTTGTTTAAGTGGCGAAGTATCTTCAAATATTTTGTTTACCCTTACGCCCTCGCCTGTACCGTCCGCCATGGCTGTTTTCAAAGATTGAGCAAAACTCGGTTGTGACTTCGTCTCGAAAGCGACTAACTTCCTTGTATAGGGAACCCACTTGCCATTCACTAACTTGGCCCGTGTAGTATCGGCATTCGCAATGTTAGATGAAACAACATCCATTCTTAAGCGTTGTGCCGTCAGTGCCGACGAACTGATGTCAAATCCATTTGTAAGTCTCATCGATTATTACTTCCCTCCTAACACTGTGCGCATTTTTTTAAATTCACTGTTCATTTGTTGAATCATCGTATTGTATTTGAGTTGGTTTTTAGCCATTAACGACATCTCATAATCCATATCCACATTGTTTAAGTTTGTATTAATTGCGGTAGATTGATCCGTTTTTATTTCAGAATTAGGCAACATTTTGGAATTCCCTATTAAGAAATGCCTAGGGTCTGTCCGATAACCTTCTATAGAGGGTGTAGACGAACTCATTTGACCTTGCAAAAGTTCTTCAAAAACAACATCAGAACGTTTAAAATTGGGCGTGTCCACGTTAGCTACGTTATTCGCTACTACTTTTTGTCTTAACGTCGAAGCATCCAATGAACGTTCCATTAAATTCCAGCTCGGTTTGTCCAATAATGACATATCTGGTATCCCCTTTCTATAGAATAGTCGACTTATACTTCAACAAGGCGAGGAGCGATTCCTTCTTCTTTCGACATTATTTTTAGGAAATTAATTTGAATTAGTTCCATATTGTAGAAATATGTAAATCCTTCTGTTACATTTTCTATCATCTAAGATATTACCTTAACTTACAATAAGAAAAAAGCCCTATCTTTTTAATAGACAGGGCTTTTCGACGTTTTTTCGTGTTTTTTTACAGCTTTGTCTTCAATTGTTCAATACTTTGCATCAATTGTTCATTTAAAATTCGAATATAAGTGCCTTTCATGCCAAGCGATCTCGTTTCAATCACACCGGCACTTTCCAATTTCCGTAGGGCATTCACAATAACAGAACGAGTTATTCCTACTCTGTCGGCAATTTTACTGGCTACCAATAGACCCTCTTTCCCGTCCAGCTCTTCAAAAATGTGTTCTACGGCCTCCATTTCACTGAAGGATAGTGAGCCAATAGCAACTTGCACAACTGCTTTGCTTCTAGCCTCTTCTTCGATTTCTTCGGCACGCTCTCTTAAAATCTCCATAGCAATAACCGTTGAACCATACTCCGCCAAAATTAAATCATCTTCCACAAAAGGGGCATCATTTCGCGTTAATACTAATGTTCCGAGACGATCTCCGCCACCAATAATTGGCACGCTCTCTTAAAATCTCCATAGCAATAACCGTTGAACCATACTCCGCCAAAATTAAATCATCTTCCACAAAAGGGGCATCATTTCGCGTTAATAC
>NZ_VRTT01000136.1 GCF_008017805.1 Paenibacillus sp. N3.4 | reverse complement strand
ATTTCCAAAAAACGGCATAATATTTTCCGTGAACACAATACAGGATACTCCCAACTATAAAACCGAACATACATTCCATGTTGACATAGAGGGTCTTGCTCTTGGCTAGTGGTTGGTAACTACAAACCCCCACAGTGGACTTTCACCACCTAGTTAATCGCCATGCGTGGCACACCGTAATGAAGCTACCCGACCGTGCCGGCAGCTTCGTCATTCAACTATAGTTTTCCGTTAGTTTAATCATTCCGTTTGTTTTCTCTCACTCCAATAAAACTTCGTAGGTCTTTTCCAGCTAAAGGTTCATCCTCAAAACGTGGTATAACGTGCAAATGGGAATGGAACAAATGTTGTCCAGCTGCCCTATTAGTATTCCAAGCGACATTGTATCCTTGAGGTTGATGCAGCTCGTCAAGATGTTGCTTTACATCCTTTAACAATGAATATGTACCCATCCATTCCTCTTCGGTTAATTCAAACACATTTTCTCGATGCATTTTTGGAACAATGACTCCCGAGCCGATGAGAACCTCTTGAGGCATTTGGAAGAAGATACAATGCTCGTTACTCAATATTTGTTTTTGTCTCTTCTCTATTTCTTGATTACAAAAAACACAGTTTTCATTATAAGACAAGATAATACCCCCTTGTAGTGATTAGGTCAGATAGATACCAAACTTATTCTCTTATTCGATATTCTACCAGTATTATCCTGCCCGTTAGCGTAGCGAGGCTGCCGATCCTTAGGATCTCATGAAAATCATCATTATTTGTGCCTTCGTCGGCAATTGGTCTATGTTCTTGAATCCCTTTCACATATTCTGCAATTTCATTTGAAATCAATCCGGTCCCACAGCCGTAATCCAAAACAATGTCACTTATTTTGAGATACTTTTTCGTTCTTTTCATTATATTGATGCAAGTCTGTTCATCCTTCTTCTCTAATTAATCATATGTATTTGCTGTTTTGTCCCAAAAACTTTCTGATTTATTCATTTCAGTTACACCTGCTTTTCTAGAGCATTCATCTTAATTTGATACAGAATCCTGTACCGCCCGGTTGAATCCTTTAACGATTAGCCATATAGCCAAAACCAATTGTTGAAAGGCTATTGGAATGTTCAACATCATGTAGGTTGCATCCAGACCGATGAAGCGAATCATAAATAATAAGCTTGCCAATATGGACAATGTAGATCCAATAAGACCCGAAACTGACAACCAACGTGGAACTAATTTTGTTTGGTAAAATATGCAGTTAAACAAGAACATAGCCAAAACAAATGCCAGTGTCGTTGCCACATGGTTTACCAAATCACGTCCTTCCCGTAACAATCCACCCAGGGTCTGAAAATACGATATATTCAGAGTTCCAACTTTTGCAAATTCGTGGCTTAATGTCAATAGCAATAGAAGAATGATTACACCAATAATAATGAACACACCCGCAATGATGCCGAAAGCAACAGATCCAAGAGCTAAACCTTTGTTATGCTTACTTAAAATCGGATACATCAAAATAGGAATACCAACATATGCAACAACCATTAACAACTGGAAAAACGCGCCTATTAGTACCTGATTTTCATTTGTAGAAGCCTTGACAAGGTAGTCTGCTCCATCTATAACAGGAACAACACTAAATATACCTGTAACCAACCCGGCTATTAATAACACCCCAGTAATTACTGCAGACCTTCTACCTGAATTTGTACTCTTCCTCAACATATTTAACCTCCCTATAATACCTACCTTTTATAATAATATGACAGGAAAAGGTAAGATAAAACAGATACTTTAGTATGATTAGGCCTCTGTCAAGAAAGTGGATACTATCAAAAATATTATGACCCTTCCTTAGATGAATTCGTTTCCAATTATAAAAAACTCAATGTATCTGTAGATCGTTTCAACCGCTTTTTCTTTTGTCTTAATCTTTGAGAACAGACAACAGGTCTATGAAGCAGTGAGAGCAAAGTACCGAACCGTTGTTAAGGAGACACGCGGAACTGGAGTCTGGACAATCAAGTATGCTTGAATCCAAAGGCTTCAGCTATTCAAGAAGAAAAACAAGTCTACTAATCTATTGAATTTTAAGGGAATCGCGACAACTATCTTGACAAACGCCGGTCGTTAGAGTCATACACCAAGACAAATGATTATTATTATCAAGATCATTCGGATTTCCTTTTATCCACGATAGTTGCCCGCCTTTTACACCTTCCCTTGGAGCTATCCATTTTGCAAAATATCCTTTGTTCCCATTAATCTCTACGATTTTTTCTCCATCAAAATGAACGATTTTCTCATTGGATCCTTTTGTTGCTTCTTCGCTACAGTGAATGTCTGATGTCTGTTCAATAGAGAATGCGTCAATACTGCTAAGTAATATGATTAATAGGGTGGTAATTGACAATGTGGAGCTCAATGAGCAGTAGCGACAATTTAATTGCGGAGATGTTTAAAGTTGCATTAGAACTTGAAGAACCATGGAAATTAACACATATTGAATACGACGAGAAAGATGAAGCTTGGCATCTATTTATCGATTTTGAACGAGGCTCTTTATTTGCTTGTCCGAATTGTGGAACTGCATGTAAAGCATACGATGCCGAGAAAAAGCAGTGGCGACACCTCGATTTTTGGAATTGGAAAACGTATATGCATGCACGAGTTCCAAGAACAGAATGCCTAAATTGCAATAAAGTGACGTTAGTACCTGTTAAGTGGTCACGGTCGAAGTCACACTTCACTTTGAAATTCGACGCATGGGCAATGCGATTAATGGCTGAAATGCCTGTTAATGCTGCAGCATGGGAACTAAGAGAGCACGACACTCGTCTGTGGCGGATATTCCATTATTATGTGGATCAAGCCATGGCTGGGCTTGATTTATCTCAGGTAAAGCGAATTGCCGTTGATGAAACTTCATCACGCCGAGGTCATCGCTATATTACCTTATTTGTGGATGTGGACACGAAGACGGTACTGTTCGCTACAGAAGGAAAAGGCAAAGATACGCTTACGCGTTTCAAACAACATTTACTCGAAAAAGGCGTTGAAACGGCACGAATAAAGGAATTCTGCTGCGATATGTCTACTGCATTTATTTCAGGCGTAGAGGAGCAATTCCCTAAAGCAGAAATAACCTTCGATAAGTTCCATGTCATGATGCTGGTGAATGAAGCTGTTGATGATGTACGTAAAGCCGAGCAGAAAGAGGCACCGCAACTAAAGCGAACCAAATATCTTTGGTTGAAAAATGAAACCAATCTGAAGGAAAAGCAGAAAGAAGAACTTCAGGGCCTCAAAGATAGCAATTTGAAAACCGGCAGAGCTTACCGATTGAAGCTAGCTATGCAAGAGCTGTGGACGACACCACATCTACTCGCTGATGTTTATTTACGCGAGTGGATAGGATGGGCAAGGCGCTCACAGTTGGAACCGATGATGGATCTTGCAAAGACCGTAAAAAAACATGAAGAAGGCATTCTTCGCTGGTTTCATAGCAGGATGACAAATGGCCTGCTCGAGGGAATAAATGGACTCGTGCAAGCAGCCAAACAAAAAGCCCGCGGCTACAGAAACGTTCAAAACCTGATTGCTATGGTTTACATGACCGCTAACAAACTTCGGCTGCCAATGCTTTCAGCACGCAGGTCCTAAATCCGTCTTTAACCCTTCCCCTTTTATACCAGTTTTTAAGAATCTCCTATTTCAGGGGTAACTATGAGCCTATTTTATGTGGCTTTACCCATCCAGTAGAGCGAAGAGCCCTTTTGTTTCGATGATGGCTATCATTAAAACAACGTCTTTGACATAGTGAACCCCCGTTCGTATAATAATAAAAGGGAACAGTTGCCGGCCGCGGCGATCTGCTCCCGGTTTTTGAACTAACGTTTCCGTTAGTTGAGAGGATATGTTTAATCAGTTAGAATACTTTTGCTCATTTTCACTTGTTCAATCATATGTCCTATATTTCCTTCACCTGCAAATAGGGTCATGTCGAAAAAGTCTTGGTTCAAATCAGACCAATATAATTCATTTTCATAACCTGAGACCATGACATCACGCTTCAATTTGCCGACATAAACTTCAACATAGCAATGATGCAAATAGTATTTAAAATCCATTAAATGATGCAAAGTTACATTCTCATTTGATATGCTGGTTTCTTCAAATAGTTCTCTGTAAGCAGCTTCAATCCCCGTTTCTCCACTCTCGATCTTACCGCCAACGAGATTACTTAAACCTTTATAGGGGTTCTTTAATCGTTTGCACATTAGCAACCGATTCATATCTTTACTGTATATCATAAGAACATTATACCCTTGCATGAGCAGTTCCCCTTATTTGTATAATTCGAGTATACATTTATTCTATAATCTTACTAAAATAACCTGCCCGTCCCTTGAGAAAAAGCAACCAATCTTCTTGGGATGGCTGCCTTTTCATGTTGTAAATGAACTATCGTTCTTCGTGAGCTTAAAGCCTACTTTTCAAATAGCTATTAAATAATGTTAATGAGTTCTCTTTTTCTTCAGACATAAGATTTTCTACAATCTGCTTTATCAGTTCTTTATCACGTAGCTCAAAATTGGGAACTAACAAATCCAGTGGTGATATCCACATAGAATCAATTATTTCACTTGTATCTAATTGAAGGGAGCCCCCGATTATTTCCCCAAGAAAATGAAATAATATAACCTGATGATTTGAACTGCTAATAAAATTATAAATGCCTGTAGTGCCTGTAAGTTTAACATTATATCCTGTTTCTTCTTTTGTTTCTCTACGAGCTGCATCAAGAATATTTAGAGGGGAAGTTCCACTTATTTTTAACAGATGCTTTGTTTTCTTTGACCATAAGAACTTTGTCATCACATATTATCGAAACACTTACAACCAGTACAATCCCGTTTTGAGTCATGTTAAGAACCCTCCAATTTCAAAGAAACACCACCACAACCATTAGAACACATGTTCCATTATTTGTAAATGTATACATCTGTGTTTGCCATGCTAACCTGCCCGTTAGCTGAGAAGGCTGCCGTTATATGCTGTCGGCAGCCTTTTCCTGATGTTTATTGAGCTATAGTTCACCTTTAGCTTAGCGACGGGAATTTAAGCGATTACTTTGACCTTTTTTTATTAGCAATTTTTGTTTGTCTTTCATTAGACAAGAAGCCATCAGATAACCATTGACTGTTTTTAATATTTTCATCATCAAGTTTAATCCAAACAGAGTAATCTTTTTTCAACACCTTACATCCCATAGTCCACCACTGTGTTTGCTGATATATGTGAAGTAATAAGCATCATCACTATGTCCCTTGTAACTAATAAAATCGGCTTCGCACTTGAATTGGACAAAAGAGGGCTTTGTATGTAGTGGGATTGTTGGGTTTGTAGCGTCAAATAACCATTTAAGCAAAACGTAGACCATCAAAGCTGAAAATAGCTGTCCGAGCACGGCATTTTCAGTTGTGCCAAACAAGGTAGAAATGTTCAGATGCTGCTTAATCCAACGGAACAACACCTCGATATGCCAACTTTTCAAAAAGATGGTTTTGAAATATTTTCAAAAACATTTTCAACTCGCTTGTTTATTTATTTAACAACTCTCATTCGGTGCATAGATATACCGTTTTCCAGAAAGGAATCTAAGAAGCGAAAGCCTGATTTTTCATAGCAGCGGATGGCCCGTTTATTATCCTGCCGCACATCAAGCTGAACATATCTCAAGTGTGGATCGGAAAAAACGTTCTCCAACATACTTTTCGTGATCTCAGTACCCAGTCCACGTGAGTACAGGGAAGGATCACCAATCACGATGGCGTATTCGATACCCTCACCTGTAGAATCCATGCCTTTCAGACTCACTCGGCCAATCATCCGGTCGTTTGAAATTATTGCGTAATAAATAGCATCGGTACGATTGATCTTTTTTTGCCAATACTTGTTTAACTCATCGATAGTGTAGGGGTGAAACGCTTTGGCGTTCGCCGTTTCATGCAACTCGCGGTTATTATACCAGTCCATCATGACGGGAACATCTGCTAGGGAGATACGCCGGTAAGACCATGTCAATTTTTCCATTTCGATAGATCTCCTCATCTTAGACATTTTTTGGGGGATTCGCTTTTTTGACCATATTCCCCCATCAAAATGTCGACCTTAAGTTTTTACATAAGCAGTTATTTCCTCAGTAGGAGGTAGATGCCCTTCATGTTCCCAAGATAAGAAATAGGACTGAACTTTCCCACTATAAAATACCCAGCTAAAAAATCTTCGTGCAAAATTGTGGAAGCCTTCGGTCCCGAATTGATTCATACATTTACCATCTTTCCAGACGGTCGTGGTTTGACCAACGCCTCCTTGCATTTGTCCAGTCAATTCAGCAAAAAGGATGTCTTCATTTTTGGTCATTGCTTTCATAATAAATTGATTTAATATCCCATTAATCATCAATCGTGGAATATTGAAAAGTTCTCCTCTTGTTACAGAAATCACTGCACCTTGCAAAGGACTTCTCCTTATTGATTTACTGAAGTACTGAAAAACGAAATCATCAACGAATTTATCGTGGCCGGCCGTTCCATGGCCAGCCCGTGGCCAGTATCTGACACTAAGTTCGTTTGTATATACGGAACTAATTGTTTGGCTCTGGTAATCGCTTTTTGTGGATCATACTGAATATCTTGATCTCCGATCAGCAGGAGAATTGGGCATTGAATCGCTTTCAGCTCATCATCATTCATGTAACCTGGAAACAACTTATTTTTTGGCAAAGCATTCTGCATACCCGTAATGAATTGGTTTCTTAAAGTCTCATTAACCTGATTTCCCTTACCGATCATGTAGTTCATTAGGCCGTTCAGCCGTTTGGTTGTCGGGAAGATGCCGGCAAGAAGACACTTGATGAAAAATTTCTTGCTCTGTGGTTGAAAAGAAGCAGCCGGACTCATGACCACCATTTTATTGATAAACTGCGGAGCGTGAATAGCCAAAACCAGTGCAATAAATCCACCATAGGACAGCCCTGCGATATGAGTCTTTTGAATGCCCAATCCGCTCAAGACTTCACGAAACCAACGTGCACATTCTTCTTTATCTTTAATCTGCCGAATCGCTTCGCTTTTGTTAATATCTCCGATAAAATCCACGGAAAAGGTACGATAACTTTTACTTAGCTGCTTCATATTTTCAATCCACATCGTAGAGCTAAATCCGAATCCATGGAAAAGAATCAATGGTTCGGCATCTGTCGGTCCTGAAATAAGTATGTGTGTTTTACCAAAAAAAGTATCTACGTATGTCGATTCGACCGGTACATCCCATTCTAGAAGCGTTCTATCGTAAGCTTGAATAAAAGCTTCCTTCGCACCACTTTTATTTCTGTAGATCGTTTTCATTGATCGAATCTCCAATATCGTTTAGTTTGAAAATCATGAAAGCAATCATTGCCGACATGTAGACAATAAAGTAAGGCTGTTTAATATCTGTATAGGCTTCTACAACAGCCTCATTCATTCATCAATTATGTCTAAAGGGTTGAAATCCTGAGAATAGACGAGCTTTTCGTGAGAAATTCAAATCATACTGAGGGAGTTGAGAAAGGGGTTGCCAATCGGTAGCCCTTTCACCAGCTATAATTCTTTGTGTTTTTCAAGTGACCACCGAGACTTCGATAGAATTTTTGGAGAGAATGTTTAGGTTTTTTTACTCCCTGTAATAAATACAAAAATACTTGAGCCAATCGAGCAACATAACACTGTAGTTAAGACATTAACTTGTAATAAGTTGTAGATGCCTAATATCACCAACAAACAAACTAAAAAATAAAAAAAATTCAGTTTCAGTAAATTTCTTTTAGTGTTTAATCTTCTATGAAGTTCATTGAAATAATCCGACAGATTATAATTTCCGCTGTTTAAGTAGTATCTTATAGCGTCTCTCTCAACTGAAAAGTTAAAATCTTTGGCTGCCTGATACAGGATGAACTCAATCTCCTCACGACTTCCCTGTAATTCTCTTATCATGGTTGTCGAGGTCATTTGTTGGTTTTGTTGGTGTTTGGAGTTAAACAGACTTTCTACATAATTAAGAAATTGTCCTTCAGTTGTTTTATTCAAAAGTACATACCCTCTTTATTTTAATTTAGGTACTTTAAGTCGCCTAACAAAAAATTACATCAGAGCGTCGTTCTTTTAACAATAATTCCTGCAAATGGCTTCCAAGTTCTCAAAATTGGGGAGGCAAACCAATTAATACCCAATAGTAATTAGACTATTTGTTTTTTCTTCTTTGAAAATTGATACACCTCCATCAATTACCCCAAATAAATTTGATAATTGATCAACTTATATTTGATCAATTATCATAAATATTCCTTATTCTCTTTCCAGTAAGAATCTTTCACAAATTTCTTATTAGTATTTTTAATAATATTACTTTATTTTCCATAACCATTGAGTTGTAAATATTCTTTACGAAATCAATGTCATTCATTATATTTTCACATCCCTGAGGAATTGTTCTAAAGCAATTTTTCACATTAACAGTATTAATGAATTGATTCAACTATCCAGCCTTTAGTTTAACAGCTACCGATTATGCTGGCAGCCTGTTGTTGTGCTCTCATTTCCATTACTTCAACAACTTGTTTGATTACATCGTTAAAGGGAACTCTTTCGTCTATGCTATCTGATTGGGCTTAATTTACAGTAGAGTGAAACATCTCGTCATTAAATGAATTTTAGGAAGGATTTTTCATTTTAGACCTCCTTCAATTTACCATCCATATTATAACATTTTTCGTAAATTTGCGTGGAGGTTTGTTAAACGGTTGTGGTGCAAAGCTCAAATTCATGATAACGTAACTGATAATGAAGACATGGTATGGAGCAACTTAGTATGGAAACCAAATTGGATTTATTTAAATGGAAGCAGTATGAGTCAGCAATCATTTTACTAACCGTGCGATGGTATTTAAAATATAGTTTAAGTTATCGAGACATCGTAGAAATAATGAGCGAGCGGGGATTAGAGATTTCCCCTACGACGATTATGCGATGGGTCCATGAGTTTGGGCCCGAAATAGACAAACGAATCCGCCCTTATTTAAAACCAACAAATGATTCGTACAGAACGGACGAAACGTACATCAAAGTCAAAGGTCAATGGAAGTATTTATATAGAGCGGTTGATTCTATGGGGAAAACTATTGATTTTATGTTATCTGAAAATCGAGATATGCCGGCAGCTAAGCGTTTCTTTACAAAAGCTTTGGCCTCGCCACATAATCAATTACCACGTGTGATTACTTTGGACAAAAACCCGGCATATCCACCAGCCATACTAGAATTAATAAATGAAAAAGCCCTGCCAAAAGAAACAATGATTAGACAGACAAAGTGTCTAAACAACATTGTGGAACAAGATCATCGATTCATAAAGAAAATCACAAAACCAATGCTTGGTTTCAAAACGTTTCACACTGCAGAACAGACGTTGAAGGGAATCGAGGCCTTACATATGATTAGGAAAGGGCAGGCCGAAAATAATTCGTCTGTCCTATCTGCTGTTGAATGGCTCAATAAAATATTTGGTATAGTGGCATAGTTAAATTACAATTTGTTGGGAATTTGCTATCCATTTTTATTCTTGCACCACAACCAAATAACACTTATGGCAACTACTAATCTTCTTTTAGTCATCATTTCCCTCCAGCTCGCAAATAGCCCCGTATGTTCCTTCTACATCTCCGTTTCATTCATTCTACTCCCCAATTATTGGAAAGTTGCACGTTACTGATCGTGAGCTGAAAAGGCTACCGTTCTATGCTGCCGGCAGCCTTCTACTGATGTCTATTGAGCTATAGGTAACAATAGGTAAGCATTTGATGTCATCTCCAGCTTTTCCCCTGCTCCACACCGGACGTGCCAGTTTCCCGGCATCCGGCGTTCCCTCTAACTAAATTTACTAAATCATAAGATTGGAATAGGTAAGGCTTTGATATTATCGCTACCTTTTCCCCTCCGCCACACCGTGCAGGCCACTTTCACGGCACACGGCGTTCCAT
>NZ_VRTT01000135.1 GCF_008017805.1 Paenibacillus sp. N3.4 | reverse complement strand
CTCTTTCAAATCGTGTTGTGTGGTGCAAACGATTTTACAGAAAGAGCGATCTTTTTTCAATTTATGGATTCCTTATTTTGGTTAATCAACAGGCATGATCGAAGTCACATTTGTCTCCATAGTATCCATCCATAAGAATACCGCCACCCATAAGGATAGACGGTGTATGCTTGTTACAATTCTAGCGTTTCCAAGCTGCTTCGCTCCAGCGAAGCTCATTGCGGAATTGCAGGACTGACGTGTTTTTATTGATAATAGCTACTTCAATGCCTGCTAATTCGGCCCAATCAACCAATTGTTCAGTCGTTACACGGTAGGAGAAAACGGTATGGTGCGCACCTCCGGCGTAGATCCAAGCTTCTGCGGAATCGCGGAGCGAGGGTTGCGGCTTCCATAATACGCGTGCGACAGGAAGCTTCGGCATGGACTCCACAGGTTGAACCGCATCCACCTCGTTGATCAACAAACGGAAACGGTTGCCCAAATCGATTAACGACGCATTTATCGCTGGACCTGAAGAGCCGTCAAATACGAGGCGAGCCGGGTCTGCTTTTCCACCGATGCCAAGTGGATGTACTTCAATCGTTGGACGTGTAGCTGCAATTGTCGGACAAATTTCCAACATGTGTGCGCCAAGGACCAACTCATTCCCAGGTTCCATATGGTAGGTATAATCTTCCATGAAAGAAGTGCCCTTGTTTTGCGCCGTAATTTTCATGACACGCGTCAGCGCCGCTGTTTTCCAGTCGCCCTCGCCTCCGAAACCGTATCCTTGTTCCATCAAACGTTGAACGGCGAGTCCGGGAAGCTGTTTAAGGCCATGCAAATCTTCAAAAGATGTCGTAAACGCGCCGAACTTCCCTTCTTGCAAGAACGCTTTGAGGCCAAGCTCAATGCGCGCTTGTTCGCGAATGGCATCGCGAATAGGACCTGATGAACGTCCCTCAGTTGTAAAATCGTAGCTTTCGTTGTATTCATCCATTAATTGATCGACCTGGGATTCAGAAATATCTCCGATTCGCTGAACAAGATCGCCGACACCATACCCATTTATCGACCAGCCGAATTTGATTTGCGCTTCTACTTTATCGCCTTCAGTTACAGCCACCTGGCGCATATTATCGCCAAAACGCGCTACTTTCAATTGACGTCCTTCAACAAAACCAACTGCCGTTTGCATCCAACCGGCAATACGGCTAATCACTGCCGGGTCTTCCCAATAACCAACTACAACTTTACGAGATATCCCCATACGTGCGCCAATAAAACCATACTCACGATCGCCATGCGCAGCTTGATTCAGGTTCATAAAATCCATATCGATGGAATCCCAAGGAATATCACGATTGAATTGCGTGTGCAGGTGAAGCAATGGTTTACGGTATTCTGCGAGTCCCGCTATCCACATTTTGGCAGGAGAGAATGTATGCATCCAAGTAATAATACCTGCACAAGAATCATCGGCATTCGCATTTAAACACAATCTTCGGATAGCATCCGGTGTTGTGAGGACAGCTTTAAAAACTAGTTTGCTTGGAATAATCGAATCACGGTCTATACTTTCCGAGATCTGTTTGGAATGTTCTTCCACTTGCAGTAAGGTCTCAGGTCCATATAGATGCTGACTTCCGGTTACAAACCAAAATACTTTTTCTGAATAAGGGTTCATGGCAATTTGCCTCCTAGGTTATATCGTGATTGGAAAGAATGAACGATTGACGTGCTTCCTCACGGATGGAACGAAGACGCTTCATCACGTCATTCTCGCCACGGCCAAAATAATCATGAAGCTTGCTATATTCCTTATAAATTTGCTCATAAACGGCAACATTCTCGGCAATAGGTTTGAACGTTTCTTTCCGTACTCTCGCCATCTGCTGGGCAGCATCAACAATACTGTCGTACCCGCCTTTAGCTGCACCCGCTGCTACCGCACCGAACATCGCTGCGCCAAGTGCCGGCGTTTGCTTCGAATCTGCGATTTTGATTTCCCGATTTGTTACATCGGCATAAATTTGCATAAGCAGACGATTTTTTTGTGGTAGTCCGCCACACGCATAAAGCTCTTGTACTTCTACGCCGTTCTCATGAAAAGCATCCACGATTTTACGGGTACCGAAAGCGGTTGCTTCCAGTAAAGTACGATAAATTTCTTCTGGTTTCGTTAATAAAGAATATCCCATTATGAGACCATTCAGTTCAGTATCGACAAGCACCGAGCGGTTACCATTCCACCAATCCAGAGCTAGCAGCCCCGTCTCGCCCGGTTTGTAAGCGGATGCACGACGCTCCAACCATTCATGCACATGAACGCCTTCTTGCTCAGCAGCAGCTTGCACATACGTGGGGACACCTTGCTCCACGTACCACGCGAAAATATCGCCAACAGCGGACTGGCCCGCTTCATAGCCCATATATCCGGGAATAATGCCATCTTCTACAACGCCGCACATCCCTTCTACTTCTTTCTCTTCCGTACCAAGCAGCATATGACAAATCGATGTTCCCATAGCCATAACCAGCTTCCCCGGCGTAACAACACTAACGCCTGGCACCGCTGCATGAGCATCTACATTGCCTACAGCAATGGCTGTACCTGCTTGAAGACCCATGCGTTTCGCCATGTCCTCCGTCAGTTCACCCGCTTTAGTACCCAATGCTACGACATCGCCGCGAAGCTTTGTTTCAGTCAAATGTTCAAGACGTGGGTCAAGAGCTTTGAAGAAATCTTTGCTTGGATAACCATCTTGCTTATGCCAAATTGATTTATACCCCGTTGTGCAGCTGTTTCGGACAACAGCCGTTTGACCAGTCATTTGTGAAACAACCCAATCGGTTGCTTCCAAGAAACGATCCGTTTGCTCAAAAATGTCCGGAGCCTCGTTTACGATTTGCCAAATCTTAGCAATCATCCATTCAGAGGAAATTTTCCCGCCGTATCGTGGAAGGAACGATTCCCCTCTTTGTGCAGCAATTTCATTAATTAAATTGGCTTCATCTTGCGCTGCATGATGCTTCCATAGCTTAACCCAGCTATGTGGATTATTTGTCAGTTCGGGATTGAAGCATAACGGTTGCCCCTTCTCATCAATCGGCAGCATCGTACAAGCAGTAAAATCAATACCTAGTCCGATAATATCCGCAGGATCTACACCGGATGCCTGCACGACAGCAGGAACAGACCTTGTCAGAACATCCAGATAATCCTGTGGATGCTGCAAGGCCCAATCAAATTCCAATTTAATTCCGGATATTGGCAGTTTTTCGTCAATAACGTTGTGAGGATAAGGAGTTACATGATCTGCAACTTCTGTCCCGTCACTCAAATTGACTAAGACGGCACGGCCGGATTCAGTTCCATAGTCAACACCAATTGCATATTTCTTAGACATGGGGGAAGCCTCCTTGAATTTGCTACCCCCAGTATATCACTTGTACGTACAAGTTGACTACATGAATTCTTACGGACTAAAGTTGAATCGTAGACTCTCTGACTATTAATTCCGGTTTGTATAGTTTCCCTTTAGGCATACTAGAACCTCGTCTATTCTCAATCATTTCAATCAATATCTCAGCTGCATCCGTTCCCAATTCCATCTTGGGGTGCGAAAGTGTCGTCAGCTTAACTTCTGTAGCGGTTGCTAATGACGAATCATCAAAACCAACTATTGAGATATCTTGTGGGACTTGAAGACCAGTTGTACGCACAGCTTCAAGCAAATGAATGGCTAATTCATCATTGTAGCAGACGAAAGCCGTCGGTCTCTCTTCTTCCCCAAACCCCAACATCTTAATCGTGCTGTCAAATGGTTTATATTTCTTCTCTTCCGTCGTGTAGTGAATGACGAGCTCCGGTAATAACGGTATTTGATAATGACGATGTGCGCGAATAAACCCTTTTAACCGATTAACCCCCTGCAAATCATCTGTCTTGAAAAACCCTGCGATACGGCGATGACCAAGCGCAATCAAATGCTCTGCGGCCTTGAAGCCCCCCTCCTCATCATCAACGGTTAGAGAAGGGCAATTCATCTCTGGATATCGCTCATTAATCATCAAATAAGGGATATTGTGATAATCCAAAGAAAGATAATAGCTTAAATTCGGATTGCCTTCCGCACTCTTAGTCGGCTCAATAATCAGTCCGCTTAACGGTTGACTCAGCATCATATTGAGACTCTCCTTCTCTTTTTCTTTATCATTATCGGTCGAAGAAAGAAGTAATCGATACCCTTTTGCGCGTAAAGCAGCTTCAGCCCCTCTTACAATATGCGGAAATATGTAATCGGATATATACGTCGTAAGGATGCCAATGGTTTGAACATCTCTGGCTATCTGTGTTTGCGGTGTGGAAACGAACGTACCTTTTCCTTGTATCCGATATAACCAACCTTCTTGTTCGAGTTCACCAAACGTTTGTCTGACAGTCTGCCTGCTCATTTGAAATTGTTCAGCAATTTCATTCTCGGAAGGCATTTGATCATTCGGTTTTAACTTCCCCGCATGAAGCCACGATAATATCTCTTGTTTCAGTTGTAAGTATTTAGGTAATTGCTTTTCTTTCATGTTTCACCTCGGACTTATGATTCTGAACGTATTATAGCATCCTCTTAACTTGTATGTACATATTTCAGCGTACATATGCAGTTGCTCGGTTATTGATAACTTTCTGGGAAGCTTGAGAGTATGGTGTTGGGATGGAAGCGCAGCGTGCTTATTGAAACCGGCCCTCAAAGCAAGAAAAAACCCGTGAAATCACGGGTTCGAGCGTTTCATTCAGGCTAAAGCACTTGATAAACAGCTTGCTTACCTGCTAGGGGAAGAAGAACAAACTGTTCACTGTGAATAGATCTCTGAATTACGCTAATTTCACTTTTCTAAAGCATTCAAGGAAGCATCGACTAATTGGTCGAACCATTCGTCCTCTTCCAATAAATCCTCAACTGCAATAATGTCTTCTTCTTTGCCTGGTTCCTTAAGAAAATGAAGCGCATAGCTCCAATCCTTGCGGCGTTTGCTTTGAATCGTTATCGCATAAGGATGCTCGTGCCCTTCTACTTTAAACTCGACTTGTCCGACATAACCATCTTCGTCATTGTGTTCCATGCTAGCTTTCAGAATTTCAATCATATTCATCTTCCTTTTCATTTAGTTGCAGCCATGTCCATATGGCGTTGAGCGTTGTTTGTAAGTTCGTTGATTCGTTCCATATATAGGGATGATGATCCCGAAAATAGTCAGCATGTCCTCCAATAAGGGGCAATGGCTTTCGTTCAAAGGGCGCTTGCTTCAAGTGATTCCAACGCTTCAAGCCAAAACGGGCAGCACTCCAGCCGCCCCATGTCCCTATTCTTGGAATCGGATCAACAGGTTTAAGCATGGTATTAACGCCATTCAAATAAAGAACGCGGTGCGATAAAGATGAAGGAACAGCGCATTTAGGCGAACCAATTTGCACAACTCCGATGATCGTTCGCCCAGCTTTAAGGAGTGTATCCGCTGCTTGAATGGAAGCAACTGCTCCTGCGCTATGTCCAATTAGCAGCAGCTTCTGTCCGGGTTTAAGGACCTGTTCGATAGATGCCGTTAGACGCTTTCCACCATATCGAGACGATTTGCGATGAGCATTATTCCACAGATCGCTGCCAATTTCCCGAAGCTGATCTAGACGAGGTCTCGTCCAGTCTCCGTAGGGATAATGAATCATAATCTTAGCACATAAACCCGCAGCATTAAAACGAGCTTCCAAGGCTTCCGCGAAGTATTCAGAAAATGAGGAGCAGTAGCAAAACCAGCCGATATTGGGATTAGAATAGGCTCAACGTAAAGCTGGTCTGTCATCGTTATTATCGTTCCTTCCTGCCGCTTCATCGTTTATGAACGAGGCTTAGCTCGATTGGTTGGTATTGCGGCCATCGGATCGTCAGGCCAATAATGTTTGGGATAGCGCCCTTTTAAATCTTTTTTGACTTCGAAATAAGCCTCACGCCAAAAGCTCGCCAAATCTTTGGTCACTTGAACTGGACGCTGTGCCGGTGATAATAAATGCAAGGTTACAGGCACCTTACCTTTGGCTAGACGCGGCGTGTCTGTCAGCCCGAACATTTCCTGCAAACGAACCGATAAAGTCGGTGATGCTATATCGCTATAATCAACGGGTAACCGCGATCCGCTTGGCACCTGAATATGAGTTGGCGCCCATTCATCCAGCCGTCTCCGCTGCTCCCAGGTTAGCTGTTCCTCTAAGATACTTGTTAAGTTAAGACGTGACAGAGCTCCTTTGCTTTTAACACCATAGAGATGAGGTCCCAACCAATCATCAAGCGTATCAAGAAGCGCGGTATCGCTCATGTCGGGAAAGTCACCTCCCGATTGATGCAAGAAATTCACCCGCTGTTGAAACTGTCTTGTCGTGCGAGTCCAAGGCAGCAATTCCAACGATTCCGCTTGAATGCCGGATCGCAAAGCTTCCCAAAGAAGCTGTGGATCAGGATCTTGCAGCGGCATTTGCTTGATGATCAACGCGCCTAAGCGGATACGTTCTCGCGCTTTAATAAAGCCGGCAGCGGCGTCCCAAACGACCTCTTGCTCGTTCCGAATTTGCCTATCAAAAGCCTCTAGCAGTTCGTTCTCATGAATAGGAGCCGCCAGAAAAATACGGCTCTCAGCACCGCTGTCTTCCAGCTCAGCTGCAACGAGGAAACGTTCGTTGGAGAGCGATTGAAGCTCAGGAAGGATGGCTCCGCGCCCATTACTGAGCAGAAATCGACCGGTCGAGCGCTGCTGCGCGACGCGGTCGGGGTAGGCAAATGCGAGCAGCAAACCGCTCGCTGAAGAACTTCTGTTGTCACTCGGCCGAATGCCGAGCGACTGCATCAGTTGGTTGGCTTCCGCCGTAATTCGGCGGCATAAGCCAACGTCAACACCAGCGCGCTGCTCGCCCCGCGCAGCTTCCCAAAGGGCTTCGATGCGGGTACGAACGTCCGCATCGCGACCAGCGGCAGCGCGCATGAAATCGCGCTCCCCGAGCATAACCGCGAGCTCGCACGCCAGTGCGCCGAGCTCAAGCGGCATGGCTTGCAGCACCATGTGCGCAAGCCGGGGGTGCATGCCTAACGTCGCCAGGCGCTTGCCGTGCGGCGTTAGGCCCCCGTTCTCTTGCAGCGCGCCGAGCTGCAAGAGCAGTTCGCGCGCCTGCTGGTAGGCAGCAGCAGGCGGCGGGTCCAGCCAGACCAGCGCAGCGGGGTCTGGCACGCCCCAGGCGGCCAGCTCAAGCGCGAGCGGCGCCAGATCCGCTTCGCGGATTTCTGGCGTACGGCTCGGCGGCAGCTGCCGCTGCTCTTGCTCGGTCCACAGGCGGTAGCACACGCCTGGACCGAGCCGGCCCGCCCGACCTCTGCGCTGATCCGCAGAGGCCTGGGACACAGGCACCGTCGTCAGACGTGTCATGCCTGTCCGCGGTGAAAAACGCGGCAAGCGCATGAGTCCGCTGTCGATCACAACCATGACCCCTTCGACGGTCAAACTGGTTTCCGCAATAGAAGTAGCCAGCACAACTTTCCTGCAGCCGGAAGCACTCGCTGCCAAAGCTCGGTCTTGCGCTTCTTGTGATAGATTGCCGTAAAGAGGAGCGATTTCTATCTCTTTCCCCAATTGACGTGCTGCAAGCGCATCAGCAACCCGATGAATTTCAGCGGCTCCGGGCAGAAAAACTAATAAACTGCCTAGATTCTCTTGTAAAGCTTGCTCAATAACTTTCACGGCAGTCGCTTCTATTCGGCCGGAAAATTTCTCGCTCAAATAAACCGTTTCAACGGGAAAAGTTCTTCCCTCACTTCGGATGATTGGCGCATCATCCAGCATCGCAGCGACGGGCTCTGCTTCCAACGTTGCTGACATAACTACAATTCTCAGGTCAGGCCGCAGTAACGTTTGTGACTGTCTGCATAAAGCAAGCCCCAAATCCGCATGCAAGCTTCGTTCATGAAACTCATCAAAAATAACAGCGCCTACGCCTTCCAAAGCCGGATCTGATTGCAGCATGCGTGTAAGTATACCTTCAGTAATAACTTCAATGCGGGTACTCGAACTAATTCGCGTGTCGTTTTTGACCCGATAACCGATAGCTTGTCCTACTTCTTCTCCTCGAAGCCTGGACATATATCGAGCTGCAGCCCGAGCAGCAAGCCTTCTCGGCTCAAGCATCAATATTTTCTGTCCATGCAACCAAGGCTCCTCTAGTAGCGCTGGCGGTACTTGTGTCGTTTTGCCCGCACCGGGCTGAGCAACCAATATGGCGTAAGGACTTGCGCGTAAAGCTTGTTGTAGCTGAGGGATCACTGTTTCAATCGGCAACACATTCATTGGATTCACTCCGAGACATCTGTAAGACTTGTAAATAACTATTTCACTCAAGGCGGATTTTCCGAATTATTTCTTCTTCTGAATTCTCCCAGTAAACCTGTTCCTCTTTCCATCAATCGTGTATACTGGATAAGAATATTGTCACTAAAGGAGATTTTAACATGAATGTACATGAAGCGATAACCAAACATTCTACGGAACAACACCTGCATTTGGTTCGATTCGCAGAGTTGGACGAGCAGCGTGAGCAAGCCATTGATGCTGCAGTCGATCTATGTAGACAAGGGATTCCCTTCACCGTTGATTCCATCAACGCGATCACGGCCCAAATCATCGCTCATGCCAAACACGGTATTTCTCCGCTCCGTTCCTATGTAACTGAGGATATGGTGCGTGATTACGTAAATAAAGGCTAAGGAGATCGCCAGCGATGGGTATTTTAACGTTTATTTCTTTGATCATTATAGGATCGGCCTTCAGTGCTGGATTCTTGCTCTTATTTAAGCGAAAAACAGCGCTTGGCATTATTTGCGTAGGACTTTCTGTTGCCTTATATATCGCTTATGCCTACATAGCGAATACGTATTTCGCCTAAACCTTCGATAGCCGTAAGATGAACCGATCCGGAATTCCGTTTCGGTTCTTTTTCACGCGAGCCAATGATTCTGTTTTAATGTACGGAACAAGAGGTCAAAATAGGCGATAGGATGAGGAACCAGATCGGTCAAAACGATGACGGAATGTACTTCTTCTAATTGACCATCCTCTTGCAGTTTGAAGCCGCTTGCCTTGATTTGCTCGGCTTCCTGCTTCACTAGCCGTTCTAGTTCCATCGCATTCACTGCCACTATGCCGCTTACCTCATCTGGTTGCAACAAATAATCGTTAAGCGGTTGATCGCAGCGATATATAAACACATGACAAAACTCCCGGTCGATCAGTCGTTCCGATAGGATGTCATCTTCCGCAAACACTCCGCAGGCAAGCAAATCGCTGAAATTGACCCTGAGCCCCAGCTCTTCTTCCAGTTCGCGCACACCATCTTGAATCGTTTCTCCGGCTGACAAATGGCCTGCGCAGGAGATATCCAATAAGCTTGGAAATAAGTCTTTATCCGGATGCCGTAATTGAAGAAGAAGTTTCGGCTCAGGAGCTTCGTGACTTACTATCCAGCATTGGAACGTTTGGTGCCATAAGCCTTTAGCATGCACTTCTGATCGTGGAGCCGTTCCAATGTTATTCATATTAGCATCATAAATGTCGAAAACTTCTTCTACGTTGTTCAATTGGCTGATCTCTCCTCTCGACATTTCCATCCATTCAGCCCAACGTGCGCGTTGTAGCGCCGCCGCATGAAGGTGGTCAAACCTCTATCTTCGCTTTGGCTTGGCTAACTTCATGGCATACAAATCGTCTTCAAGCGAGGCCATTCTCTCCAGCAATGTTTTGCCGGCATCCTCGATCGCCTGATTATAGATAGGAGTTCGCAATTGCCCAATCATAAATTCAATTAATTGCTCTGCTGCCAAGCGTCCTAGTTGAATGTCATGATCCATTTCCAGGTATTCCTGAAGATCATCCACTAATGCTTCTTTGTCTTCTTTGGGTAGTTTCATAGGTTTCATAGTCATCTTCCTATTCAAATAGACGGAAGTCTATTTCCTGAAATCGACTAACCTCTTTTACCCAACGCTCAGCCACATAAGCTGTATGTACGGGATGAACATTATAGGCATCATAGGCCGTTTGATCGGCGAATACCATCGAGAAGCCATAATCGTAATCCGTCTTTGTACTGACTTGGCGAAATACTTCAAATTGCTCGACGCCAGGAATCTCAGCAAGTTCTTGCGCACTCCCAACCAAGAATTGTTCAGCTTCCAACAAACGCATATACAATCGTCGATCAAACGCCGATTATTCGGGAAAAACCTTTCCTATTTTGTAATTCCCTCTGATCCAATATGTATCAATCACACTCGCATTAAGTATGACTCG
>NZ_VRTT01000134.1 GCF_008017805.1 Paenibacillus sp. N3.4 | reverse complement strand
GCATATCAGACTGTTAACCACCGTCAACGTCTTTGCCTTCGTGCCAAGATTTCAAGGTAACAACCATTGTCTCCATTAATGGTTAAAAATGGATTTTTTCCTGACAAAAATAAAAAAACATTTAATTATTAGAAGAGGTATTGACCGCCTCGTTCATATCAGCTTAACAACCCATTATTTCCTTGCCACAATCATAAAGCGTTTAGTATTGGTCTTTATTCCCTTCTCCGTTTTATTTGATTCAATAAACTTTTGAAGTATTTCGAAATCATGATCAGTTTGCCCAAAGTTAGGAATAACAGGGGTGTATTTCAAAAAGAAGACCAAATCCTCGTAAGTTTGGAAATACTGCGTTGCATCATATTCAAAGGACTGAATATCGGTAAAACCTGCTTCAGCTAGCTCTGTAAGGTATTTATCTTTTAAGATCCCTTCATCAGTTCCGAAATCCTGCCCTCTGCCGAATGCTTGTTTAATGTTTAGTTTATCATTTTCACTTACCTGTTGAGTTAAGAATAAACCATCATTGGCTAATGCTTTTGAAACTTCAGTTGCATAAAACTCACTGTGCCGACAGGACACCACATTAAAAAAGAACTCAGGAAAGGTAATATTTTCTGCTTCCATTTGTAAGAAGCGAATATTTGTTTTATTTGATTTTTTTAAGTTTTCAGTAGCGGACTGAATCATTCCTTCTGAGTGATCAATGCCAACAAGTAGTAATGCTGCATCGGCAATAGATATTAAAGCTTCTCCACCACCCGTACCAATATCAAGCAATAAATTGGACTTATTGCATCTTTGAGTAACTTCATAAAGGAAATTCCATTGTTCTCCTTCAGAAGTAGTTCTTAATTTACTAAAGTCCCAACCGTTTAATTTTCCAACCTTGTCGTAAAAATCCTTGTACTCAGACCTGTTCATATTATGTCCTCCATCTTCAATTACCTTTTCCACACGTTTGTATGTACTTGTATCAATTGATAATAACCTTCCGTTGTCCATTGATTTTTGAGATGGTATAAATTTCAGATTCAACCGTAAATATTTCTAGTAATTCAAGCGCGCGTTTATCCGATACTTCTTCAGGGATATCAAACCCTTGAAAACTTACATTCAATAAATTCGCTTCAAATGAATGTAAAAATTCGTATTGACCAGCATAGGTGAGAGCAATTTTTCCATCCCATTTAATATCAAATTGTTTTAATTCTTTTTCTGAGAAATGTATCCGATGTTCAGCAACAGAATCGTGTCCTAATAAATAAATGTTAAAAGACGGATTGTCAAAATCATATTTTGACAATGGATCAACATTATACTCCTTTGAACCGAGCTGTCTAATACCAAATTGATTTAGCTCTTTCCCCACCTGAAATCCACTTGCTTCTTCCCAGTAAGTTGATGATAGCGTACAACTATGATAATTATTCCAAACGATTTTTGCCTGCCAGTCAGATACTGCTTCATCATCTTGAGAATCCAGCTCATTATTTTCTTCATCGTAATCCGCCGATTCTAAATATAAGTCAAACCAGAGTCCATCTTCATTAATGTGACCACTCCAAATAAATTTCAAGACTCGATGTCCATCTTTCTATTAAGCAGATTTACCGTACATAAAATTTCCGGTATTCGAAAACTATATAACAGTTGTTTAGTACAAATTCATTAATTATGGAGGTTCCAATTGACACAACAAATTGATCCAAACCAGTTGAAAAAAGCAGAAGTATCAACAACACTTGCTAAAAGTCTCATTAGTCAAGCTATTGAACAATCGGCAGCAAACCCACTACTTTGCGAAGAAGCTCTAAAGCAAGCATCCGCTGAAATAGCGCAAGCACAAACAATGATTAGTCAAGTTCAATCGGCCATCCAAACTTCTTCTCAACCATCTCCGTAAAATAAGAAGAATAGAAAGAGGGTAATTTTTCAAATTCAGAAAGTAAATGACTGACTCTAATAAACAAAAAAATGAAGGCAGTCTACTACGTAATAAAAAGTAGTAGACTGCTTTTCATTGTTTAACTCTCGTTCCCCGTGAGCTTAGCAAGTGACTTTAAAGGGGTGCTGCCAACCAAACCCAAAAGCAATCGTGATATGAAAAAAGCCGAAATTTCCGTACGCTAATGGGAATTCACGGCTTTCAGTCAATTCAAAACTCATCCCAAATGTTTCAATGTCTGGACCGATCTTCGATTTAGATAGCATTTATATAATTCAAGACCCTGTTTGATCGCCGCAGCCTAAATAGCTAATTTTTCACATTGAAGTAAGTAAAAACAGACAGATACTCTAGCAGTCAGCTTCATCTTCACATCCAGCACGATGGCGTCGGAGTCGTTCCGCCGTATGCTCGAGCCCGCGGCCGGACATCTTCGCTACCGATATGTCCAGCGCAGCCACGAGCGGCGCCAAGACCAGCGTCGTCGTATCGCCCGCCCGTTCCCGCTCCGTCATATCCTTGAAGAAAATCATGACCAAAGTACTGACCTGGTAATCAGGAATTTCGTCTTTCGTGATAGCCCTTGATAAAGAAGTTGATCTCTTCAGTTGTCAATTCCTTGCCGTCGCGCTTCTTCTCAATCAGATCTACCATTCTCATCGTCTTATTTCTCCTCACTAATTCTATATTGAACTGTCCTCCCGCTGCTTCTTACTTACAAAAACAATCCGGCTACTATAGCTGACAATACGCTCACCATTGTTGCACCGTACAACAATTTTAGACCAAATCGAGCTACTACATTGCCTTGCTTCTCATGTAGCCCCTTTACCGCGCCAGCGATAATGCCGATAGATGAGAAGTTCGCGAAAGACACGAGGAACACGGATACGATGCCTATCGTCCGTCCTGTTAACCCTGTATGCTTGCCGAGATCGAGCATCGCCACGAATTCGTTGGCTACCATCTTTGTCGCCATTATGCTTCCCGCTTCCACCGATTCCTTCCATGGAACGCCCATGATGAAAGCGAACGGAGCGAAAATATAGCCTAATAACTGCTGGAAAGAGACACCTAGTATGCCGCTAAAGATGCCGTTGATCAATGCGATCAGCGCGACGTAGCCGAGCAACATCGCCGCGACGGTGATGGCCACTTTGAACCCGTCCATAATATATTCGCCAAGCATCTCGAAGAACGATTGCTTCTCTACATCTAGTACTTCCAGAATATCCTCTTCCTTCGAAACCATATAGGGGTTTAGGATCGAAGCGATAATAAATCCGCCGAACAGGTTCAAAACGAGTGCGGTAACGACATACTTGGGGTTAATCATTTGCATGTACGCGCCGACAATCGACATGGAAACGGTCGACATTGCGGAAGCACAAAGCGTATATAGCCTCTGCTTCGGCAGCATTCCGATTTGCTTTTTAACGGAGATAAATACTTCGGATTGCCCTAGAATGGCGGAAGCCACCGCGTTGTAGGACTCCAGTTTACCCATTCCGTTTACTTTACTCAATACAAGACCAGTATACTTAATAATGGACGGCAAAATTTTGGTATACTGCAGAATACCGATGAGAGTGGAGATGAATACGATCGGTAGCAAAACTGACAAGAAGAATGGAGCTTGTCCTTGATTGGCAATACCACCGAACACAAAATTGACGCCTTCCCCCGCATAAGATAGCAACTTCTCAAAAAGTGTCCCAAAGGCTCCAATGAAGAGCTCTCCGACACTGGTATGAAGCAAAGCAAAGGCAAGCAGCGCTTGTAATACGATCATGACAACAAGCGGCCGGTAGCGGATGTTCCGCCGATTGTTGCTTAATGCGTATGTTAGGACAAAAACGACTAGCACGCCCAAAATGGCAACCAAATACCTCATGTTGTTGTTCCTCCACTGTTTTGTATTCTTAGTTTGCCTATCTTAAGCGTTTGCAACACCACTATAAGAAAAATAATCCCAAAGAATTATTTCTTTCTCAAGGCATCCGCCCGCAACAGCGTATGATCAATCAAACCAGATAAATTCAAGTTGTTCTCTCCTTTTATACACGGACTGAAATAACGTACGAACGTCGAGTCTGTCTTTAGTTCTTCCTGGCGTCCATATGCTAAATATGCTTTTTTATTTGATTCACAATACTTCATGGTTATCTTAGGACAGATGTAATTTGAACCTCATAAGACATATGTAAAAAATTGGGCGTTTCTGGAAACCGTAGGATGCATGACAGGAATGTCATACCTTGCGGTTTCTTTTATAAGATTCGCTTCTGCCGCCAGAAGTAGAGTATAGTAGGAGTAGTTGATAATATATTCCAGGAGGCTACAGCCATGTCACAGGAGATTTGGATTAACCTGCCGGTCAAAGATGTTGAGAGGTCAACTGCCTTTTTCAATGAGATTGGATTCCATGCGGTGAGCGTTGGTAACGAGAGAGCCAAGCTTGCCATAGGCCAAACAACGATTCTGCTGTTCCCGGATGCGGTGTTTGAGAAATTTACAGGTTCAAAAACCGCAGATACTTCCCATAGCGCAGAAGTAATATTTTCCATTGGTGCTGAAAGCAGAGAAGAAGTAGATGCCTTTATTCAAAAAGTAGAGTTTGCCGGAGGAAGCATCTTTGGCAAGCCGAGTGAAATTGACGGCTGGATGTACGGCGCAGGATTTGCCGACCTGGACGGTCACCGCTGGAACCTGCTGTACATGGATGAGAGCAAAATGCAGAAACGCTAATATGGAAACGCCGATCACCTGCTTAAGGTCACCGGCGTTTTTTTTACACCCCGTATAATCTCATATCTGTCATTCAAATCAAAATCGTTGCTTAGAAGGAAAAATTCGTGGGTTAAACTAATACAAATCACCTGTATCGTTCGCCATTAGTTGAATAACATCGACCATTGATTAATTACCCCAAAATATGGATGTACCAACTATAGTGAAGGAGTTTTTATCTATAAACATTTTTGTATTCCCAATTTGATACTAAATGCATATACTTTATTGGTCCTTTCAACAGGGTAGTAAATAAACATCTGAATTACCTTATCTATCATTCCAATTTTGTGTATTTCTAATTATTTAAATATAAGGAGAAGATTAAAATGGTTAGTGTACCATTCCCCTCACAGTGGGGTATCCACGCTTCTGTAGGTGGTAGACCCGTCGTTTATGGCACATTCAACATCAACTCTGTTACAGGTAACAGGGTAGCTGGCTCAATTAATTTTCGTGATAGAGATATTCCAATTAATGGATATTGGGAAGAAAGCACCAAACAAATAAGAGTGGATTCACCTTATGCCTCGTATTCTGGTAATTTAACTATATCCGATGATCCCTCGATTAGAATTCGACATTTTATTTTAAGTGGACGGCTTATAATGAAGCCCCCCTCTTTACAAGCAGGTGAGTATGGAACTTGGCTTGCTACAACCGATACAGGTCTCACTGGATCTCCCATTATTAGTAATGCCTTGCCTCCTGTTGGAGCCTTTTTAACATCAAATTTACTTCATGGGGGAGTTGGGCGTTGAACAGATGGATCTTCCTAATTTGCATCCCATGCTAATAGAGTTAATATAATCGTTCATACTGGTACTCAAAGAAGTCCTCAGATTTATATAATTTGAGGGCTGCTTTTATGTGCTTAATTACCCCTTTCATCTTCCAGGATACCCATTAAAATCGGACATCTTCTTTGCATTTTTGAAAAATCCTTGTTCAACTAACCTGCCCGTCAATGCCCAGCGGTACATCTGAACAAAAATCTTTCTTTAGTGCAGATGTCTATACTTAGAGTTGCTACAGCTTTATTGGGCTTCCACATTTGAAATGTTATATACAGGGAGCCATATTAAAAACGAAGTTCCTTTACCTCTAACGCTAATTACATCGACTGTCCCCTTATGTTCTTCCAAGATCCACTTTGCTATTGATAATCCTAAACCAGTACCCGGCGTTTTCCCTCTTGAGGAATCAGCTCGATAAAATCTATCGAATATGTGAGGGAGTTCGTTAGGATCCATTCCAATACCGGTATCTCTAATCATTAATCTAACTTTATCTTTATCTCTTAAGGCGTTAATCTCAACATAGCCTTCTGAAGTAAATTTAAAAGCGTTATCGATAAAAATAAAAAGCAATTGTTGTAGGTAATCCTTATCTCCTAATACGATGGTATTCACCAGAACATCTAAGCCTTCAGTTTTCAATTCAGCAGCCTTGGGAATTAATTGTGCCTTTCTCACTACCGAATCGACAATAGATTTAAGTTCGACTACTTCACTTTTCATTCGAAAACCTGCATCCGCTCTGGCGAGTGCCAGGAGATCATTAACCAATCTCCCCATTCTTGTTGCTTCATCCGTAATGTCATTAAGAGCCTCCACAGATATTCGAATTTCCTCTTCTTCGGGTAATCTACTAGGGTAATTTTCCAGAGATGTCCATATTTTCTTAAGGAATTCGGCATTCCCCGTAATTGTGGTAAGAGGTGTTCGCAGTTCGTGAGAAGCGTCAGCTACAAAACGTCGTTGAGATGCATATGAATTATCTAATTCTCCATAAATCGTTTGAATACGTTTAAGCATTCCATTGATGGTTTTACTGAGCAGACCAATTTCATCTTGTGCGCCATTATGTTGTATCCTATTTCCAAAATCCTCACTGTTTCGAATTTGTTCAGTAGCACTAATTAAAGAATACACCGGTTTTAGAGCCTTTTTCGATAACAACCATCCCATATACGTTGCAATAAATATTACAATAAGCGATAAAATTAGGAGTACTAGACGCAAATTGAAAAAAACATACTTATAACACTAGTATTATAGGCGGATTGTAACACCCCAACCAGCTCACCGTTTAGCATTAAAGGGGCGTTATATATTAAAAAAGGCGAATGATGAATTGTTGGGGTATCATAATATCCAGCTTTCTTATCTGCAAGAATTTTTGTAGAAAATGGCAATTGAACATTTCTTAAGTTAGCTGACTTTGTCTTATATCCACTAACTAAGTTAATAATTTGCAAGTACATACCTGACTGAACTGAATCGAAATCGTCAAGTTGAAAGAGCAAATTCCATCCCATAGGGTATAGTTCAAGCTGATACTGTACATTCCTTTGAAGCACATCAGTTTGTTCCTTAAGCGTATTTTTTAGGTCACTAAAAATGTAAAATTTCAAAAAAACATATAAGACAATACCAAACAACAATAAGGTTATAGATAAAATGCCTGAGTATAATAAGGTCATCCTTAAACGGATAGTCATTAGATTAGTTCCGCCTTTGCTTCATTATTTTTACCTATATTATCCAATTCAGTGATTAATTTAAAATTAAAATAGGATAAATTCTTGGTTGTTAGTTTAGTACATATGCATAAAAATCCTCATTTTGTGAATATGTAAAAGGAGCTGCCGCGGCAGCTCCTTCATCGTTTGTATAGATAGAGTCCTTCATTGAACACACGTTCTGCGTTAGCTTAACCTTTTTCCCATCTCATGATAAAGGTACTACAAAATGATAGTACTTAATTAATCAATCTTAAAAAGTCCGTTTACCACATATTACTTATAGGAGCTATTGGGTTTGCTTTATATTTATACTCTGATGACTACAAAATATTCCCTTGGGCAAGGCAGGATGAATCCCTAAAGTATTTACACTTATTAATTACAATTCCTTTTCCTCTCGCGATCTCATACGTAATAAATTTAATGATTCCACGGAAAGAGAAGGGGATAATCAAGCAATTGATAAAATACTATCCACTACTATGTTTTGTGCTGATTTCATGTTTTTTCTTTTTAATTATTTCATTAGAACCCGTAATGTTACTTACAGGATTTATCATAGCAATAATATTGTTTTTTCTTGAATTATTTTTACTCTCTTATGACTTGATAAAATAAGTTCGAAATTTGCTCTAAACTGCCCTTTATTCGCAGTGTGAAAAAATTCAATACAAATCAGCGTTTAATTTCACCGTGATTATGCGTATAAGTTTGTGTCGCAAAACGATTATGTACCTATGCTTGTTTCGTCGCCTCGCGACACAAACATAGGTGCTTTGAAATAGAAAATCCCCGATTAACGGGGATTTATAAGCACTAATGTTTGTGTCGTCGGACAGCTTATATCGACTTCTCCCTAAATCAATCTCTTCATACCTCGCAACCACTCATAAAAGCCATCATCGAAGAATAGATCGGGGATGTACGTTTGAGTGTAATTGCAATTAGGGCAAAGAAGAACCAACCCCTGTTCAAGAATCTTAGGGTATAATTTCTCGTGCTTACTGTTGAGTCCGCAAGTGAGAGGTTGCAATCCATCTGCCTGCTGGTAATCTTTAATGCGTTGCTTGACATCTTCTTGGTTCATTTTTATCCCCTTTATTTGTTCAGTTCAGAATTATTATACAAGATGTAATCATCTACAACACCAAAAATAATCTAAACGCCCATTAGATTTCTACTAGTAATGCCCATGTTAACCTGCCCTTTAGCTTAAAACGCAGCCGAGATTCATTCGGCTGCCGTTTATTCTTGGTTACTGAACTATTGTTACCCAGTAGTTTGAAATTAGGTATAGTGGCCAGCACAATGATCCACATCACGGTCGGGCAAAATGCGTTTGAGCTGTAAAGAATCTTTTATTTGGATGGAATGTAAATATCAATTTGACTATCTTTGTTTTCTAATGTATGAATGTCGTTCCAATATTCGATATCGATAGGTCTACTACCATACGTTTTGTTGATAAAATCATATGTAGTTCCAATTTGGGATTCTTTTCCTTGATGAATAATTTTGATAAAACGTCCAGCTGGTAATGTGTAAGTAATCATATCGTTAGGAATCACATCGAAAGTTGTCACCTCGTAGGCAATCACATGTTGATATGGTACATCGGGAGTCCAGTGACCGTCATGAGGATATATTTGAATTAAATACATCCCTGAGCTTATCCTATTTTCTATTTCAAACTTTCTTTTATCTAATTCCTCACGGAGAGTTCCGCCAATTTTCGATTCGATGACCTTGTTTAGACTTTCCTTTATTGAAAAGCCAACCAACTTAATCTCTTCTCTCTCCAGAACGCTGACTTCGTAAGTAATAATAAAAAAACCTCCTTTTAATGGAAAATATATCCATAACCATTATATGAAATGTTTGACACCATGAAAAGAAAAAGATGTATCATAGAATAATAAAACTTGCTCAGATTAAAGCAACCCATTGCCAATGAACCATGCAAATAATTCCAATTACAAAAAAAGTAGCTACCAGTTCATAAATAACATTCAAGAATTTCTATTCCCCGAACCGAAACCGATTACATATCCGTCTAAATCTTGAACAGAAAAATCCTTCCAAGTTCCCCAATCATACTCGGTTTCTTTAGGTTCAGAAACGATAATTGCACCATTTGTTTTAAGCTCAACAAATAAAGCATCCAATTCATCATGATTTTTTATATAAGCATATGTATTCCAAGTACCTTTGTTTGGTTTAACATCTTCTATATCTGTTGCTTGAATCAATTTAAATCCTAATCCAAAATTATCTCGAATTGCCCAAAACTCGTTTACTTCACACCCCAGGGTATCTTCATAATACTTCTTAGACTTTTCAAAATTTGATACCAACAAGACTGTAAGAGAACTTTCAATCTTCGTTTTGATAATTTCCACATTTTTCACTCCCTTTAGCCATTGGGAAATTCACCCATATATAGAATAACGAATGTACGTTCGCTTGTAAAGGTACTCATTCAAAATGGTCACCACGCATAACTGCCCGTTACTTCAATGAACAAAAAAGTGACCCACAGCAACGGGCTGTGGGTCATAATTATTTATATATTTTAAAGGGGGTCAGTTTTATTATAGGCTTGATTCATTAAAGCTATATGAAATTAAGATTTCATTCTTGTTACATTTATTAAGCTAACGTTCTATTCCCTTCCCTTAATGCTCCAAGAAATACATGTATATTTCTTTTAAGAAACCGTTGAAAGCCTAAGCAAACGCTCAGTCATCCAAATGCCGGAGGAATTCAAGTACACGTTGCAACAGCAACGCCGTCGCGTCAGCGTCATACGACGGCAAACTGCTGTCTGCGAAGTAGTGTTGATCGCCTGGGTACAAAAAGAGATCGGCATGATTGGCCGACGCCACGAGCTCACGTGCGCCTCAATGTCGCCCTCGTCAACGAAATAGGGATCTGCGTCCATGCCGTGAATCTGCATCGGCAGATCCGCTGGCCAGGGAGATCCGAACATCGAGGTCGGAACGCAGGAGTAAAAGAACAACGCGCCACGGGCGCCTTCACGGGTCTGGGCGAGCTTCTGGGCTGCCGCTACACCGAGCGAAAACCCCGCATAGACGAGCTCACGCGGAAGCTCACTAGCCATACGTGTACCGCGCTCCATTATCTCTTCGAACCCAATCTCCTTGACATAGGCCATGCCGTCCTCGATAGTGGTAAACAAGTGACCGTCGAAAAGGTCAGGAACGTGTACAGTGTACCCCTCCCCTCTGAGCTCGTCAGCGAAGGTGTAAATACCCTTTGTCAGTCCGAGTGCGTGGTGAAATAAAAGAATCTCGGCCATTTCTCTTCTCCTCCCACGTGCAACATTATGAAAATTGCGCCTCTTACTCATCATAGATTTCGACCCCTTACTGTCGTTATCCTGACCGTTAAATCGGGTAGGAGGCTACTCATTAGTTGAGTAGCCGACCTCCCACACCACCGTACGTACCGTTCGGTATACGGCGGTTCCTTAGTTTACACAGTGACTT
>NZ_VRTT01000133.1 GCF_008017805.1 Paenibacillus sp. N3.4 | reverse complement strand
ATCCCCCATTCGTTTTGAAGAGGTCTATTATGCTCGGAATAGTGGATAGAAAACAGCAATTCGTCGTGTCCAATCTATTGACTTAAGACCAAAAACCGCGTTATCCTCCTTGCTATACCGCTTTCCCATCTACTTTTCTATCGGTAAGCAGGATTTTCAGTGTTACAGTGGCGTTTTTGCTTTTTCTGGCTGCTGTAACGCTGAAAAACCGCGTTATCCTCCTTGCCATGCCGCTTTGCCATCTACTTTTCTATTTGTAAGCAGGGTTTTCAGTGTTACAGAGGAGTTTTTGCTTTTTCTGGCTGCTGTAACGCTGAAAAACCGCGTTATCGTTCCAGACTTGCAATTTTCAATCACTTTAGCCTGCCCTAGTACCCGTATGGACAAGATTCACATTCATCAGTGGTACCGCACAGCGGCGGCAGCATGAAACTCCTATCTAAACAAAATGGCGTGCAGCCCGAGTAATTGGGCGCGCGCATTTTGCTGTTCAGAAGGGATGCAGCTAGGGGGACCCTATCTGGAATTAAGAATCGCTCCTATCCGAATGCCCAATCACAGGTTTGTGCATACGCGGCGGCAATACTTTATAATTACGCCATTCCTCCGGGAGCAAGCGCTGATACAGAGGCTGCAAATACCGGTCGTCAATGAGCAGCAACACTCCGCGATCCGTTTCGGATCGGATCAATCGGCCGCCGGCCTGCTGGACTTTGTTCATGCCAGGGAAAACATAGGCGTATTCATAGCCGTTTTTGCCCGTACGGTCCATGTAGGCTTTGATGAGGTTCCGCTCCGGCCCGACTTGCGGCAGGCCTACACCCACAACAGCAACACCGGTCAGCCTATCGCCCACCAAATCGATGCCTTCCGAAAAGATACCACCCATGACAGCAAAACCGATAACCGTCCTCACAGAAGCAGTTCCGAACTCAGCCAAAAACTGTTCTCTCTCCTCCTCCGACATTTGCGGCTGCTGTATCAACACATGAAACACATGTTCCTTCTCCTCCGAATGAACCTCCGTCCTCGATTCATCATTCACTAGATCGGTAAAAGCCTCGTATATACTGCTCATATAAGCATAAGAGGGGCAGAAAATAAGGTAATTCCCCGGACGCTCCTCCACCAGCTCATAAAGCGTGAGAGCGATGGACGCCCGACTGCGCTCTCGGTCTTGATAGCGCGTCGATAAAGGCTGTATAAGCACCTCCAGCTGATCTTCCGCAAAAGGAGAAGGCACCGATACGGAATAATCGTCTTCTCCAGCCCCTAAGGATTCCATGAAATACGATAATGGCGTAAGCGTGGCTGAGAAAAAAACATGCGACCGATAGCCCTTCCCCATTTCCTTGAGCAGGTGAGACGGGTCGAGGCAGAACAGCTTAACTGTGACCTCGCTCCTGTCGCATTCGCTAAACGTCACATACCGTTCATCATATAACTTCGCGATGCGCAAGAAACTTTGTGCGCGGAAATAAACATCCAGCAGCAGTTGACTTGGCGAAGCTGATCGAGTGGCGACCAGCTCTCTTTCCGCAAGCGCGACAAATACCTCCAGATACGCAATCAAGGATTCAGGCAGTTCCGACGCCACCTGCATCTGGGACTCGCCGATTTGTTTGCGCAGCATAATTAAATACTGATTGATCGCCTTGGCCGCATCGTGCAGCTCTGTCTGAATGCCCTTGAACATGCGCTGGAGCTCCAAAAAATCCGTTTTACATAAATCGCTGGAATACATTCCTCGTGCACGGTCCAGCAAATTGTGCGCCTCATCTATGAGCAGTGCGGATTTCCGCTTCTGCTCCTCAAAAAGTCTTTTCAAGTTTACTTGCGGATCGAACACGTAATTGTAATCGCAAATAACGGCATCCGCTGCGTATGCCACATCCAGCGAAAATTCAAAAGGACAAACCCTGTGCTTGCGCGCATATGCTTCAATCACAGGACGCGTCAGCATTGTTTCCTGCGTGAGCAAATCAAGCACCGCCTCATTAATCCGATCATAGTAGCCGTCTGCAAACTCACAGTATTCCTTCGTACACCTAACTTCTTCCTTCAAGCATACCTTGTCTTTGGCCGTAATCGTCACGACATGCAGGTCTAACCCCTTGGTCTGCAAAAGCGAGTAAGCTTCCTCAGCTGCCGTACGCGTGATGGTCTTCGCCGTCAAATAAAAAATGCGCTGCAGCTTGCCTTCTCCAATCGCCTTCACCGCAGGAAAAAGGGTCGACATCGTTTTACCGATGCCTGTGGGCGCCTTTGCGAACAGCTTGTGTCCCTCACTGATTGTTTGGTAGACAGCCGCTGCAAGTTTCCGCTGCCCTTCGCGGTAATACTCGAACGGAAACGGCAGCCCCTTTATGCTTTGATTTCTCCGCTGTTCATGCGCATGCCTTGCCTCTGCGTAAGGAAAATACTTCATCACCATATCCTGAATGAACTGTTCAAGATCCTCGAATGATGTCTCCATGACAAACCGGCTCGTCGCCTCTGTCTCCATTTGGACATAGGTAAGCTGAATACGCATCCTGCCTAAACCGCGGTCTTTGGCGATTATATAGGCGTAGCATTTGGCTTGTGCCCAGTGAACGGGATGAGAATCTTCTCTAATCTGTTCAATATCCTCTGAGGTGGATTTAATTTCATCGATCGTCAACATCACGCCGTCCGCATCCAGAAGAAGACCATCGCATCGTCCATCAATGACGAATAGAAGGTCCTGGTAGACAATTTCCGTAGAAACATACACTTCCCGCTGATCCAACTCACTATATTGCTTCTGTACTTTCTGATGCGCTTTAGTCCCTTCCGTCAGCGTAGTCTTGGTCCGAAAGCTTGCATCGATACTGCCGCTGCGGTACACATACTCCACGAGGGAACGTACAGAAATGTTGACGATACTTGGCATGATGACCTCTCCACTTAAGAACGTTTGTTCTTTATTGTATCATGCTCAAATACCAAAAGACATACATTCCCCTCCATCCTTCCTTCCCGTTATATTTCCAACGGCCACACAATGGAGAATAGAAGCGTCATTGGCCGCGCGTAAACCAGTAGGCCACCTTTATCAGGACCGGCGAATGTTCATGCCAGCTAAACGAGAAATACGGTCTTTTTTACGATACACACTCAGAATGCATCCCATACAGGCACAGGTCAACACGAGATGGCTGCCCCCATAACTAAGAAAGGGCATCTGAAATCCTGTGATCGGCAGCCAGCCAACAGACATGGCGAAGGTCCAGATAAACTGAACGGCAATAACAGCAGTAAATCCAAGAATGATAGCTCTGCCAAATGGATCCCTAACACACGAGCCAGTTCGAATGAGTCGGCTAACCAGCAGAAGAGAGCTTAACACAATGAGAATACCGGCCATCCAGCCATGCGCATAGATCAGATAAGTGAATAACATTTCCGTGTGAATCTCAGGAAGGCTCTTATTGACGATCCCGAAGCCATGGCCCCACCAGCCTGCCGAACGAATGGACATCATGGATTGTACAGCCATGTAGTTCATATCTTGACTATTTTCTGTGGGACGTAGAAAGACAGTCATTCTAGCTAATATATAAGGTTGGCGAAGCAAGTAGCATAAACCTAAGAAAATCCAGATGAATAAGGCTCCGAATACTTCCTTTCGAAGAGTTCCCATAACAAGCTGAATGCTTACAAAAGCAGTCATATACACAATCATCGAACTAAAACTATGCAAACTGATAAAAAGAATGCTTGGGTATACGACGAACAACGCCAGTCGAGTCCATATCGAGCCATTTGACGTATGTTTGCGCGTGTATAGCGCCGCACTGCCAATAACAAAACAGCAAATGCTGATCAAGGGAACATCGATAACCATATTTTTTATATGTAGAACCTTTTGACCGTTTACTTGTTCTCCTACAATATGGACCAACAGCGCCAACACGAAAGGCAGCGCCATGATCCCCCATGCCCAGCGTTCCATTTTGCGATAATCCATAAAATAAAACCCTATAAGCACCATAAATCCCAAAGAGACAAAAATCAGCTCATGTTCAAAAAGCAATTGCGCCATGCCCCGCATGCTGCTCATGCTAGTTTCAACTGCAAAGATCGCAAACAGCGCCATACCGAGGAACATGACAACAATAGCTAAAAGTCCCCACTCCATCTTAGGCTTGTGCACCTTATGTAAACCTCTTCCAATTTGCTCCGGATCACCGAGCTCAGACAGCGACTCTTCTACAGCTTGGTTAAAGGAGCAGTCCTTCTCCAATTTCGCGTCAACCAGATCCTGCAAGTGAGATTCCAGTTCCCACCTGATATCTCGATGTACTTCTGAGGCCCTTACTTGTTCACATACCTCTGACAGATAGCGCTGGACACGTTCATCTTCTCTCACATCGACAATCATACCGATCCCTCCCCCAAAAGTCGGTCTACTGTCGAGCGAAACAAGCTCCACTCCTTCTGCTTTTCCTTCAGCTGCCCTCGGCCCCGTTCGGTAATACGGTAATATTTCCGCTTGCGCCCATCCACTTCATCCCAGTAAGCTTCAACCAATCCATCCGCTTCAAGCGTATGCAAAATCGGATAAAGAGTCCCTTCTTTCAAGGTAAAAAGCCCCTCCGAGCCCTTCTCCATCTCTTTGGTCATTTCATAGCCGTACATCGCTTTGCGTTCCAGCAGCTTCAAAATAAGCGGAACCGTACTGCCTTTCATCAGTTCTTTGTTCAACGCAAACCCTCCTCGTTCTTTTACAAAAATCGTTCACTTGCATCGCACATCTATGCATCGATTATCTATGTATAATAATTGAAAATACCCTTTCTGTCAATTTCAAAAGACAATTTGCTTATTGACAACTTCTTCAACTCGCACTAGGATATTACTTAGCCGACTAATAAAAAAGGAGCGGATCAATATGCCCCACCCACAGCCCGAATCTCTTACCCATATGATGTCTCACATCCTAAAATTGCATCGTCATACCGTTGATCAGATGATCCATAGCTATGACGTTTATCCCGGACAGCCGCCCCTGCTGCTTCGCCTCTTCGAGGAGGACGGACTTAGCCAAAGCGAGCTTGCCTCGCGTATACGAAATAAACCCGCAACCCTCACCGTTATGGTAGATCGCATGGAAAAGACTGGTCTCGTGCAGCGCAGACCCGACCTTCATGATCAGCGTGTGACCCGTGTTTATTTGACGGATAAGGGCAGGCAAGCCACAATCGTCGTCAAGGAAGCGATTCAGACCGCCGATGAGAAAGTGTTTGAGCATTTTCTCCCGGAAGAAAAACTTTTGTTCCGCCGTCTCTTGATTCAAATGCATGACAACCTGTATCAAAGCGATCCAACAGATCGTTAGCTAACAAACAAAAATGAGGTGTTTCTGATGTGGAAGTTACGATCTTTTCTAAAACCTTACTGGTTCATGACTCTTATAGCGCCACTCCTCATGGTGATGGAGGTTTGCATGGACTTAACCCAACCGCGTCTGATGGCCGCAATTGTCGATCAGGGGGTGACCCAAGGAAACCTAGAGTTGATAGGAACGACAAGCTTACATATGCTTGGCGTAGCCCTGCTTGGCCTCATCGGTGGGGTCGGATGTACGTACTTTACCGTTCGCGTCTCGCAAAACTTCGGCTCTGATCTTCGCATGAGCGTATTCGAGAAAGTGCAAACCCTGTCCTTTCGTCAGCTCGATTCTTTCTCGGCGGGTTCACTCATTACTCGACTAACCGGGGACGTCGTTCAGCTGCTTAATTTGGTCCAGATCCTTTTGCGTCAGTTCACGCGAGAATTTTCTCTTATCATCGGCAGTGTAACCATGGCCATCATCATAAGCCCTCGGCTTTCCCTTATTTTGCTGCTAGTTATCCCGATTCAGTTTGTGATTCTTTATATGCTAATGAAGCGTTCAACCCCCCTCTTTCGAACGATGCAGCGTAAACTGGACAACGTAAATACCGTTATTCAGGAGAGCACGACGGGGATACGGGTTATTAAAGCATTCGTACGGGCTTCGTTTGAACGAGCTCGATTTGGCAAAGCGAACAGTGCCTACTACGATTCCGGGCTTAAATCCGCCCGAGCGATGGCGACGAACGGACCGCTCATGACACTCATTTTGAATATCAGTATTGTCGCTGTCATCTGGTTCGGTGCGGGGCAAACATGGCAAGGCCTTATGCCGATCGGAGATCTGGCTGCTTTTCTCATTTATATTTCGCAGGTACTCTTCTCTCTTGTGTCCATTAGCAGCACCCTCATGAATGTGTCGCGGGCCCGAGTTTCTGCGGATAGGCTAAATGAAGTGTTGGATACAAAAGCAGATATGAACGAGCCGATGGATGGGGATAAAGAGAAGGCACTTGCACATTCCGCCTCGCAACAAGGCCGATTGGTGTTCGAGCATGTTTCCTTCGCTTATGATTCGAATCCGGATAAAAAGATACTGAGCGACCTCAGCTTTGCCGTTGAACCTGGTCAAACCCTCGGTATTCTTGGAGCCACAGGCTCCGGAAAGTCCACACTCGTTAGCCTGATTCCAAGGCTCTATGATGTGAGTGAAGGGCGCATCCTGCTCGATGGCGTCGATATCCGAGACATACCTGTCACACAATTACGCCGTGAGGTTGGTCTTGTCTTGCAGCAATCTATTCTGTTCAGCGGCAGCATCCGCGATAATATCCGTTTCGGCAGACCGGATGCCTCCGAAGATGAGGTCGAGACAGCCGCACGGGCTGCTGAGGCGCATGAGTTTATCGATAAACTCTCCGAAGGATATGGAGCGGTGCTTGGACAGCGCGGTGTCAATCTTTCCGGCGGGCAGAAGCAGCGTATTTCTATTGCACGCGCATTATTAATGCGCTCACGCATTCTTGTGTTGGACGATAGTACCAGCGCCATTGACCTTGGCACCGAGAAGCGCATTCAGCGCTCGCTGCAAGCGCTCATGAAAAGCAGCACCTGCCTGATCATCGCGCAGCGCATTTCATCCGTTAAGCATGCAGACCAAATTATCGTCTTCGAAGAAGGCCGTATAGCTGCCAAGGGCACACACGAAGAGCTCCTAGCAAGCAGTCCGATCTACCAAGACATCTACGAATCCCAGCAAGGAAAGGAGACAGCCCGCCATGGCTAACGAAAAGCCGCGCAAACCGCGCGCCAAAAACACCGGGGCGACCATCGCCCGCTTGTGGGGCTACTTGAAGCGCCAGCGTGCAAGCCTGATCTCCGTCTTTGTTTTTACGATACTTAGCTCGGGACTCGCATTGGTAGGACCTTATTTCATCGGCGTTGCGATTGACGATTACATTTTACCGCGTGATTACGGCGGCCTCCTGCGTCTTTGTATCATCCTACTAACTATTTATGTCATTAGCGGCCTTACTTCCTTACTTCAATCTTTCCTGATGGCGGGCGTGTCCCAACGAACCGTTTGGGAACTCCGCCAAGACTTATTTGCTCATTTGCAAAAGCTGCCTGTCCGCTTTTTTGACCAAACGTCGCATGGCGAGCTGATGAGTCGAACGACCAATGATATAGAAAACGTGTCCGCTACGTTAAGCCAGAACTTGACCCAAATGATTATGAGCAGCATTACCGTTGTCGGCTCGCTGGTCATGATGCTTACCTTGAACGTTTGGCTAACGTTAATCAGCTTGGTTTCCGTACCTCTCGTTCTCTTCACAACAAAACAAATCTCCAGACGCACACAGAAGCTGTTCAAAGAACAGCAGCAGCGGCTTGGTGAATTGAATGGGCTAATTGAAGAAACGATTTCCGGCCAAAAGGTCGTGAAAACCTTCCGCCGTGAAGCGGCCTCCGTGCAGCAACTCCATGTGATTAATCAACAGATGAAGAAGGCGGGCACCAGCGCGCAAAATTTATCCGGCATGATGGGGCCGAGCATGAATATGATTAATCATTTCAGCTTTATTTTGCTTGCTGCCATCGGAGGGTGGATGGTGCTGAAGGGCTGGACGATGGTCGGCGTAGTCGTCAGTTTTTTGAATTATTCGAAACAATTCAGCCGTCCGATCAACGATCTCGCCAATCAATATAATATGATTCAATCTGGTGTTGCGGGAGCCGAACGCGTTTTTGAAATTATGGATACCCGTACGGAGGAAGAAGCCGGTTCAGGCTCTCAAGAGCTTCCTGCGGTGAAAGGCGAAGTTGTTTTTCAAGACGTCTCATTTGGGTATGACAAAGACGCAGCTACGCTTCAGGGAATTTCATTCACCGCCAAACCCGGTGATCTCATTGCCCTCGTCGGTCCGACAGGCGCAGGCAAGACAACGATCATCAATCTGCTTACCCGCTTCTATGATGTGGACGCAGGAGCGATTCGAATCGACGGTCACGATATCCGCGACCTCGACAAAAATTCCTTGCGCAGCCAGCTAGGCATCGTGCTGCAGGATGTGTATTTGTTCTCGGAGACGGTCCGAGAGAACATTCGCTTCGGGCGTCTAGATGCGACAGACGCCGAGGTAGAAGCAGCCGCGCGTCTAGCGAACGCGGACGGGTTCATTCGCAAGCTGCCGAAGGGCTATGACCAGATGCTCACCGCCGAAGGCGGCAATCTGAGTCAAGGCCAGCGGCAGCTGCTCACGATCGCGCGGGCGATTCTCGCCGATCCCGCGATCCTGATTCTTGACGAGGCGACGAGCTCCGTCGACACGCGAACCGAGATGCACATCCAGGAGGCGATGGGCATCCTGATGCAAGGGCGAACGAGCTTCGTGATCGCCCACCGGCTCAGCACGATCCGCGAAGCGAGTGCGATTCTCGTCATCCACGGCGGCCAGATCGTGGAACGCGGTACGCACGAGGAGCTGCTTGCGCGCCGAGGCCATTACTACGAACTGTACGCTAGTCAGTTCCAACAAGTTGTGTAGCTGACTTTCTACATGAAAAAGGATCAACGAAAAGTCACCTCGACTCCACGTTGATCCTTTTTGCCTTTATCCGACTTAGCAAGTGATTTAGCGAACAGCCGCTTCCGCTTCTTTTCCAACATAGTCATCTCATCCGAAAAGGCTTCGGCCAGCGACGTCTGCTTATCCGGCAAGCTCAGCGCCAAGCAAATCTCTGCCAGGAAGGAGTAGGAAGAGATTTCCTCCTATTAATTCCCGGTTAATTGCCTCCACTCGGCTTCACCCACTGAAAAGGTGTAGTATTGAAAAATAAATTCGGATTTACCTGCACGTTATGTGCCCAAAAGGTAAAGTGCAGGTGCGGCCCCGTTGAGAACCCGGTTGTGCCAACAAGCCCGATAATGTCGCCCTGCTTGACTCGATCGCCCGTTTTCACGCGGAGCTCGGAGAGATGGGCATATTGTGAAAAAAGTCCCATGCCATGATCGATATAGATGGAATTTCCAGTCAAATAGAGAGGTTCTGCCAGTGCGACTACCCCATCATTCGTTGCTTTGATCGGAGTGCCTTCTTTAGCCGCCAGATCGATGGCCATATGGGAGCTGTCTAATTTGCCGTTCACATAACGGGTGTAACCGTAAGGCGTCGTCAAAATCCCCTCGATCGGCTGCACAAAAGGCCCCGTGTATAGGAACTCCGGCTGCGACTCGCTTCGCGCCAAATCAATCTTTTTCTGATCGGCCGCAATTCGATTTGTATCTTGCTTCATGCTCTCCATTTGCGCTGTCACTTGAAGATACTGGGTTTCGAACTTTTTGGCATCTATGGTCAGAGTCTGGTCACCGATGGGATATTTTCCTGCCTTAGCTTGCATGGTAATCGGCAAATACGTGAAGTAACCTGCTCCATAGGGCTGCAGCTTGTACGTTTTTCCCAACCATGTTACGCTTCCGGGTTCATCATGACGCACAAGCACGACATCTCCAGGGGCAGCGTGCTCAGGTATGAGCTTCCACTTAGCGCTGATAGCCGCTTTGGCCGTATCCCTTGAAGCATATAAAGCAGCTTCTTTCTTCACCTGTTCCAGATGATTTTTTTCTTGCATGATCGCTGCTGCTACTTCCGGTGTCACACCATCCATCCATGTCTGACCACCATCCACGGTTACGAGCAGAGGCTGCTGGAATCCTGCTGCTTTTGCATCCTTGGCGTTTGCCAATAGCCCCCATCCAATGCGTGGAGTTAAAAACTGCGACTGTTTCAGCGGGTAAGTCACGCCATTCCGTGTTAAGCTATTCATGTTTGTGTCGATTTCAGGTATCATACTTCCTGACTCCAAACCTATAAGCTCACTAATCGTCCCATCTGTTGCCATGCTGCTTATAGGCTGTTCTCCTGCTGGACTTCCTTCCGCCTCCTGCCAACTGGCTCCGCCGTCTGTTGTTCTCATCATGCCATCCGTGTACTTTAGCCAGCCTTGATTGAAGTCCACCATGCGGAATTCCAATGCCTCTCTGGGTGGAGGAGATGGGATTGACGCTTCAGGAGCTGTGACCACAGATGAGCTGTTTTTATGAAAAATGGAATGAACAGGCTCCCACTCGGAACCGCCTATGGCAACAACGAAACCAGCTGCCAGCACAAATGAACTGATAACGATTAACACATGTTGATTCTTGCGAGGTTTCACAGATATGCTGGCCTCCTTGCCAATTGATAATCTCTTGTCCTCATGAATGATCGTATGTGTTCATGATATCATACAACGGACGACAAGAGTGTAAATAGGAGACGCTTTTGAACCTCTCATGACTAAAGTCACGAGATTCTTGGGTAGTCTCTTCTAACGAAGAGAAGTTTACCAAGCTAACCCTGTCGTTCCGACAGTTCGTGTAGT
>NZ_VRTT01000132.1 GCF_008017805.1 Paenibacillus sp. N3.4 | reverse complement strand
AACAAAGAGGGTGTTTTTCTGTCAAGATGAGCAAAATTTCTCCATTAACCCTTGCAACCATAAGGCTCAACTAGCTTTTCGTAGGTGCGAAAGTTGAGTTACTATAAAATAACGATACTTTATATGAAACAAGGAGCAGTTTGTCTAATGATTAAGTAGATCTCTATTATACCGACCGCTGGGACCCCAATACTCCTATCGAAGAGACGATGGAAGCCCTGCATGATGTTGTAAAGGCCGGGAAGGCAAGGTATATCGGGGCATCCACGATGCATGCTTGGTAGCTCTTAAAAGCACAGCATGTCGCTGAACGTAACGGTTGGACCCGGTTTTTAGCGATGCAGAATCATTACAACCTGATGTATCGTGAAGAGGAGAGGGATATGCTGCCGCTGTGTAAGGAAGATAGAATCGGAGCGACCCTCGTGGAACCCGCTGGTTGCAGGAAGATTGGCACGGCGAAAATGACGAACGTTCCAAAGTAGATGAAATCGAAAAAGTATTTATGGTTCAACAGTGGATTTTGATCGGAAAGTGGTTGAGCGTGTTGCGGAAATAGGTGCAAAACGTGGTGCACCGAAGCCTCAAATCGCACTTGCATGGTTGCTTCAAAAAGACCCCCGGTAATAGCTCCTGTTGTCGGTACGACAGAGCTATCGCATACCGATGATGCGGTGGCTGCGCTTTCGATTACATATACACCTGAAGAGATTGCATTGCTGGAAGAGCCATATGTGGCGCATCCATTGCTTGGTATGACGTTCTAATTATAGTGGAAAGGCACTGTCCGTCTTCTTCAGCAATTACAAGAAAGTAACCGCATTCGTCTTCAAAGATGTTCTGCGCAAATTATCAGCGGGACCGATCCAGTTCTCCATGGCTAAAAAGAAGTGACGGTTGGGGTGAAAAAATGTCCGAGCCAGGGTTTTGCACCTTGGTTCGGACCCATTGCTGTGTGATGGATGGCATTGCCCACCCCTACGTGCTGCGAACGTTTCGTGAATGCTGATAAAAATCGGCATTCACTGCCAAGCTCACCCCTGCGCGGCCCCGCGAGCAAGCTCCTTGTGGACGATCGGCGCGACCCTCGTGCCGAGCAGTTCGATGGTGCGCAGCAATTCGTGGTGCGGCATCGTGCTGACGTCCACGTGAAGGAGGAAGCGCGTTAGACCCAGGTTCTTGCGCAGCAGCACGATCTTCTCCGCGACATACTCGGGATCGCCGACGTAGAGCGCTCCACGAAGGCTACGGGCGGCGTCGAACGAGTCGCGGGTGTATGGCGGCCAGCCGCGCTCGCGCCCAATGGTGTTCATTTGGGCTGCCGTCGACGGGTAGAACAAGTCGGCCGCCTTCTCGGTCGTATCCGAGATGAAGCCGTGCGAATGAGTCGCGATCTGCAGCTTGCTTACGTCGTGTCCGGCCTTCGCAGCCGCTTCCTTATAGAGGTTGACTAGAGGAGCGAACCTCTCCGGCATGCCGCCGATGATCGCAAAGACGACCGGCAACCCTAGCATGCCTGCGCGAATCGCGGATTCAGGATTGCCGCCGGTTCCAATCCATACGGGCAACGGCTCTTGTACGGATCGCGGATAGACGCCCAGGTTGTCGATGGCGGGGCGATGGCCGCCGCGCCAGCTTACTTTCTCCGATTCGCGGATCGCGAGCAGAAGCTCCAGCTTCTCCTCGAATAGTCCGTCGTAGTGGTTCAAGTCGTATCCAAACAACGGGAAAGATTCGATAAACGAGCCGCGGCCCGCCATAATTTCCGCCCGTCCGTTGGACAGGCCGTCTAAGGTGGAGAAAGCTTGGTACACGCGAACCGGATCGTCCGAAGACAACACGGTCACGGCGCTCGAGAGCCGGATTCGTTTGGTCGTGGAAGCGGCAGCGGCTAGAATAACGGCTGGGGCCGAGCTCGCGTAATCCGCGCGATGATGTTCGCCGATCGCATAAACGTCCAGACCGACTTGATCGGCCAGATTAATCTCCTCTACCGCTTGTCGGAGCCGTTCGGCGTGCGTGACGCCGCCCGCTCTCGGAGCAGCCTCGAGGAATGTGCTTAGTCCTATTTCAATTGAAGAAGTCGTAAGATCGGACATAATGATTCTCTCCCTTCTAGATACACTTATTATACTTTATATTTTAATGTAACTCAATAAAAGTAAGTAAATAAAATTCAGCCCGCCGCACAACTGCATTGTTGATAAATCAAGCCATCGTCTCATCTAACCGGTTAAAATTTATATTCAAAAATTTTATTTACAATTATCTCAACTCTGGCTTCATCAGGGTACTTCTCTAGTTGATGAGAGATCCAGGAATCCGCACATCGGTTATCAACTGGCGTGACGTACGTCAGCCCCGACCCAAGTAAAGCCCTACACTGGTACAAAATGGGCAAGGAACGTTAAGCATAACAGAGCCTTATTTATAATAATGTCTTATCTCGTTAACGAACTGCGTACTGCGGAAAATATATGTCGTAATGGGCACCAAACGTGAGTTGGGCGAATATCTTGCTTTTGATAAATAGAGTAATGGAGGATTCGCCATGATTCCAATGTACCCGTATTACAATTATGAGACACGCTACCAACAAGTGCCAATAACATTTCCGCCACAGCATCAGAATATCCAGCCTGGTTTGGAGTATTTAATGAACCCTCTTCCGATATCCGACAATCCCGAATATAAGGGAAGCGGAAAATTAGCTGGTAAAATAGCCATCATCACTGGAGGTGATAGTGGGATCGGTCGTGCTGTCTCGATCGGTTTCGCAAAGGAAGGGGCGGATTTAGCAATCGCCTACTTATATGAACGCGAGGACGCCGAGGCTACCAAACGGATGGTGGAACGTTACGGGCGCCGTTGCCTGCTGATCGAAGGCGATTTGCGTCAGCCTGCATTCTCTTCGGAAGTGGTAAGAAGAACACTGGAGATCTACGGAAAGCTAGATGTTCTTATTTTAAATCAAGGTGTACAATTCCCTCAGGAAAGCATAATGGATATTACAGACGAACAGCTTGAGGATACGTACCGCACCAACATTTTTCCTATGTTCTACTTGACGAAGGCCGCACTTCCCTACCTGAAGCCGGGGAGCACTATTATATCAACCGCATCTATAACCGCTTATAGGGGTGCCCCTTTGCTTGTCGATTATTCCTCTACAAAAGGTGCAATCGTTTCGTTCACTCGTTCGTTGTCGCTTCAATTAGTCGGCAGAGGAATCCGGGTCAACGCTGTAGCCCCAGGGCCGATTTGGACCCCTCTCATTGTATCCAGCTATTCGCCGAATATGTAAAAACGTTTGGTTTGGAAACGCCGATGAAACGTGCCGGGCAGCCGTTCGAGCTTGCGCCGACCTACATTTATTTGGCGTCTGACGATTCCTCCTTTGTAACGGGACAGGTGCTACACGTAAACGGTGGCGTTATAACAGAAACTTGAACTAAAAATACTTTGCAATTTATAAAAAATCCAAATTAAACCAGGACATAAACGGATTTACAATGAAGATTGATAAATATCGGAAAACACAGAGACTCGCGGAGTCTCTTTTTATTTACTGGGATAAGGAATCTCCGTTTGGATGCCGGGCTTGCCTTACTGCGAGTAAGGGTGCAGGGAGTGTACTCCCTGCGTTTCAATGTGCAAGCTCTGCTCATTCAGGCATTACAAGCATGGCGAGGGGTAGCAGTTCTTAGAGCAACGACACTTGCATCGGAAATTTGCTGTATATTGCGTTTTTCTCGAACATAGCAGCCGCTGTTTCTATTTTTCGAGTCAGTCTAATATTTTATTTTCCCAAGACACCCAATTACCTTGCAGGAAGCCAAAAGCTGGCTTTCCGCCCGACATCACCCCCTGAAATCGACAAAATTCGACAAATCGTTATAAAAGCTATGCATAAGGAGTGAATTACGGTGGCGAATAATTACAAACGCTTCATTCAAAATCAATTCGAAAAAGCGAAGTCTACCGCTTCCGAATTCATTTCTTCAAGAAGTGAAGAACAAGAAGAAGGCACTATAGAACTCAATCCGCAATATTATGTTGAGCTGAAAGCAATCGCCGATATGCAGCATACGACCGTGCAAGCGATCGTCAATGAAATCATTGTCCAATACCTGGCAAGCGCGCCATACGAACCAACCCCTATCTTAGTGGATCAAAAGGAAGATAACCCACTTCTGTATTTGGATGGTATTTGCAAACTAGAGGATTAAGGAGTGCGGACATATGGATAACCACTTGAACATTCAGGATACAATTTTTCTGGATGAAACAGCTTTAGCCGCTTTAATGAACCCTGAAGACCCCCGCTATGCGAAAGCCTGTTCCCTGTTTCTAGATTTACATGATCTTGAACGTAATTACGTGACGACCAACTCCATTATATTTGATCTTTACGAATGGCTTCGCAACGAATACAGCTATCAGCTGGCGGTCATCTCCAGCAGCCCCGAATTTGAGGGGGAATCGCGCAGACTGCTTTTGGACAGGCCCGAGCTCCGTTTCTCGCTCAGTGAAGCATTCACTGCTGTGACCATGTCCTATTATCAGATAAAACGCATCTTTACTTTCAATCGCAATTTCATGATGCTTGCCAATTTGGATAAGGCTATTTCGAATATAGAATAGATGCCATCTTAGGAATAGCGCTCCTACCAAAAAAATCTCATCATTTGTTGATGATGCAGCAAAAATTATGATTGAGAACGGTTGGATGGATATTTAGGCAAAATAAAGGCTATCGAGCGGATGCCCAGCAGCCTTTATTTTGCCTAAAAATATATATACGTGCCGAAGCTCGGAAACCCAAGGTACATTGGTGCAATCATGTGATACGGAACATGGTGGTAACTGTGTACCGGTCCGATAAAGTGCACTCCCGGAGGAAGGTTCCCATAGATCTTGACTCCGGTAATCCCGGGCGGCCATACCGTTCCAACATTTCCGACGGCTTCGGGTTGCCGCCATTCGTTCGCCAACATGCCATCCCCACCTTGCATCATCGTATTTAATAACTTCGGAATGCAACGATGTTGTCGTATACAACATAGACCGCTTTATGATGGAAGCGAGTCATCTTTAAAGTTAAGAAACACGTTTTGCGAATAAAAGACGATTTCTCCAATAATTATTTAAATCCGTGATCGTAACTCCAGGACGTCCGTATGTATGAATGATTTGCCCATTACCCGCGTACATCCCCACATGTCCTACAATTCGATTACTGGCATAGCGGCCAGGTGTATAAAAGAACATCAGATCACCGGGTTGCAGTTGATTTATATCTACACTTTGTCCGACTTGCGATTGAGAACGTGATGATCTTGGCAATGAGACGCCGAAATGGCTGTAAACATACTTAACAAAGGAAGAACAGTCAAACATGTGCGTACTTTCGTAGGGCCTTGCCGAAAATTGATAAGGAGTCCCTAAAAACTGCCTAGCATAGTTAATAATTTCTCCTTTATTCGTCGTTCTTACACCGAGACTCTGTATTTGTCCCGATGCATTTTGCTGAGCGGTTAACGAACTATCATCGATCGGGGTAATAACAACATGAGAATTTTGGTCATTCCAATTGACCTGGGTACCAATCAAGGTTGATAGTGCTTGCGTAGTCATATAAATTTTTTTATCAAAATGCTTCGGTGCTTGAGGGAGTTCCTTGATTTTATCGCCCTCCGCCGCCGCCGTCTGATCTGCTTTTACGGAATAAATAGCATCCGTTTCACCTATGTTGTAGCTATCGTTAATATAATGCAAGTTCATATCCATCGATTTCGCTGTCTCCTCAAGTGGTACCCAAACCTGACCGTTACTATCTTTGTAAATTTGAACATTGGAAATCGTCGGACTGTTCGCTACTTGCATTTTGGCACTTTGGCTAGTTGGAGCAGGACTAGGGAGTGCGATGTTTTGACTTTTCTGATTCGTGCACCCCCCCATTATCAAGATCAACGTGATACATATTGTAAATATTGCCTGCCATTGCGGTTTCTTTTCAATCATCGATAAAACCTCTTTTCTGAGTTTTTCTCTCTAGTCTTAACAAGAAAAAGTGAACTTATGTAATGGTGGGGCAACTGTTGATTATGCGATAAGGTGTGAATTGTTTTACAGAAGTATCTTTAAGAAAAATAAGAACATCTATTGGAATTATCATGAAGAATCCGCTGAAGTTAACTGGCTAGATGAAGAGAATATAGTGACAAACGGAAGGAAGTTAAATATTCTTACAGACAGTTTTGATTTTCGATACAACAAACAATCATACTGGATAACGATAGTAAAGATGATTGTCTCGCGGCAGAGCATTTTTACTCATTCAACTAAAAGGCAGCATAGTTTAATGAAGCGCTTACGCCATTTATTGGCGTTATAGTTGGTGAGGTGGTTTTTTGAAAAAGAGTATTAGATTGGTTGATGTCTATGCAACAATGTTGATTTTATCTGCGTGCATGTCTAATACAAGCATCGAGTTAATCTCAGTATCATCAAGCTTTATAGAAGAAAACAACACTGCTTCATCTTCTGATAGCAGAATCTGGCTTCAAAATTGAACCTAATTTTGCTTCTGGCGGAAATGCAAAAAAATATGCTTTGAAAAGCTTGCGAATCAATGAAGCTAGAGACAATATCTTGCTGCCTGTCATGCACAGCATGATTAAGAAAAAGGCAAATGAAATTGAGCGCTCCTCCGAAATGCTGCGTCAACTCTACGCTCGAGTCGCGCATGCGCTTGCTGCACACATTCAAGATGATGGATAAGAGCATTCAAGTGTTTGTAGAAGAATAGAACGAGCGAGAGATTCGTTATCGTTAAGTATGTCACGGGTATGAAGAGGTCTTTATGGTGGCGAAAGATTATATACGCGCTGAAATCAGCGTAAGAACAGCTCGACATATCGATCACCTAATTACAAGCGTGTATAACCCTCGTTGGATTGATGGGCAAAAGAAGTAAGACAGGCGAACAGCAAGAAGGCAGGGAAAAGAACGATTTAAGCAAAAGCCCGATGGAGAACATTTCCTCGGGCTTTTGTATGGGCCTTTTTGGAGCATAGAAGGACATTGGGAGGTAAGCGAATTGACGCGGGTAGTTCTTTTTCTCATAATGGAGAGAGGGGAAGGATGTGCTGATATGTGTGGACGCTATACGATTACCGTAACGTTAGATGAACTGCTGCTTCGTTATGATATTTCTTACAACTATTCGGCAAGATACAGCCCCAAGTATAACGTCGCACCGGGACAACTGATTATGGCTGTTATTCATGACGGGGAAAAGAACAAGCTTGGCGAACTGCGCTGGGGACTTATCCCCGAGTGGGCCAAGGATGATAAAAGCGCGTATCAGATGTTGAATGCACGGGCGGAGACGCTGGCAGACAAGCCTGCTTTCCGCAAACCATTGGAACGCAAGCGCTGCTTGATACCGGCGGACTCCTTCTACGAGTGGAAGGGGACAGGCAAACAGAAGCAGCCGATGCGCATTATGCTGCGCAGCCAAGAGGTATTTAGCATCGCTGGGCTATACGATACTTGGGTATCGCCTGAAGGCAATCGTATATCTACTTGTACGGTTATTACGACAGCAGCTAACGAGCTGGTGGCGGACATTCATGACCGCATGCCGGTCATATTAACGAAAGAGTCAGAAGCGCTGTGGTTGGACCGCAGCATAAAGGACGTCGCAGTGCTTCGACCGCTGCTGCAGCCTTATCCAACGGACGACATGCTGGCTTATCCCGTGTCAAGTCGCGTGGGCAATGTACGTAACGACGATAAGTCGTGTATCGAACAAATCGCTCTGCTGTTGTAGACGAAAGAATTGAGAGAAGGAAAGTGGGAGCGTAAAGAACATGAAAAGGCGTGCAGTTATGAGTATTGTCATCATATTGCTTATTGTATTTGGGGTGAATGGTTACATCGGTTGGCATGCTCAACTCTTTCTGGCAGACCAATTAGGTTCTTCGTTTCATTCTGGCTTGTATTGGATTGTCTTTTGGATCGTTGCCTTGTCGTATTTGTTGGCATGGATAGGAGCACGGGTGTTACCGGCCAGTGTGTCACGGCTGCTAAAGATTGTGGGCTCGTATTGGTTCGCTATCATGGAATATGGTTTCCTACTCCTGCTTTTGACGGATTTGGCAGCAGGCGTGCTCCATCTGGCATCCGTGTCTTCACAAACGTATATCCCCATGCTGGGATGGATAGATATAGGGCTCCTGCTCATCGTCATGCTTCGCGGTTCGTATAATGCGCGAAGTCCCATCATTCGTAAATATGACATCACGGTTCCCAAAAAAGCCGGAGACTGGGAACAGCTTCGCGTCGCAGTAGCTTCGGATATCCATCTAGGCTCTATCGTCGGCAATCGACATTTGCGAAGGCTTGTTGAGCAAGTGAACCGCATGAAGCCGGATCTAATTCTCTTACCGGGAGATGTCATTGACGATGACATTAAGCCATTTATTCATTATGATATGGGAACGACGATGAGAGAGCTGAAGGCTCCGCTCGGTATTTATGCTGTACTTGGCAACCATGAATACATTGGCGGCCACATTCCAGCCTTCGTCGAACAAATGAAGAAGATCGGTATTCGCGTACTCATGGATGAAACCGTTCATATCGCGGAACGATTGTATGTCGTAGGTAGAAAAGATAAAGCAGCAGAACGATCCGTTGACGGACGCAAGCCGCTAATTGCCCTAATGGATAACGTCGATACGAGAGAACCTGTTATTGTGATGGATCATCAGCCCTACCATCTAGATAAGGCGGCAGAAGCCGGTGCGGATGTTATGCTGTCCGGTCATACGCATAGAGGGCAAATGATGCCTAACCATCTTATAACGAAACGATTGTTTGAACTCGATTGGGGATATTTGCGCAAAGGCAACCTGCATGCGATCGTATCCTCAGGCTATGGCACATGGGGACCGCCGATTCGTATAGGAAGCCGTTCCGAAATTATCGAGCTCACCATTCGATTTATCAATGAAGAGAGAAAAGAGGAGTAAGTCGTATGCAAGAAACAGACAAAAAATCAATTACACCCATAGAGCTAGCGGCGGCTATGATGCAGCTGACTATGAAAAGCATAGAAAACAACTGGGAAACCATGAAGCCCGTCGTTACGGCATATTTAACAGAACCTGTGTTGTCAGAAGAAAAAGAAGACGAGCTGTTGAGAGAGATTTATATAGCCGCTTTGGCACTGGAAATTTACTGCATTCCGCATGCATTTGATACAGATACTGCTCAACTTGTAGGGCGCGGCATGGGTGAGGTCATGGCCTCGAACAATCTATCCGAGCATCAATTGTCAGAATCAATTAGCCGGTATTATTTGCCGCGTTTTGGACACATGAACACAGCGGATCCTGCAGACCTTGCACTCGCGCTTGTGGAAGAAGCTGCAAGTATTCTCTATGATCGCTTGCAGCTTCCGCTCAAGCCAGTAGATCGGACAAATAGCCTGCTAGCGGCCAAGCTGCTTCCCTTCCTCGTTCAGCTTGTTGGGAAGTGGCCAATCCTTTTCACCAGGTTTACTGTTAAAATCTAATCTCCTCTTGACTTAAGAGTAAATTTTACGAATAATAGAAAGTGTAATTCATTTATCAATTATTCAAACAGACGTATAGAAGATCATGATGCTCGGCGGAGGTAGGATGGATGATGGCAGCTAAACGAGTGACTGTTTTTGTATTATCAGGATTTTTAGGAAGCGGCAAAACAACGTTGCTAACCAAGGCAATCGATCATTTCACGGAAGCGGGACGTAAACCCGCGGTTATTATGAATGAGATTGGCGAAGTCAACCTAGACGGGCAATTAATTACCGGTGAAGTTCCGATGTCGGAGCTGCTGGGCGGCTGCATATGTTGTTCGAGTCGAGGCGATCTTGCCTTGGCCCTCAAAGAGCTTGTGACGGACGAGCACCCTGATCTGATTTTTATAGAATCCACGGGTATTGCTAATCCAATGGAAATTATTGACGAAGTAACAGATGCTTCGCTTGTGCTTCCTGTAGAACTTAAAGGTATCCTTACTGTCGTTGATGGACCTCAACTGCTGGAATTAAGTCGAACAAGCCGAGGTAAAACCTTCCGGTTAATGCAGGAGCAAATTCGCTGCGCAAATGTACTTTTGTTAAACAAAACGGACCTGCTGGCAGCAGATGCGCTACAGGAAGTAGATACGCTGGTGCGCGATTGGAATCCATACGCGTCTGTACATTATACCGTGTTTAGCCAGATTGACATGGAGCTGATCGAAGCACTAGAAGAAGAGCAGGCACACGTTCAGGTTGATAGCGATAAGCATAGTGAAGTTGAACATCATGAAGGTGTTCATGAGCATGATCATCATGATCACGATGATCACGGTAGTCACCATCATCATTCACATAGTCATGTCATGGCGTATACGCATTTTTTTGAACGGGCAGTGGATAGTACGGCATTTGAAGAGTTCGTCAGTAAACTGCCTCCCGAGGTATACCGCGCTAAAGGAATACTTCGTTTTTCAGACACATCCAGCCGTTTTTTGTTTCAGTATGCGTATCGTGAAATGGATTTCGTGAAAATTGCGCCCAAAGGTGAAGTGCCGGACGTAGCTGTATTCATTGGGGAAAATTTCTCTAAAGATGAAGTCCGGGCGGAACTGCTTAGACTAGAATCATTAACGTCAAATTTGGGTGCCTAATAAGAATTACAGATAGAACCGTCAGGATGAACTGACGGTTTTTCTTACTAGAATTTATATGTTTGGTTTGGGTTAAGAGGAAGCTTAATCTTATTTGATTTTTTTGTTGAAAATGTGGAAACAAACCTGCCTTACGAACTCAGCAATCCTTATTTGATCAAAATACCTAGAGTTTTCGTTTTAACGAACTCCAGACGCGTTATTTCAAGTAAAAGCTCATCACTTCACTAAAAATCGACTCCATAACGTCGCTTCAGTTCGTTAGATGAATGGACAGTCTCATTTCTCGTCGCTAACGACTATACGGTGGCTGTCGATTCATTGTAGATATCTCAGTCCCCAAAACTACTGTTGCGAATAGATCAAATACTACGAAAAATTCAATACTTTAACTGGTTTTCTCCCAA
>NZ_VRTT01000131.1 GCF_008017805.1 Paenibacillus sp. N3.4 | reverse complement strand
AAACCGAGGGACGGGCAGTTATGTGGAATAGATGCTCCTAGTAAATATCATTTTATGTTATTATTAGGTAAAATTAGGTATATGGCTAGGAGATGAGTATATGCGAGATAAACCCTTAAAACCGAGGGACGGGCAGTTATGTGGAATAGATGCTCCTAGTAAATATCATTTTATGTTATTATTAGGTAAAATTAGGTATATGGCTAGGAGATGAGTAATATGGAATCACGTATGTCTTTGGTCAGACCTTCAGTAGATATGCAGGACGAATCTCTCTCTTTTTATCAAAAATGGATTGAAAGTGGAGAAGGCAGGTCCCATGGGTATTAAGTAAAGACTTACGGAGCGTTCCGTCTAGCGGATGATACACCGAATGAAGCCTTGGACCGGCTGGCGCAGGCATGGGCAAAAAGTAGACTGCCACAGGACATGCTAAAGCAGCTGGAGCATGGGAGACGCATTAGGGAATAGTGGTCAATGGAAAGTAAAAGAAAAGAGGAACAGAAGGAGTACAGCCAAAGATGAAGCAGCTCGTTTGTTTGGCGGTTATGGCTATACTGTTGAGTTCGTGTGTGACTGAAAAATCCCAGGTTGCGACTAAGAACGCATTGGAAGAAAACACTGACATTGTCTTGGATTCATCGAATAGCTGGACTACCAGTCGATTGGAGGGAATCCATGGTACCGGCTGGATCTCCGATCATGAGATAGAGTTTGTGCAATCAGTGAAAGTCGGGACAGACGAACATCATGAGCCCAAATATAAAGATACGATGGGGATTAAGGATATTATCTCCGGAGATGTAAGAGGAGAAAAACCTGGCATTTCCTACGATATTTATGCGGTGTCTCCCGACGGCAGGCATATCTATGTGAAGCAGAATCATATGGAAGACGAGAATCTGGTTGCCGAGCATCGGATGATCAGCCGAGATGGCGGAGAGACGATGGAAATCGCCAATCAGGCAGCTGCTGGCAGCGCCGTATGGCTGGATAATGAGCATGTATTGTATATGGGTGGAATAGGTGATGGGGGCGTCGTGCAGATTGATTTGCAGGGGAAGATTACGCCGATGCCTGCATTAAATCAATTTGATACCAACGTGAAGCAGGTAACGAAAATAGGCGAACGCTTGTACTTTGTAGGCGTTGTTGGATTAAGTTATATCGAGATGTCACAGCTGGATAATCCTGTACTGCATACGATATATGATGAGAATGTGAATCGATTCTATCCCTCTCCAGACGGACATCAGATAGCTGTTGTAACGACGAAGTTCGGCAGCCAATCCGACAGGATGAAAAGTGAGCTTTTGCTGTTGGATCCAGATGGAAATCCCATAGTGGATCATTTGGAGACAGGGGAATATTTCTACAGTATAACTTGGTCACTTGATCAATCGAAACTGACTTATGTCGTGACGAAACACTACCCCGACAAATATGAGGTTCATGTGGTCGATATGAAGAGGGTCGAAAACAAGATGATCTACAAAAGCGGCAATCAAGTGGCGGGCAGCGAATTATTCTGGAGTCCAAACAGCAAACTAATGATGTTCACTGTTGACCGATCCCATTCAACTTTGGAATCGAAGCCGGAAACGATTATTTACAAATTCAACTGATCCAATGGACTAAAGATTATTCAACTATCGGGTAACTATAGTTCAATTGACAGATAGACTTCACAGGTTATTAAAGAGAATTATGAAAGATTTTCGGTAATAGCTAAGAACAATAAAATTAGGAGTAAGACCTATGACAATGTTAGATTACATTAAGAAATTCAAATCACTAATAAGTGGCTCTTACATCAACCACGCTAATGAGCTTGATGAAAATAATGGAGTATTTTTAAAGGAGATTACATTCGAAGTCAAAGCCAATAAAGAGGATTTAGATACTTTCCCTAATGGACTAATCCCTTGGATCAGTATAGAATCACCAGAAGATGAACTGGCACGATTGAGGAAAAAGGACGAAGTAGTTTTAAATTATAAAAGCATTTATATAGTCATAGACTACCCATTAAAAAAGCCCAAAGTGTTTGAAATAAATAACTCCAGATTATTAAGATCAGAATTAATCAATCAGATCAGTAAAATATATCATAATATTTATCAAGAAGAAGATACGTCTAGCATTAAAACAATTCCAGTGATGGAGAGAGGTAAACTTAAAAACAGGAATGAAACAAACGGCAGATACGGTATCTGGGGTCATGATCTTCGAGATCTAGATTTAGGTTCAGTCAATGTCGTTAAGAAAAATAATGGAGAAATTTATTTATACCTTAATATCGAATCTTAAGGAATATGGCCTTATGCTGAGGAATAATCGTAATTACGTATAATGGAAACAAGTATGGAGCATTCAGTGGGGAAACCCGCTCTTTTAAGGAGGTAGGTGATTTTATGGAACTGATCAAAAGAATAACGGACAGTGATATTCTAGATAGTGTACCTGAATTTATGGACACCATATCTCGATATGGATCAAGGGGTGTTTTAGTTGATAACATGTTGAACATTGCGATGATGTATATGTCAAAAACTAACCTTTACAAGTTACCTGGTGGTGGGGTAGATGAAGGCGAAAATACTGAGGACGCATTTTTACGTGAAATCAAGGAAGAGACTGGTTATGAGGCTGAAATCATTCATGAATTAGGGTATATCGAGGAGCATAAGAAAAGAAATAATTATATGCAGTTCTCCTACTGCTATATAGCAAAAGCACACAATAGCGTCAGTAATACAATGCTTACTGAAAGCGAAATGCAACTGGGTATGGTTGTTAAATGGATGACACTAGACAAAGCATTAGAAGTGATGAATTATTCAGTTCTAAATTGTGCTGATTATTCAACTAAATTTATGATTTTTCGAGATAAGACTATACTTGAAAAAGCAGTAAAAATATTAACTGGAAAAATTGATGAAAAGTAAATCAGTCAGCTAACGCAGAAACGATAGTGAAGGAGCCTGACTCGCGGTGCTCCTTTTTTTGTTCATTCAAGTAACGCGCAGGATACTTCCAATAGCTGTATAATTGAGATTGGAGTACTGGAGATGACTTTATTGGGGGGATGGTTCAGTGAATGAGTTTATTATCACAAAAGTTAATCATGTAGAGACCTATAAGTTAATGCGACTGGTTGAAGAAAGTACGAGTGAAGGATTTCGTCACCTCAAGCGACTAATGACCGACTATGAAGCTGGAACCAATAAATTTGACAGGTATGGGGAAGCCCTCTTCATCGCTATAAAAAGCGGCGATATTGTAGGGATTTGCGGATTAAATCAAGACCCTCATACGGGTGACAAAGAAGTTGGTCGAGTTCGTCGGCTTTATGTCTCACCAAGTGTACGCCGATTCGGAATAGGACGAATGCTAATGGATTCGGTTATTGTAGAGGCTAGAAATTACTATCAGATGCTCGTATTAAAGACTGATAATCCGGTTGCAGATTTATTTTATCAATCTATCGGATTTTCTGTTAAGGTTGATTCAGAAAATGACACTCACTTTGTGAAATTAAGCTTAAGCTAACGAGAAAGTACGACAAGTTCTGCTATAAGCATCAAACAGTGTGAAAAGCAGTCACTTTGAAAAGGACAGATTATTTTAATCTCTCCGTCGAATGAATATAGTGTGTTATTTCAAAATTATGGAGATGATTTTTTGAAACTATATGTTGTGAGACATGGCCAGACAGAATGGAACTCTGAAAATCGAGTTTGTGGAATAACTGATGTCCAGCTAACGGAAAAAGGTGAAGAACAAGCAAAAGAACTTTCTAAAATAGTACATGAGAAGCAGATCGACATCATTTTAACTTCACCGTTGTCAAGAGCAGTTAAAACAGCTGAAATACTTTCAAGAGGGACTAATATAGAATTTGTTATTGACGGCAGACTTGTTGAGCAAAACTATGGGGAATTTGAAGGAACTAGTCGCGACAACGAAAATTTTAAAGAAGCAAAAAGACATTTTTCGAATAAGCTTTCAGGTGGGGAGTCAATTTTACAAATATCACAAAGAATTTTTAATGTTCTTGATGAAGTTAAAGAAAGGTATTTAAATCAGAATGTCTTAATTGTGACCCATGGTGGTGTCTGTAGGGTAATTAATGCTTATTTTAATGAGCAGACCAACGATGAATTTTATCATTTTCATATAGGGAATTGTGATTTGAAAGAATACCACATTTATGGATGAGATAATATTGGATTCAACTAAAATACGGAGGGGATTAGTTTGACCGAGGATTTTTATTGTGATGAGGTATTAAGTGGTCGTACTTCTGTGCAAATAGTATTGGAAACTGATAATGTGCTTGCATATCATCACACTCGCCCTTATTATCCCGTTCATAATTCCGAAGAAGCATATTTCGTCTATTCTTACACTGGAACAAAGCGATAATGAACTCTTAATTGAGTTGATAGACGTTGTTAAAAAGGTTGCATCGCATCTACAGTCTGAGCATGGAGCCTGCAGGGTGCTGACAAATTTGGGGAAATATCAAGACTCAAAACATCTTCATTTTCATGTCTTTTACGGTGAGCCATTACGTTAGTTGCTCGCTGAACTAACGCAGAACGATAGTTGAATAAGTTTTGTACTTACCTTGGTATATAAATTGTTAAAAGTTGAGGATGAAAGAAAATGCATATTGGAGTAGATTTAGACAATACAGTTCTTGACGCCACTTCGTCATATTTGCACTTTTATAATAAAGCTTCTGGTCAATCGTTTACTCCTGAAGATGTTAACGATTTTTATTTTTTCCGTTTGTATGGGTGGGACAATACTGAGCGTGAAAAAGTTTATCATTAATACGGTCACGATATTCATTGGTACTCGTCGGCTTTTCCCATGGCAGTGGAAGTATTACAGGAATTATTTACTGGTCATCAAATTTCAATTATTACTGCTCGTCCTTTACTTTTTCGGGATGTTACAATTGATTGGCTTAGACATAATGGGATTAGATACCATAGTATAGCTTTCACTGAGAACAAGCTCCAGGAATGTATAGACTCCGAGATAAGTGTGTTAATTGATGATGCCCCTCATTATGCAAAAGAATTTGCCGATAAGAATATACCAGTTATTTTGTTTGAACAGCCGTATAATACCTCCGTGAACATTGATTTGGTTTATCGTGCTTCTAATTGGTTAGAGGTAAACAGACGCATCAATGAATTAGAAGGATCATTACGCTAACAGGGAACGATAGTTCAACCACGAGATGACGGCAGCTGGTCTATGATCGGCTGCCGTTTATTGAAGTAACTGGCAGATTACGCTAATTGTCTACCTAATTACAAGCCCAGGTGGTAAATTATTAAAAATTGAAAAAGAGTTAATTTAGCTGAATGCATTTCTAAGTATAAATCGACTACAGGCTTCTTCCTAACAAGGTACCAACTTGTTTAGCCATTACTTGAGGCGGATAGGGCATCCCGTTTCTGATCCACCATTCAATTACACCTACATAAGCAGTACCCGCATATTGCAGCATGACATCGTCAATTAAATCCGTATTTCTTCCGCTTTCTCTGTCAATCTCATTCTTGAAACCTTCAATAAAAGAAGCAAGAAGTCGAGTTCTAAACGCTGACGGAACCCCTGTACTGGCTAACATCGTTGAAAAAAATAAATAGTTCTTCTCAAAATATTCAAAATAAGGTACTAGAGCCTCGTTCCAATCCATCTTACAGGCCCATTCATCCATCTCTCCTAATTCATTAAGGTGAGTTTCTATCAGTTTGTCCAATAAATCAAATTTGTCTTGATAATGAAGATAAATTGTTCCGCGATTTAGGTTTGCCCTGTCTGCAATATCCTGAATGGTTATTTCATCGAAATTTTTTTCAGTCATCAGTTCAATAACAGCATTTTTCAAAGATTCCTGTGTTTTAAGAATTCTTCGGTCCACTTTAGCCATCGTATACTCACCAAACTTTCTAAAATACTTAACAACTTCAGCTGATGTGTTGATATATCAACACATCAAGTTTTTTTAACCATTGAAATTACTATCATAGTTAAATAATAATAGACAGAAGTTGACTAATCAAATCATTTTGATTAATTAACACATTTTGATTTATAGAGAAGGAGACTACGCCATGTGCAAAACACACGTTCTGAGTGTTTCAGCTGCCAAAGCACCATTTGAAAAAGCAACAATTGAAAGAAGACAATTGCGACCAGATGACGTGTCGATTGATATTAAGTTTAGCGGCATTTGCCATTCCGATATTCATAGTGCACACGGGGATTGGGCCGGCGGCATTTTCCCTATGGTGCCTGGTCATGAAATTGCCGGGATTGTAAAGGCAGTAGGGGAGAAGGTAACAAAATTTGCTGTAGGTGACCGTGTTGGCGTAGGCTGCTATGTGGACTCTTGCGGAGAGTGCGAGTACTGCCTCCAAGGAGAAGAGCAGCATTGTTCAAAAGGTTTTGTAGCCACCTACAACTCCTTGGACTATGAGGCTAATCCAACCTATGGTGGTTACAGCCAAAATATTGTAGTTACCGAAAGATTCGTTGTTCATATTCCGGATCGTATGGAGTTAGATGTAGCCAGTCCGCTATTATGTGCCGGCATTACGACGTATTCCCCTTTAAAACGCTGGAAAGCAAGTCCGGGAAAAAAGGTAGCCATTCTGGGAATGGGTGGTCTCGCCACGTTGCCATACAGTTTGCGCATGCGATGGGTGCGGAAGTTTCAGTCTTAAGCCGGGCAAAAGGTAAGGAGAATGAAGCGCTCAGCATTGGCGCGGATCATTATTTTTCAACACTTGACCCTGAAATATTCACCATGTTAGCTGGCCGTTTCGATCTGATTCTAAACACAGTATCCGCGCCAATTGATGTCGATGCGTACTTATCACTGCTTCGCGTAGACGGTACTCTAATTAATGTCGGCGCACCAGCTGAACCGAGTCAATACAACGTTTTCTCGCTAATCATGAGCCGTCGTAGTATTTCGGGTTCCTTAGTAGGCGGACTTCTAGAAACGCAGGAGATGCTTGATTATGCTGCCGCGCATGGGATTAAGCCTCAAATCGAGGTCATCCGTGCCGATCAAGTTGACGAAGCGTATGAACGAATTCTACGGAGTGACGTACGTTACCGATTTGTTATCGACATCTCCACTTTATAGACGAATGAACGATAAACTTAAAAAGCAATCTCTTCGTTTAGCCCTAATTCTAGCTGCCTTTTCCGCATTGGGGCCATTTACGGTCGATATGTATCTTGCATCGCTTCCTCAGATTATGGTTGTTTTCAAAAGCAATGCATCTATGATTCAAGCGAGTTTAACTGCCAGCTTATTAGGATTAGGTTTAGGGCAGATGGTAATGGGGCCTTTAAGCGATAAATATGGAAGACGGAAGCCATTGCTGATCTCCATGATTTTTTATATCGTTTCATCAATCGCTTGTGCATTTGTACCCAATATTGAATCCTTCATTCTTTTACGATTTATCCAAGGGGTTGCCGCGTCAGCAGGCATCGTGATTTCAGGTGCGATTGCGCGTGACAAATATAGCGGAGTCGAATTGACGAAATTTATTTCTCTGCTTACGATGATCAGTAATGTCGCTCCATTAGTTTCCCCAAATGCCGGAAGTGCAGTCACTTCATTCAGTTCTTGGGTTGGCGTGTTTGTTTTTCTGGGGTTATTAGGAATACTATTAACGGGGATCACAACATGGGGATTAGAAGAAAGCTTACCTGCAAAACATCGGGTCACTGGCAATTTTATAGCATTTATGAAAAATTACAATCGTCTGTTTCAGGATCGAATATTTATGGGATATGCCCTAGTAAATGGTATTTTGTTCGCTGGTGTCTTTGCCTTTGTTGCCGGTACTCCGTTTATCTATCAGAACATTTTCGAGTTGTCACCGCAAATGTTCTCGATTCTGTTTGCCATGAATGGTCTGGCTATTATGATTGGATCGCAAGTTGTCAAACGAGTGGCAGGTCGGCTAACGGAAGGCAGTATATTTCGGATTGGATTATGGCTTTCCTTTATCTCGAGTTCCGCTATCCTTATCACAGTTCTCTCTAAGGGGTCATTATCGGCGATATTTGTATCAACCTTCTTATTTGCTGTATCCATTGGTATCATAGGACCAGTTTCTTTTACCTTAGCGATGCAATCGCATGGACAAATTGCGGGAAGCGCGTCTGCTGTGCTAGGCACCTTGAAGTATGCGTTAGGCGCAGTTACATCCCCACTTGTGGGAATAGCGGGAGAGCATTCAGCCGTCCCATTCGGAATCATTATGATTACTACCAGTATATTGGCCGTCGTTTCCTATATCGTCCTCATTAGGAAGGTAGTGACTCAAAGCGATGGAATCAAAAAAGCTGGAACAAATGCTTAACCAACGGAGGGATTTAGAAAATGGAAATTAAAAGAGTTGGGTCGCAACCTTCAGGTAAAGGACCATCGGATTATTTTACAGGCACGGTTCGCATCGATCAACTGTTTGAAGCAGCGGAGCCTGCACGCGTAGCTGGAGCCAGCGTAACGTTCGAGCCAGGTGCACGAACTGCATGGCATACGCATCCACTAGGGCAAACGCTAATCGTAACGGCTGGCAAAGGGCGAGTTCAACGCTGGGGAGGTCAAATCGAGGAAATTAGTCCCGGTGACGTGGTTTGGTTTCCGCCTGGCGAGAAACATTGGCATGGCGCTTCGCCTACCACAGCAATGACGCATACAGCCATTCAAGAACGGCTTGACGGAAAGGCCGTTGAATGGATGGAAAAAGTGAGTGAGGATCAATATAACTTATATAACACTTGAGCGTGGCATAAAAATCCATAATTGCTAAGATTGTAATAGATATTCAGATGTAACATTGCCGCGTATATCGCGGCTTTTTGTTTATGAGATAAGGATTCTTGTCAAAACCCAATGATAAGAACCGAAGACTTGTAGAAAAGGTCGCTTCTTTACGATTAAACTAAAGGGCAGAATAGTTATAACTAAAGTCTTCCCAAAATTAGGGATTACATTTGATATAATCATCTAAGCAGCTGGTTTAACGGCTGTCGTCTTCTCAATAGATGGGTTTCTATGCCCCGCAGCATGATAACGAGTATATCCAGGATAATACGAGCTACCTCATCGACAAGAGAACTCGAAACAAAACTCTCGCCATGTGGAGTAAGCAAACGGAGAAAACGGAGGAATAAATGAATATTGAACTTGAAAAGCTGATTTACGCTTTAAACCAACGGTTCAAGACGGATATCATCTCTGCCGACTGCCAAACTATGCCGTTACAGGGCGGAACTGTGGGAAATGTGTACCTAGTAACGGGGATCGCCGAAAGCGTGGATGGCAAAAGATTGCCGTACCGTATAGTGCTGAAAATCCAGAATAAATGGGAGCGTTACGGCGATCCGGGCTCATGGCGTCGGGAATATGATCTCTATTCGTCTGACTTGGGAGCGACGTTCTCGCAAGCCCTCCGCTGGCCGACATGTTATCACGCCGAGCTCAATGCCGAAGAAAATGAATACCAGCTGTGGCTGGAATATATCGATGGCGTAACCGGTTTAGACTTGACCGGTGACATGTATGAAAAGGCCGCGCTGGAGTTAGGGCGCTTTCAAGGCAAGTTGTATGCGGAGCAGCCCGCCGTGCTGCAGAGCCTGACCAACCTGAGCCATGCGGATCTCATGAAGAATACGTACCTGCATTATCGGTCATGGCCGGTCGTCTACGATTATATACGCTCGGAGGACTGCGAATTCCCGCTGCACGTGCGGCAAATGCTCATCGACATCGATGAACAAGCAGACGAGATATTCGCCCGTATCGAAAAATTGCCCCTCGTGCTATGCCACCGGGACTTCTGGGTAACCAACCTGATCTATGCTGAAGGGAATATCGCGCTCATCGACTGGGATACCAGCGGATGGGGCTACCTGGGCGAGGATCTCGCAAGCCTGATCGCGGATGAACCGGATATCGATCACATGGTCGAATACTACCAGCGATGCGTCCCCGCGTATTACAAAGGCTTTTCGGAGTATGCACATGTATCCCGAATCGCCGATCATTGTGTCTATGAGATAATTCTTCTCGTATTCGGGTACAGGCTTGTAGACGGGTATCTCCACACAGAGGCTGATGACGAGAAGAAGAAGCAAGTCCATACTCTCCAAAAAATCTATGAAATGAAGACCAACCCTGGATGGTCACATCTGGTTACATAGCCTGAACTAACGCAAAACTATAGATAGTTCAATCACAACACGACGGCAGCCGGCATACTATCGGCTGCCGTTGTCCGTTGAAGTAAATCGCCAGGTAAGTTCCAATATATGGTATTATTTAGATAACAAGATTTACTTAATGGAGGGCAAAAGATTGTCCAATTCAAATCTTATATTTCCTGATATTGAGACAGACAGGTTGAAACTGGCTATTCTTACTTTAGACGACATCGAATCCGTCTTTAATCACTTTTCAGATGAGAATGTTACAAGATTTATGGATATAAGTCCATGTAAAGATAGAAACGAAGCTGAAGAAATCATAAGATTTCACATAGATGATTCGGGTTGTCGCTGGGGGATTTATAGCAAGAGTGATGCTGAGTTTATTGGAACTTGTGGCTTCCATTGCTGGTTTCAGGGAGAACAACCTAGAGCTGAAATCGGGTTTGATCTAGCAAGAGGATATTGGGGAAAAGGAATTATGCAAGAAGCATTGAAGCCTGTAATAGAGTTTGGTTTCAAAGAGATGAGCTTGAATATAATTGAAGCTACGGTGGAGCAAGAAAATGATAGATCAATAAACTTACTTCGAAAACTAAATTTTGAAAGAGAAATAGAATTAAGAGACCAGTTGATATATTATTTCTTGCTTCGAGAACATTGGGGATTACGCTAACGGGAAACAATAGTTCAATATCAAAAGGGCTGCCGCGAGGTACCCTTCATTCAAGTAACGGGCAGGATAGTTGAATCTCTTCTCGAATTTATCTCAGATAAGGAAATTTCGAGAAGTTTTTTAAGGAGGAAATCAATGTTAGAGTCAAACAAGCAATTAACCTACTCGGGTGATGAAGTCATTGAGGTGCTTAAGGAAATTGAAATCATTCTAGTATCTTTACATAAAATTGGATCTTATTATGGTACGAAAATTCAGGAGTATGGAGAAGAGAAGTATAGACATGAATATGAAAGGGAAACAACTCGTTTTATTGACGAATGGGGAGTAACTCATAAGCTTGCCAACATTAGAAAAATACTTTCAGGAAAATTTGATAACACATTAGATGTTGATAATATGGATGACTTAGAAAAAGCAATGGAAGGACTTGAAAATTGGTCTAAACCAATTAATAAGCTAGAAAGATGAATGTAGCTACTGATGCCATTGCGGGTCTCGCGTGGGCTGTTATAATCGTTGAGATAGATTTCATTGTATTTCAAACTTCGCCAAAAGCGTTC
>NZ_VRTT01000130.1 GCF_008017805.1 Paenibacillus sp. N3.4 | reverse complement strand
ACAAAGAGGGTGTTTTTCTGTCAAGATGAGCAAAATTTCTCCATTAACCCTTGCAACCATAAGGCTCAACTAGCTTTTCGTAGGTGCGAAAGTTGAGTATTTAAAATATACGGATACAGATAGGAGCAAGCCTTCTGATCATAGTTGTATACATGCTTCATAAATTCCAAAAGAAGAAGATCAAGTTTCTCTGATGGCAATTGTGAAAGAGTAGACTGGATTTGTGTTTCATCCTGTTGTTTAGCAGAAGCAATCAGACTTTGAAAAGATTGAATCCCTGGTTTAAAATCATCAGAGATTGGTAGAACCCAGTAATTTACATTCCTCCTACTATTCGACTATGGTCTGTTTGGCTCGTTCCATGTTCTTCCACCGTCGTGCGTGACCATGATGCTGCCGTTCAAAAGCACCCATCCGTAGCCATCCATGCCTAGGAAGAATTGCGAAGCATTTTGCAACGAAATATTTGGTTTGATTGTCTGCCAGTCATCATGGTTATATGTATCCATCAAGTAGATCGTTTTGCCGTCCTTGGAAATAGCTCTACCCATTATCAGGTTATCGAAATGGAATACCGGAATATCTTGCACATGATGAAGTCGGAATTTAAGCGGTGTCCACGAATCTCCGGCATCCCTTGTTTCAAAAGGGATATACGTTTTTTCTCCATCCTGAACGAACTCCGCAATGAAGAGACCGTGATGATCGTTTTCCTGATCGAAGATGGGTGCGTAGGCGCTGACAGGAACCTTTTGCAAATCGGAAGGGATGTCGACTTGTTGAACGGACCATGTCTGCCCACCGTCTTTGGTACGGTAGAGTGGCAAATAGTTTTGTCCGTGATACATCGCGGTAATCCAACCTTCCTTCTCTTTACGGAAGCTGATGCCGGTCGGATTGCCACTTCCGATGTCTATGTTTAGATTGCCTACACGTTTCCATGTTTTTCCTCGGTCATCGGAGCGGTAAAGTGATTTCAACATTTGATCAGCACTTGAAGAGGAGGTGAGCATGACATAAATCGGATCATAATATAAATTCGCTATGTACGAAGTCACAACAAGGGAAGTTTCCCAGGCCTCAAGCGTAGGTAGGGTTGCCGTTTCCCAGCCTCCTCCATAGAGCTGATGGCAGACTACGAGTTTCGGCTGTTGTTCACTTGTGAGGTAAACTGTATATCCCCAATATCCATCATTAAAATTGGCTGCAATTAGATGATCTTTTTCGCTTATTCCATCGGGAATGACGATTTCCCACGTTTGACCTGTATCCGAGGTATGTATGAGCTTCCAGTCTCGCGAACTGAATCCTTCCGGACCTTGCATACCGACAATGTTTGGCAGGCTCATCTTGTAATCGATATAATAACGAGCAACATCAATGTAGGGGTTGTTCTGTCGTGGAGCGGGAATGGACAAAGGGGAGCGAAGTGTAACTCGATATCTTCCGGTTCCGTGAACAAGCGACAGCTCCGACGCAAAACGTCCTGCATCAAAAGGAACCTGAACCGTCTCTGGATCGATCCAACTGTCACCGTCTTCCTTCTCAATAACAGCAAGTAATCTAGTGCCAAGCGCTTTGGTTACAGTTCCTTTGAGCGCTACCTTACCATTCTCGGTTCTAATTAGGCCGGATGCCGGCGTTTCCAAGGTAATTGAGCTGAATTCACCCAACCCTTGAGACAAGTCATTGTAATTGATGACGGGATTCAGCAACGCAGGTTTTAGTTGATTGACGAACGTTTTACTAAATAAAATGCGTTTGCCGATGTGATACTCAACCTTGATTTCGATTATCACCCAAGTCAAGAATAACCGCAGAAGAAAATTGATATGTGGACGTTCCACCTGTTGTTTGTCGGCTCCATTATCGACGTAGATGAGTTTCCTACGTTAGTCGATCCACCTCTTGTCACAGTCAGTGATAAATTCGGCAATCCATGGTATTCGGTACGACTAGAAGGCCCTTCATCGAATACCAATAATTGTCTGTGTGCTCCGAGATACCGAAATCTTTTACGAGGAAATTGGCATAATCGATATCCAGTCTCCGTTTGTCCGAATCCCAGTTTCCGGTATAACCGAATAATTGCTTCAAATCGTACTCTGACACATAAAGTTCCCCATCCCGCTCAATAGCAGGAAAGGTTAGCTTTCCTTCGCTGACTTTACTGTTGAACCAGAATAAATATTCCGTCTCCATATTCGGAGCGATTTGAAAGCCATAAGTATTGTTATACATATAAAGTCCGTTATCCGCGACTTCCGACTGGTAGTTCAGCAATTTTGCCATTTTTTCTAAGGACAACATGGCACGTCCCTCTTGCTCGAAGCCGATACGATTATTCTCAAGGAACATCCCGTCATCTGTAAATTGAATAGATAGCCTCTTGCTCGATACTTGTTCCACCTGCAAGGGATACGATGCTCTTCGAGCCGCCTGAGGGTTTAAAGCTGTGGTTATCTTCTCGTTGAATGTGACGGTACGCGACTTCTCATTCCAATCCAGGCTACCGAGAAGTGGTGTAAGATCCTGCAGGAACACCGCAGTTTTTCCTCCTACATTGTAAGATGGAACTTCATTTCCTAACGCAAATGTGCGAATATCTGTAGCCAGAACGTCGGCAATGATGGATCCAGCTCCTACTCGGGTAAGGCCGTTGTCTGATACGTCTGTAGAAGGCAGCGATTTAACGGAGTCAGGTAAAATGGAGACCTGTCGCATGACAGGCTCCCACGCGATGTCAAATCCGTGGCCACGCAAATCCTCCACGAAAATAGCTGTATTGCCGTCGATATTCATCGATCGGATCTCAGCTCCATTTACGAATGCGCGTATATCTGTCGATCCTACACTTCCGATAACCGCTCCGACGTTTAACTCCTGCGAGTGCACTTTGCTAAGGACAAAAGGATTAAAAACGAACGCCGACCCTAGGGTCAACGCTAGCACTGCTGTTGATTTTCGTCTCATCGAGGATCATTCTCCTTTAACTGATCATACGGAACAATGAATTAAACGCCAAAAAAAGGAAAAAGTTTCATATTTAAGGAAGATATGATTCTGGGTATAGTATGCTTAAACCTTCAAATGGAGTTACGCTATGAGGAAAATCAGTAAATATGTGTTATGGATGATTAGCCTTGCAATAATAAATCCCTTTTTACCGCAATCCCATGCTAAAATGTCTGTCATCTCATCAAGCCTTTTATGACAATTCTTTATCTAGGTGATTCAACGCTAACGAAAAATAACAAAATACCAAACATCGAGGCTGCTGCGTGCAGCCTTTTGTGCTAGCGGGTCATTGCTATATGAATAACAAGCGGTTATGATTGATTCTTGATAAAGAAACAACCATCATTTGACATCCCTATGTCAAAGAAAATGGTTAGCTTTTGCATAGAGGAGTGCATAGCAATTATGAATATTGGTATTGATGTAGGTGGTACGTTAATCAAAGTTGCAAGTATGGAAAATAATGTTTGGAATTATTGTAAATTTCCTGTTGCCCAATTAGAAAACGTAGCTACGAAGATTAATAGTTTGGATGCTGAACATATATGCCTTACCGGTGGCAAAGCTTCATTATTTGAATCATTCATGAAACGAAAACCTTTACACATGGTTGAGTTTGAGGCAACATGTCTAGGAACACAGTATCTGCTTAATAAATGCGATCCTTCACTAGAAGAATATGTACTTACGAATGTTGGTACCGGAACTTCAATTCACCGAGTTGGCAAAAGTAAACATGAACGTATCGGAGGATCTGGGGTTGGGGGCGGAACATTATTAGGATTAGCTCGTTTACTTACGGGTCAAACCGATTATAAAACGATCGTTCATTTAGCATCCAAGGGAACTCGAGATCGAATCGATTTGAAAGTGAGTCACATTTATGAGGGAGCAGAACCTCCAATCCCAGGAGATTTAACTGCAAGTAATTTTGGTAGAATTCTAAATTCACTTGCTGCGCAAGAGTTCACTCATGAAGAGCTTTTGGCTTCAGTAGTAGGACTTGTAGGGGAAACCGTAGCAACGACTAGTGTTCTTGCGGGTCAAAAGTTTGGTGTGACATCTGTTGTTTTTATTGGCTCCACGTTTATTCAAAATGATCTACTTAAAGAGACAGTAAAAAGTTACACGATTCTTAGAGGAGCTTTACCCATATTCGTTGAGAAGGGTGAATATTCCGGAGCTATAGGTGCATTACTCTTTGGAGCTGCATCCTAAGGCTTGGTATTGTTTTTGAAAACATGGTGTGTTATTATGTTACTAAATTAATGATTGGAGTTGAAAAGAATAATGTAATTTTTTCTTGCTGATTATAAAAATAATAAAACAATGATAGCGAGATTTTCGCGTGTTTTATTTTTTATTAGCAAGAAAGTTACTGGTTCTTTTCACTCAATCGATATATCCTTATTTAACTCTATATGGGGTTAGATTTGCTGTATTTATTTGAGCTACAAGAAAGTAACTTTCTTGTAGCTTTTATATTTGTCATACAGGAGGATACGATCATGTCATTAATAAATGTTACAAACCTGTCATTTGCTTATGAGGGCAGCTACGATTATATATTTGAACATGTAAATTTTCAAATTGATACCGATTGGAAATTAGGATTTACGGGAAGAAACGGTAGAGGGAAGACAACCTTTCTCAATTTGTTGCTAGGTAAATACGAATACAGCGGAAATATTTCTGCTCAAGTCAGTTTTGAATATTTCCCTTTTCATATTGAAAATAAAGAAAATAACACCCTTGACGTCATCAGTGACATTTTTCCAGACTATCTTCACTGGAAATTAATGCGTGAACTTTCATTACTTAAGGTTTCAGAAGATGTTTTATATCGGTCTTTTGATTCATTATCTAATGGAGAGCAAACAAAAGTGTTACTGGCTACATTATTTATTAAGGAAAATAGTTTTCTGCTGATCGATGAACCAACGAATCATCTTGACATGAATGCCAGAAAACTTGTCAGTGATTATCTGAATACCAAAAGTGGCTATATTTTGGTATCTCACGATAGATCATTTCTTGATAACTGTGTAGATCACATACTTTCAATCAATAAGACCACTATTGAAATTCAAAAAGGTAATTTTTCTAGTTGGTGGGAAAATAAAAAAAGACAAGATAATTTTGAGCTTGCAGAGAATGAAAAGCTTAGAAAAGATATTAAACGCTTGTCGGATTCTGCAAAACGGACGGGAAACTGGTCACATGAAGTGGAAAAGACAAAAAATGGAACAAGAAATTCCGGTTCAAAGGTAGATAAAGGATATATTGGCCACAAGGCTGCTAAAATGATGAAACGCTCTAAAGCAATAGAGCAAAGACAGCAATCTGCTATTAATGAAAAGTCTAAACTCCTTAAAAATATAGAAAACTCTGACAGCCTAGAAATTTCGCAACTCGTTTTTCATAAAAACCAACTTGCTGAACTTGATCATGTTTCGCTTTATTACGGTGAGAAGACGGTTTGTGTAGATATAAGTTTTATGATTGAGCAAGGTGAGCGAATTGCTCTTTCAGGTAAAAATGGCTCCGGAAAATCTAGTATTATCAAACTTATTTGTGGTGAGGATATAAACTATACAGGCACTTTCAGGAAGGATCGTCAGTTAGAAATATCCTATGTATCACAGGACACATCCCATCTTCAAGGCAATTTATCTGATTATGCTGCAAACAACAGGATTGATGAAAGCCTTTTTAAATCCATTTTAAGAAAGCTTGATTTTTCTAGAGTTCAATTTGAAAAGGATATTTCAGCATTTAGCGGGGGGCAAAAGAAGAAAGTGCTGATTGCAAAAAGTCTTAGTGAGAAAGTTCATTTGCATGTTTGGGATGAACCACTTAATTTTATTGATATTATTTCTCGCATGCAAATTGAAGCCTTACTGTTGGAATACTCACCAACTATTGTTTTTGTCGAGCATGACAGGGAATTTTGCAATAATATTGCAACAAAAATCATTGAACTCTAATTAAACTTGCTGATGCACTGAAAAGCTTGATTTATCAAGCTTTTTTTGTTGTTTAAGTTCAATATATCCAATTACACCCTTGTCATTTACTGGATGTGTGATAAAATATTAGATACCGATTGGTATCTTTTATTTTTCGGAATAATATCAATTGCTCGAAAAGCTTTATAAGATGTTCGGTTTTATTGGACAACTCATAATTTGAATCAAAAAGGAGTTGTATCATGTCGGTTAAAGAACAATTGGAACAAGCAAAGGCTAACTTTATCGCTAAAGTGCCCGCAGAGGCCCAAGTGGAGATTTTTCGCCACATAAAGGAGCAACTGCAATCTGGTATCGTTTTCGGTTTGAATTAAGGGGACAAAGCCCCGAATTTTACGTTGACCAATCCGCTCGGCGAGCAAGTAACCCTGTATGAAGAACTTGCCAAGTGTACGGTTGTTCTAATCTTCTACCGGGGGAGCTGGTGTCCATTCTGCAATATACAGCTTAGGGCTTATGAGCAAATTCTGTCGGAGATTCAAGAAAACGGTGGCCAACTGATTGCGATCTCTCCGCAAAGCCCCGACAACTCGCTTTCCCAGATTGAAAAAGAACAGCTAACCTTCCACGTACTGAGTGATCCAAAAGGCTGTGTCGCCGACAGCTATAACATTTTGTTTGAATTACCCGAATACCTTCAAAATACTTTCACATATACGCTTGGACGGGATCTCGCCGCGTTTAATGAAACTGACCGCTGGGTGCTGCCAATTCCGGCGACGTACATGATCGACAAGCAAGGCATTGTCCGACATGCCAACGTAAACCCGGACTTCATGAAGCGAGTGGAGCCTCAAGATATCATTGATGAATTGAAGAAAATTCGAGAAGATTAATGACATTAAATATCTGCTCAGATCAAAAAGCTTACTTGCAAAGGGCTGCCGCATGGCAGCCCTTTTGATCCTAATTGAGTACACTACATCTACATGAATCAAAAATTCTTTCAAACGACAGGTTCTTGTACATATTCAGCATTGGTACTAGATAAAAATGGTACTATCACTAATTTGCCAATCCCTTTATTGTTTGCATTTCTAATAAATTTATTTTTAAATATTTACCATTATTATGTTTTACTCTTACAATCGTTTATATGATTTTTGATAGTGGTTACTTAGGTTGGCTTAAAATAGAGATTGGATCATACATTTGTGTATTTTTATTTCTATATATGTTGAACTAATGGTTCTCGTTGCAATGGAAAGGATTTATTCCAAAGCAAGGAGTGTGAAGAAAATGATAAAAATTACTGCAATTGTATATCTTTTTTTCTCCGCATCGATTCGCGTGATTACATTCATGCGAATCTACATGTTTTCTCCGCTCCCGTTTGAGTTGGGTCCATAATCCGTGCGAATTCCTGCACTTTTGCAGGAATTCCTCATGAATAAGCCATTTCGATTAAAAAAGCCTGCACGATTGCAGGAATTTCCTTTTCGTTGTACCTTCTACTGAACAATGTATGCTCTAGCTATTCCTCAGGCATGCGGGATTCATTAATTTAACTTATATAGTTACGATCATTTTAATTATTTTTGATTTTAAGAAAGATGAAGCAGATAATAAAAGTTGAAATAATGGCCTATCCGGGTCTAGCGCATAGAAAAACCGATAACCTCTATAACCCTGGGTTACCGGCTTGAGTGAATTAGTTAAGTACGGTTAGTAGCGATTCCAGCGCCGTTTTACACGCTTCAGCGTCTTGATGTGCAGCGCGTAGCTGTCTCAATACCTTATCTACCGAGTTGTCGATTTCTGTCCACTTCGTCTTGTTTATGGGTTTGAGCCGAGCCTCAGCGGTATCCCAAGCAGTCTCCAAATCACTGACGCGTGACTTTGCTCCCGACAAATTCCCTGCTTGCACTAGACTTTGCGTATCTTCGGTAATTTTCCGGAAATTAGTTATATCAGCTTGCGGGAAGGCTTGCGTAACAGTGCCAGACGAATCTCCTTGTTGGGAGGCATTTAGGACCGTTGCATGACGCCAAAAATAGCCTGTTCCTGCCGCGAGCACCAATACACCTACAACTACAGCAGTTTGCCAGAAAACGGCATTTCGTTTTGTGTCCGTGACTGCATTTCTTGATGTAGCAATTAAATCTCGTTTGGAGACAGATAGGAAAATGACGATCAACAATATCGCCAATATGAATATTGCGCTTGTTACAGTTGCACCTAGCCCCAAACCGCCGTTATTTTGCGATTGTGAAAGAAGGTCGCCCACCGATGCACCTAAAGGTCGCGTCATGATATAAGCAATCCAAAAAGCTAATACAGAATCAAGCCCCAGTCGCCATGCGACTGTCATGGAGGCAATTACCGCACAAACTATGAGAGCTGTAGCTAAGTAACCAAAGCCGAGGCTCTCTGCCATTAGGTCTCCAGCCGCCGTACCAAGTGCAAATGTGAAAAGGATTGTTAACCAATAAAAGACTTCCCTACGTATTGTGAATATAGAATGGATAGAGAGCGTTTTCTCCTTGATGTACCATAAGGCAAAGGTCAACACCAAGACTACAGTGAAAACAATAGCGCTCACTTCTAGAGGGATACCCAAGTTGTCAGTCAGATTGTCTGTAACAAGTGTTCCAAAGATGCTGATTAAGAATACCGTCAACCAATAAACGCCCGGAATGTATTTCTTTGTCTTAAACTGAAGGAATAGCGCAACTAGTAACAAGGCTCCCATGACAATCGAGGTACCCGTCAGACCAAATCCGAGATTGACGTTCAGGAAATCAGCTGCAGTCTCACCGACTGTAGTACATAAGACTTTTATGATCCAGAAATAAAGAGTGACTTCGGGAACTTTACTTAACACGGTTTTTGTCTCATTTGTTTTGACCATTTCCATTCCTCCTTTTAAGAGTTTTTAAATACGCTCCATAATTGCCAGCCACATCCCATTTCATCAATTACTCGAATTAGCCGGCGAGTTTGCTGGGATAACTTTCTCTCCTGTAGTGTTAAATTGTGAGTATGGAGAAGGAGAAGGGGGCAACATGTGGAGAATATTCCATGAATAAATCCATTATCTTCCTCGTACTTGTTATTCTAAATGCTTCACATGAAAAATTAATGAGAATTAGTTTTTTTTGCGGCGTAGAGAGCACGAGCTGTGGTATTGACATGGCAAGCTGCCCAGAATAGCTTGGAATCAACGTTTACGGTTTGCTTTTCTCAGTGGAACTATGTCATTCACGATTCTTTTGTTCGAAATTGCTGATATTTTTGTCAACCTTCCAATTGATGATCTATCATTAATGAGAAGGTGATCGCATTGTAGTGGAGAATATACTTTACCGGCTTCAATTTCCTGAAGATGAGAATGTACAAGTAGGTATTAATTGAGTTACTGCATAGAAAACAACGATGAGGATAAGGGAAGCGAGTTGAAGACAGCAATGAACCTTTTGGAGCAATTAGGGAATATAGATATCTATGTATTTGATCAGCTGTTAAAAGGGAGGATTTCCCCAGGAATGCGCATTCTTGACGCAGGCTGCGGCAAAGGACGCAACCTCGTGTATCTGCTGCGCAGCGGGTATGACGTGTTTGCTGTAGACCAATCCGAGGAAGCGATCGGCGTTGTGCGGAGGCTCGGGCAGCAGTTGGCTCCTGCATGGTCCGATGAGCGGGCGCGTGTGGAAACTCTTGAGAACATGAGTTTTGCCAATGACAGCTTTGATTTTATCATCAGCAATGCTGTTCTGCATTTTGCTGAGAATGAGGAGCATTTCCTCCGAATGATCCTAGAGTTGTGGCGGGTGCTTAAGCCAGGCGGCTTTTTATTTATACGTCTTGCTTCCTCGATTGGCATGGAATCCAGTGTGAAGCCGCTCGGCAATGAGCGCTATAGGCTGCCCGATGGAAGCACTCGCTTTTTGGTTAATGAAAGCATGATGATGAACATGACAGAATCGTTGCGCGGGATGCTGTTCGAACCGATAAAGACCGTACATGTGGCTGGTCAACGTTGTATGAGCAACTGGTGCATACAAAAACCAAAGCAAGCCTAAAAGCAGCAATCATATTCCGATATGGTTACACAATTCTTACTCTTGTAAGGAGGAATCAACCCTATCAGAAAGTGAAAGGGACAGGCCCTGTATGACATTGGTTTTAATCATTTTCTGGTGCAGATAGCGGGCAGGAGAATTTAGCAATAATTAATCTTTACCAATAATGATCTCCTTGAGTTTGCTATTATATGTAGTAAAACAATTTGTTAGATATGTAAAAGGGAGATATATGAAGAATACAAGTACTGATGCCACTTCGGAAGAAAACATTTTTACGATTGATTGTAAGGATATTATTTTAAGAGAATTCATCATTGATGATTTAGAAAGGTTTCACTCTCTAACCTGGCAACCTGAAATACATGAATATTTGCCAGGTTGGAACGTATCCAAAGAACAACGGGAAGATTGGTTTATAAATTACGAAATTAAAGAGAACAAACAATTTCTACATGCTGTATCTGAAGGTGGGGACATTGATGAACTCGGTCTTCGTTTGGGAATTATATTAAAAGAGTCGGGTGAATTTATTGGTTGGTGCCGTACGGGAATAAAAGACGAATTGCCACCTCCAAACAGAGAAATCATGTATGCAATATCAAAGGATCATAGAGGTAAGGGTTATACTACCCAAGCTGCACAAGGGATTATCAAATATTTATTTGGGAATACGAACGTCGAAGTTCTTAGTGCTATAGCTCTTTTACCTAACGTACCATCAAATAGAGTAATTCAAAAATGCAGTTTAAATTTCCAAAGTATGATCGAAATTAATAACGAGAGCTATAATTATTACAAACTTACTAAAAGTGAGTGGGAAATCAAGGGTAGTTCTCTTTCAAAGTGAGCTTAAGAAGCACAATAGGCTTTTCAACTCGCGAGGTACTATAGCTCAATAGACATCAGAGAAATGCAGAAGAACATTGTTAAATGCTGTATAATTTTTAATATGAAACAGAATAATGGAATGTTCAACAATAAATGAAAATATGCCAAATGAATAGAAATGGAGATACGAAAATGATTAATAAAGTTGGTCAAATTATGTTGTATGTGAATAACCAAGATGAGTCATTGAAGTTTTGGACAGAAAAAGCAGGGTTTAGCTTTGTTGCTGAGGAAAAAAACGAATTTATGAGATGGATTGAAATTGCTCCAACAAACCTGGCGGCAACAAGTATAGTACTCCATAATAAGGAGCTCATTGCTAAAATGCAGCCTCAATTAAATCTCCATACACCTTCGATATTGTTTTTCTCGGAAAATCTCGATGAATTATATACTGATTTTAAGGCTAAAAATATCACAGTCGGAGAACTTGTCAATATGCCTTCTGGAAGAGTCTTTAACTTTGCCGATAATGAAGGAAATTACTTTGCGGTCTTGGAAAAAAAGTAATTATTAAATCAAGAAAAATTCATTAAAGCTAAGTTCTTTCAGGTTATCTTAAATTAACGAAGAACATGCGCTCAATAAAATACAAAACAAGGCTGCCTCCGGGCAGCCTTGTTTACGGTGTGCCACGCATGGCGATTAACTAGGTGGTGAAAGTCCACTGTGGGGGTTTGTAGTTACCAACCACTAGCCAAGAGCAAGGGTGTCCATCGTGAGG
>NZ_VRTT01000012.1 GCF_008017805.1 Paenibacillus sp. N3.4 | reverse complement strand
GGCTATTTATCCCCCATTCGTTTTGAAGAGGTCTATTATGCTCGGAATAGTGGATAGAAAACAGCAATTCGTCGTGTCCAATCTATTGACTTAAGACCAAAAACCGCTTTACATCTCCAGTTCTCGTCCGTTCTCTCCTCTTTCTCCTCTGTAAGCAGGTTTTTACTTCTTACAGAGCCGCTTCCTGACTCTGCTCCCTCTGTAACGCGGAAAAACCGCTTTACAGTCCGTCTAACAACTCCAATCGCCTAACAACAAATAACCCCTCCAAGGTCACAGGATCATGTCATCCATGACTGCGCCACTTGGAGGGGTTAAATGATGTTTACTTATTAGCCTCGTGCACCTTCAACAGCTTTCCTTTAATTGTTGTATTTTTCATTATTTTAAGAACCATAGGACCTTTACCATTTAAAATATCCACATAGGAGACATTATCTTGGATGGTGATGATACCAATGTCCTCCGCGGTCACACCTTCTATTTTGGCAAGAGTTCCCACAAAGTCTACCGCTCTTATCTTCTTCTTTTTCCCGCCATTAAAATACAGCTTCATGATGCCTTTATTCAGTTGATCGCTCTTATCTCTTTTGATAACCGGAGTCGATTGCATTTTTTGCTCAAAGGCAAGCTGTCCGAGAGCAACCTCTTCAGCCGTAGGAACGTCTTTTCTAGGTATTTCAAATCCCAAATAGCCTTCAATCTCTGCAACGAATTTATCCTCATGAGGGGTGATGAACGTAATGGCTTTGCCCGTCTTACCCGCGCGTCCGGTCCGTCCTATCCGATGGACATAGCTTTCTTTTTCAAGAGGAAGATCATAATTAATAACATGGGTGATGTTCTCCACATCAATCCCTCTGGCTGCCACATCCGTTGCTATCAAGTAGCGGAATTCCCCTCTTTTAAAAGCGTTCATCACAAGGAAGCGGTCGTCCTGCATCATCCCTCCATGAATCTTGTCACACGGGTAACCCAGCTGATCCAGCTGGCGGAAAAGCGTGTCCACATGCTCCTGGGTTCGGCAGAAAATAATACAATTGTCAGGGTTTTCGATGACCATCACATTTTTCAGCAATTGAAATTTGTCGCTATCTCTAATGGTCAATAAGGTATGCTCGATCTGCACCTTGGTTGTTTCCTGTGTTTGAATCTCGATATCAATCGGATGATTCATATAGCGATGACATAGCTGCGCCACATCCTGCGGCAGCGTAGCCGAAAACAGCATGGTCATGCGGTCTGTCGGAAGCTCGTCAATAATCGCCCCAACTTGCTCGATAAACCCCATGCGAAGCATTTCGTCGGCTTCATCAATAACGAGATATTTCAAACGTTCCAGGTCTAACGTACCCTTCTGAATATGATCCAGCACACGCCCGGGTGTACCTACAACGACATGACACTTTTGGTGCAATTCTAATTTTTGTTTGGCAAAAGGCTGCTTGCCATACAGTGCCACCGCTTTGATCCGTTTGAATCTCCCGATATTCGTGATGTCCTGCTTCACTTGATCGGCAAGCTCTCTCGTAGGTGTTAAGATGAGCGCCTGCGGTCTATTTTCTTCCCACTCCACTAATTCGCAAATCGGAATTCCGAAAGCCGCCGTTTTCCCGCTGCCGGTGCGTGACTTGACCGTCAAGTCCTTTTGCTGGAGAGCGATCGGAATGACTTCGTTTTGAACATCGGTCGGTTGCTCATAACCCAAGCTAAGAAGCGCCCTTATAATATCTTCACTTAATGTATAGTCATTGAAACTGCGTTTACTCACGATTAAACTCCCCTTTTGCTTACTATCCTTACTATCTTACTACAGATGAGCTTAAAAATATAAAATCCCCTCAAAGTTCATTGAGAGGATTTTCGTTATGAGCTTATTGATCTATTGCTGTTTTGAAGGTTTCAATCGCTTGATTTAACTTGGAAGTTGCCTCGGCATTATCACTTAACACCTTATCCGATCGTATCGCCTTAGCCACATGGTGCAGCAATTGCTCCGGCATATCTACATCCATTGAGTTGGAAGTTAGGGCCACGACAAGCTGCAAGCTAGGAATGACGAATATCCGTTGTCCACCTGCTCCAGAAGCATAGAAGGTTTCGATTGGTTTTTTGCTATTTCTTACGATACCAGGAGCCAAAGACTTCAACCACCAATAATACCCATATCCGCCTTGTGTACCGTTCGCGTAATTTTGTGTGACACGTTGAATCAACGTCTCTTTGATCCAAGGTTTGGGAATGATGGTTTCCCCGTCCCATTGGCCTTCCTTCATATATAAGTAACCTAATTTAGCCATATCCCGCAAAGTGAGTGCCATAGCCCAAGCCCCAATTGTGTGGCCCTGCGGATCTTCATTCCAATTTACATTTGAAATTCCCAGAGGTCTGAATAAATGAGTTTTCGCATAATCAAACATCGACTCCCCAGTTGCCTTATGTAAAATGGCCGACAGCAGATGCGCATCCCCGTTACTGTAATTAAAAATGGTTCCGGGATGAGCACGGGATGGATGTTCCAAAACACTCTGAATCCAATCTGCCGAGTACATCATGTCTGTGGATGCTTGTTCATTCACATTGTTCCAATCCAGTCCTGAAACCATGTACAGGAGATGTTTAATCATGATTTTAGACCGAACAGGGTCCTCACTCCACACAGGAAAAAACTCGGCGACCCTTTGTTCGATACTCTTCAGCTTTCGTTCGGACAAGGCAATACCTGTCAGGGCGGACGTGATACTTTTCGTAACGGACTTTACATCCTGCGGTATATCGAATTGTGTCTGTTGATTATAAGCTTCAGCGACTAAATAGCCGTTACGTACAATTGCGACGCTATGCACATTACGTTCTTGAAAAGCTCCGAGCATCTCTGCAAGGATCACCGAGTGCATGCCCTGTGCCTCTGGCGTCGAGGTCCGCCAGCCTTCAGTTGGCCAATAGGGACCGGTTTTATCGTTCAAACTTACCCGATCTGAGATCATTACTGCTTGCGTATATGCTTTGTTCTTCATTTTCAATCGTATCCTTCCAGAATGAATTACCACTCCTGTATAGAAGCATTTTACGCGGAAGTTATGAATGAAGTATGCAGTGAACCTTAAATAAATCTAAAATTTAGCTGAAATTTAGCTGAAAATTAGATTAAAATAAGATTAAAATACACATTCATTTTTTGCTTTCAAAATGACTTCTCCTCATTATGTTACACTTGTTGATATCATTCCCGCAAATCCATCACCCCTAATCGGAGGTTAGTTATGCGAAAATTAGTACTGATCTTAGGCCCTGCCGGAGCTGGAAAAACCACCATGGCCAAAGCATTGGCCAGCAAGCATGGCGGAGCGTTTCTGGACATGGATACACTTCTTCGACCTGCCGCGGAAGCCATTATGACGCTAGCAGGACAAGACCCGAGTGACCGTGATTCCCCTTTTTATAAAACCCACTGCCGTGATTTGGGCTATCGCATTACGATGGACGCCGCTCTTGAGAATATCGGGCTCGGACTGGACGCTTATGTCGTAGGCCCATTCACCAAAGAGATTGCAGAAGCAAAGTGGGTTGAAACCGAACTCTCGCGGATCGGAGCGACGGTTCACGATGTTGAACTGAAAGTCATCTATGTCTACCTGTCTGAGGAACAAGTTTATCGCCAGCGCATTCAAGAAAGAGGCTTGCCGATCGATCATTGGAAATTGAATAATTGGGACGATTTCCGCCACTCCCTCATTCGTCGGGAAATCAAATGGCATTTAGATGCCTCCAGTATCCTTTATTGGGATAACTCGGAGATGCTGTCCTCAGAGAAACTACAGATGTTGGAACGGTTTGTTTACGGGGAAAGGCTGTAAAGGTAGTTGACAAAAAAATATTGTCAAGTGAAAATTAACGTGATAATCAACTTCACAAAAGGGGCCTTGGAATAGTAAAATAATAAGAGATCGTATTCTTTTTTCTAGGGGCTGCCAACAAAATGAATCCAAAAACTTCTATGCAAGACATCGCTGATCTGTTGGGAATTTCCAAAAATGCCGTTTCCTTGGCGCTTAATCATAAATCAGGCGTTAGCGAAGAACTGCGCACGCGTATTTTCGAGGCAGCGGATCGACTGCATTATCGAACGGAGCCGAAGCACAAGAAAAAACAAGGCAGCTTTCTTATTTTCCTACCCGAAAACGAGCGAAATGATCAAATATATGATTACGAAATATTTTGCGCTATGGAAATAAGAGCCAAAGGGCTGGGCTATCAGGCCATTCTTTGTCGCGTGTCGAACGACATGCAAGATCAGTTAGCCCTGCCTGAGATTTATCGCGAAATGGTGTTTCACGGCTTGCTGATTATTGGGGTTCTGCCGATAAACTATATCAGGAAGCTTATCGAGCTTAAACTGCCGATCGTAACCGTAGATCACTACTACGAGCCTGTGCAGCTCGATGCCGTTGTGGCCGCTAATGCGGAAGACGCCTACAAACTCGTTGCTTATCTGATCGAGAAAGGACACAAGCAGATTGGCTTCGTAGGATCGATAACGTTAACCAAAAAAGGCAAGGAACGTTGGTTCGGTTATCAACAGGCAATGATGGATGCTTCCTTGGTGGTCGACATGGAGAAATGTATGATTACTGACAGCTCTGCTGAGATTGATACTCAGCTAGCGGCCATGACTTCTATGCCGACAGCATGGTTCTGCACAAACGATCGTATCGCCATTTCGCTCATTCAGCTTCTGACTGCCAATGGATATAAGGTGCCTGAGGACATATCCATTGTCGGTTTCGATAACATAGAAGCAGCAGCTTTGATTTCCCCCAGCCTTACTACGATTCAAGTAAATCATGAACAACTCGGCTTGAATGCCGTTGATGTCCTTATTCGCAAAATAGACGATGCTGCTGCACCATCGAAAATTTCGATCTTCGGTGAATTGATAGAACGGGATTCCAGTCAGTCGATTAGCGATTTTAATTAAATCAAAACAAAAGTCCCTCTGAAGAGCGCTTCTTTTCATAGGGACTTTTATGATTTTAAGATTGTCTTTCCCAATGCGTACGGGAAGAGCCTGCGGGAAGACCTAAGGCATTCTGTAAGTTAGCCTTGATCATTACTTTACAAATTAATAATGTAAAGCAAAATACATAAAAGAATCCTTTTTCAGAAGACGAAAATCTATTGACAGATGGATTGACAGAAAGCGTGTGTACAAATAAAAAGTCGATTTTTCTGATTTTCAGGGTTTTTTTAACCACTAAAAAGAGGGAGGAAGCACGGGAAATGGCTGCGTATTTTTCCAATGAGGTATGAATGCTTAATGTAAAATTCGATCCTCCTGTCTAGGCTGCGATTGTAGAACGATAAGATAGATAATCGGACACAGCATTCGTTATTTGCCATCTATCCCTTGCGATTCGCCTGTTTGAGGACACACGTTCCGCTAAGGGCAATAAACTCATAAGCATCGGTCCCTTATCGCTTGAATAAAGGCGCTGATGTCCGTTAACTTCTAAAGAGGTCACCCAAAACTACAATAGCGGATTTGCAGTCCGTTCATCATTCCAATTCTCTACCCTTTCGTCAAGCAACGATTTCGATGTTAAACCTTTAGGCTAAGCTTAAGCTGCAGCCAAACCAAACATATAGCCACGCAAGGATAAACGACTTTGTCGTCCTTCAGGGACGAGTGAGTTTATCAAGGTAGATGCGAAGCAAACGTATAGACATATACTTTCTTATCTACTAAAAAAGCCATTCCATTGTGGAATGACCTAGATATGAAGAATATGGACTGCGAATTAGCAACCAGCATGATGGCTATATCCAATAAAACCTGTATACGGTTATCAGCCTCAACTATGAAGCCCTTTAAGCCTTTGTAGTAATCATTGGTTTTACTACAGCTCCCGTCATTTCATCAATTCGCACACAGCGTATCGGTTTGCCTTTAAGTTCATAAAGAACATCATCCAGCGCTTTTAGCATATAGGAAGGAGCATCGCGATCTGCCCCTAAGGTTTCTCCGCAATCATGGAGCAAAACAATGGAACCATCCGTAATTCCGCTTAACAGTGTCGATTTCAGACGAGTTCGACCTACACGACTGCGCCAATCTTGAGCTATCAATGACCAGAGAACTAACGTATATCGTTTTTGCATGAATAGATCGCATACGTTGAACATCCCCCACGGCGGTCGATAACACGTCGGATACTCGCCTGTAATCGCTTCGATCTGCTTAGCCGAGCGTTCCACTTGCTTGCGAATGGTCCAAGGCATCATAAGTAGATTTGATTTATGCCTGTAGTTGTGCAAGCCAATTTGATGTCCTTCCCGATGCATCCTCAAGATAAGTTCAGGATATTGTTCAGCTTTGCTGCCCAAAACGAAAAATGTCGCTTTAACATGATGCCTTTTTAACATATCAAGTAATAGCGGGGTGTACTCCGGGTTCGGACCATCGTCAAATGTCAGGGCAATCTCTGCCCGCTCTTCCCCCCTGCGAACCACGCCTATTCCAAACAAGTGAGTAACAATCCAAGGAATAATCGTGTATACCGCACCCACCGTTAATAAGGTTATCGTCCAATTTCGCATGGTGACCCTCCTCTACGAATCGCATCACATGCGCCGAGTAAAACGCATCATACATTAGCATATGAAAGCTGCAGGCCTTCTAATGCCGGACTGAAATAATGTTTAGTTTCCAATATCATAGAAATGGTATGCCGTGCGTCCTGGTTCAACTGATTCGACTTCGCATTCTGCTTCAGTTGTGACAGCAAGGAACGATTCGCTATCACTTCAAGCAGCTGGCTTTTTAATTCTGACGCATTTTTTACCTCTATCGCCGCACCCAGACCCACCAAGTAAGCCGCATTATCCTGCTCCTGCCCTGGAATTGGCTTGTACAGCATCATCGGCAGCTCAAGCGCCAACGCTTCAGATACCGTAAGACCTCCGGGTTTGGTTACAATCAGATCAGACAAGGCCATCAACTCATGCACATGCTCCACAAAACCTGTAATCATGACGGAGTGGCGCGTTTTTTCACTGCCCAGTTCCTCTTCCAGCCGCTGCTTCAACTTTTCATTGCGTCCACAAACGAATACAAATTGCACCAATGTATCCAAATCATCAGATTGCAGCACCGATTTAAATTGCTTGCCAATCAGGCCATGCCCGCCGCCCATTACAAGCACCGTCGGCCTATCGCGGTCCAAGCCATATTGATCTCGCAGCTTGGCACGATCATACGTCTGTGTGAATGGCATCCGTATCGGGATACCCGTCACCACAATGCGTTGCTCGGGAATCCGATAGCGCAGGAGCGCTTGCTTCACGTGCTCGGCAGCGACCAAATATCGATCCGTCCCAGGATGAATCCAATAGCTGTGATCTGTGTAGTCCGTCATCACCGTCACGGTTGGCACATTCGTCAAACCGTTGCATTTCAAATAAGACATCGCCGCGGCAGCACCGGGAAAGGTACACACGACTTCCGTCGGCTTCTCTTCTTGAAGCAAGGACAACATTCGTTCTGTACGGAACGATTTCATTTTTTTGAAAAGATGTGAGATGGTATTATCCGCACGTGTTCTACGGTACAAGAACCCGTAAACCGAAGGCAGACTTTTCACCCACTGCATATAGCAAAATCTACCGACATTATGCAAGTATGGATGCGTCCATTCAAGGAAATCCACCACCTTCACGTCTACATCCGGCCTATGAAACCTTGCAGCTTCCAAAATAGCTTGCGCCGCTTTATTATGTCCATCCCCTAAACTGCCTGTTAAGATCAATATTTTTTTCCGACGAATCATCTTTCGAGTCCCCTCTCTAACACATTCAACAGCCCCAATCGAGCTGTTTACTCCACAAGATTCCTCGTTCTTCTTATTGTTATAACCATTATATGTGATTATCGAATCAAACTGAACGCACTTTAGTACGGTCTTTTTATAGCCAAAGGTCGTGAAAAAACCTAGACTAAAGGCTTAGTTCTTTTTCAGCGAAGATTGGAAATAGCCTGCACCCTAAGATGCAAGCCCCAAGGAGCAAAAGCGCCATTTTATGAAATCAGCTTCGTTTGTTTCGCTTTTTCGGCTACCCGCTTCGTATAGCCGCTTAGCGGCTTTTTCAAAGCAAGAGCCAACACATAACAGATGGCAATGAACACACAAAGGAAAAACACATCTTTAAGCACTACGGATAGCTGCATCCCGCCAACCGCCTCGCGCATCAAACCAACGGCATACGTGAAAGGTACGATCGGATTCAGCTTTTGGAAAAAAGGCGATGCCGTACTTACCGGGAACGTGCCCCCGGAGCTGGAAAACTGAAGCACCAGAAAAATAATGGCGATCCCTTTACCAATATTCCCAAACACGGAAACCAGCGTGTACGTTATGGTAATGAACACTTTGCTAATCAGAACGGCGAAAATAACAAACCAAAACTTATCCACAACATATGTGCCTAGTAAGAAAAAGTCACCCAATGTAACGATTAATGCTTGGAAAAAACCGACCGTCAGGAAGATAAGCATCCGTCCAAAATAGATATGGTGGGTTTTCAGCAAGCCATCCGGGTTATCGACATCAACCCGCATCAGTGAAACGAGCAGCATAGCGCCTACCCACAGGGAAAGCGTCGTATAAAAAGGGGACATCGCCGAACCATAGTTCGGGATCGGGAATTTCTTATCCTCTCTAATGAGAACCGGATTAGACAGGAAATCACTCTGCTTCTGAATATCATTCTGAAGCAGTTTGAGGACTTCCTCGATGCTGCCTCCTCCTTCTACCTTGCGGATCTGATCGGCCGCTTTACGAACAGCGGTTTCGAATTCAGGCAAGTCATTGCGAACCAGATTGGCTGCCAGATGAACAGCATTTTCCACTTCAGGTAACTTCGTTTTGTAGAGATCAGCTACTTTCCGAATCTCATCCTCAGCCGCAGGTAAATCGTTCCGCACGAAGTTTGCAGCCTCATGGAGCTTCTGCTCCACCTTCGGCAAATCATTGCGAATAAAGGGTGCAGCTTCATTAATTCCGTTCGTGAAATCATTGATTTTGCTTTGGATCGTCGTTGAAGCTTCATGCACACGAGAGCGAATGGTCGGTAAATCCTTTTGTAAAGCGTCCAGCTGATCTTGGGCGAAATGAATCCCACTCTGCGCATCAACTAAAATTTCTTTAATGTTGGGCAGCTGCGTTTGAAGCGTCTGCAGAACAGCTGCCGAGTTTATTGCAACGGACTTGATTTGAGCGAGTGCCTTCGTCACATTCGGAACAATTTCTGAATCATAACGAGATAAAATCCCACCGATCGCTGCACTTGCTTCTTTGGATAAGGTATTCAAGTTATTCACAAGATCCTTAGCTGGCTGTTCACCGCGCTCCAGTGCAGATTTCACCTTAGCTAAGGTTTGAATTTGGTTCGAAAAATTCGTCTTGAGATTATTAAGTCGATTAATATTATCCGTCAACGGAGCATTCGGTAAGTATGTATTTAACCGCGTGAAAAGATCGACAGTTTTATCGATGACCACAACGCCGGTTGTAAGACGATCTGTTAATAGGGTTATTGCGGCTATCGCCTTCTGTGGATCAGGATTAACCTCTTGCAGTAATCCAGTCAGTTGGGTAACCGCGTCGGCTGTCTGCTGAAGCAAAGTCAGATTTTGCTTAATGACTGGAATGATTGCTTGGAACGCTGCATCGTTGTTTTGCAAATATTGGTTCAATTGGTCAACAAAGGCGCTCCCTTTCGCGGCGATCTCCTCAACCTTTGGCAGCGTATTAATCGCGGCGGTCACAATTTCGTTCGCTTTCCGCGACTTATCAATGGCTGTATTGAGCGCATCTCCCACTTTGTCGAAGTTCTGGTCTATCTCCGCGATGCGGTTTGCTGCCTGCTGAATCTCCGGAAGCTTTTGCTGAATGACGAGCACTTCTTGAGCTACGGCCTCAATCTTCGGCCAGCGCTCTTCTATCTTTAGAATTGTGTCTCCCGCCCGGTCAATTTCAGGGATTTTGTTTTCAAGATCGATGATCTTTTGACCTTTTTCCTTGATGTCAGGCAGCTTCTGCTCAATCTCCAGCGCCTTATCACCCATCGCCGTTATATCCGGCAACCGTTTCTCCAATTCAAAGATTTTCGTTTCCATATTGCGTATAGTCGGCAGTTCTTTTTCAAAATCGATGCCAATCTCTTTCATGCGGGTCAAAATTGAACTGCTTACGGTTTTAATAAAATTTTCACTAATTTGCGCTGTCACATTGGAAGCGCCTTTACTCGTTATTTTCGGAGCGACAGCATTAATTTTCTCGTTTACGGTATAAATAATTTCCGGCTTTTCCATCGTGCCGTCGACTATGCTCGTAATTTTTTGAGAAAAATCTGCGGGAATGATCAAACTTGCATAATAATCCCCGCGTTCGACACCTCGCAGCGCTGTCTGTTCATCCACAAAGGTCCAACCAAGTGAATGATTATTTTTCAAATTATCCACAACTTCGTCCCCAATATTAATGGACTTGCTTTCAACCGTTGCACCTTTATCGTTGCTCGTAACCGCGATCTTGATACCTGACGTATTCGAATAGGGGTCCCACATAGCCTCCAAATTAATCCAAGCATAGACGGATGGTAAAATTGAAAGTGCAATCATAAGAAAGAGACCCGTGGGCACCTTCCACAAGTTCATAAGATCCGTTTTATAAATACTAAAAATTTTATTCATGATTCCTCCACCTATCATCACTTATATGGTAGTTAATGTTACCTTTCGTCATGTTTACCATACAGAAGAAAACACCCGTTGTCCATATGTGTATATCTTGTTGTGGATAAGTTAGCCTGTGGATATGTGTATAGGGATACCACAATCTTATGCACAGCTTAGTTGGATGGCATGTTGATACTGTGCATAACTCTGTTGATAAGTTAGAATGAGAGTTAAATGCACCATTAACCCTGTATATCTTTTACCTTACACTTTCCTAGGTGAATTTAAACAAAAAAACCTCTCCAACCGAAGTGGAAGAGGTTTTTATTGTTTCGTATAGGCCCGGTGGGGGTCGAACCCACAACCTACCGGTTAAGAGCCGGTTGCTCTGCCATTGAGCTACGGACCTGTTTTTGTGACAGTCAGGTTATTTTATCACGTATGATGTCCACGGTCAATCTTTATTGGAATTTTTGGTTACCAACTTGGATAAGGGGGAGCACACAGGATTGAAAGTGAGGTTTCCAGTGTGATTAGCAAACATATAGAACTCGAAATAGTGGATGTTCGGAGATCCCGGGGCTGGAACGCTGCAAAAGAAGCTTACAGCTTGGCGGATTGCAGAAATCGAGGCTGTAAGCACGTTTTTCAAGCTTATAGAGCTGGGAACTAGTGCACGTTCAGAGATCGTGCTGGAACACCGCAAAAGGAGCTTACAGCTCGGCGGATTGCAGAAATCGAGGCTGTAAGGCACGTTTTTGGGTGCATGTTCTTATCGACAAACAAAAAAAACGATGTACGAAAGTTCATTTCGCATCGTTTTTCTTGTTTCATACCTATTGATCAGCCGGAAAAACAAGTCCCATTTGTTTTCTGGCTTCATCCATAATCCCTACAGCAATAAGAGAATTCGCATGGGAGTTCGTTTCTGACTCCAAAGTCCCCGTCTTAATCAGTCGGATAAATTCCGCTGCCTCGTAACGCATGGTTCTCGCTCCTTGCTGCTGTGTTAACGATTCGACAGAACCATCTCGATAACGAATCTCCACATGTTCAGGCTCATTAATCTTGTCGATCACCATGGTCGCATGTTCACCCATAATTTCCGCAGGAAGATAAGAGCTCGAAATTTTGGAATGCATCAGAATAGCATCCATTTCCTTATAGCGAAGCAAAAGACTTCCTTCGCCGTCGACACCGGACTCCAGCAGTAGCCCACTGGCTTGTACACGTTCCGGAGCTCCGAATAACACGACTAAAGGATAAATGCAGTAGACTCCTAGATCCATTAGGGACCCATTAGAGAAGATCGGATTGAAAGCGTTGAGCACTTTTCCTTCTTTGTACGCATCATACCGCGACGAATATTGGCAATAGCTTGCGAAATATCTCCTAACCTTCCCTAGTTTGTGAAGGTTGTCCTGAATGACCTGAAAATTAGGCATCAGCGTGGACTTGAGTGCTTCCATAAACACGACTTTATTACTTCGAGCCGCTTCGACCATCGCTGTAACTTCAGCCGTATTGGAAGCTGCAGGCTTCTCGCACAGCACATGCTTGCCGTGATTCATACAGTGGATTGCATACTCGGCGTGAAGGGAATTCGGACTCGCAATATATACCGCATCAAAAGTATCGCTTCGCGCAAACGCGTTCAAATCCGTAAACAGATGAGGAATCTCAAACTTTCCTGCGAACTCTGCCGCTTTTTCCTCTGTCCGAGAATAGACCGCGGTTAATGCGAATTCCCCCGTCTCACGGGCAGCATGAATGAATTCCTCTGTAATCCAGTTCGTTCCGATAACAGCAAAACGTATCATAAGTTCCTCCTAAGAAAATAAATACTGAGTATGATTTGAAAAGAATTCGGTCTTCTCCATCATACATATATATTTCCAATAGTAAAATCACTTAGACATTCACAACAAATTGATAGGAGGATGCCTACCCAATATTTGCTTAAAATTTGCTGAACATAACTCAACTTGACATGAAACCAAAAGGTTTCGTATAATCCTAATACGGAACCTTTTGGTTTCCATTCAAAAGAAAAAAGGTTAGTCTTGATAGTCAAATTGATAACAATGGACAACCTACGAAAAGCTGCATGTCATGAAGTAAATAACTTATTGGAGGCTTCTTATTATGGAACAAAACAAACAAGAAACATTGCAAGCAATTAAACAGACCGTTGTATTTAACGCACCTATTCAAAAAGTATGGAACGCTGTAGCTACCTCTGAAGGTATCGCCGCTTGGTTCATGCCAAACGACTTCAAGCAGGAGATCGGATATGAGTTCCATTTGGAGGCAGGACCTTTTGGCAAGTCTCCTTGTAAAGTTACAGAACTCGAACCCCCTAGCCGTCTCGCATTCGAATGGGGCAAAGATTGGACTTTGACGTTTGAACTGACCGATCTCGAAGGTAAGACAGAATTTACCCTTATTCATTCCGGTTGGGATGCTGATAAAGTTACCGAATTCGGCCAACCTCATTCTGCGGTTCGCGAAGTGATGTCGCAGGGCTGGGAAGGTCTCAAGAAGGCGCTCGCCGCTTACGTCGAGGCCTAATATGGCGATCCCTTCGCAGAAACACGATGTCTTTCAGGCCATTGCCGATCCGACTCGTCGTCAGGTATTGAAGCTGCTGGGGGAGCAAGAGATGCCGGTTACGGTGATCTCCGGGCATTTTCCGATGAGCCGTACGGCTGTATCCAAGCACTTGCGAATTTTGGCAGATGCCGGACTCGTCAAGGAGCGGAAGGTCGGTCGAGAAACGCGATATCGGTTGGATGCGGAACCACTGATGGAATTGAAGCGGTGGCTTGCATTTTATGAACGCTACTGGGAAAACAAGCTGAATGTGCTCAAACGATTCGTGGAGGCAGATGGCGAGGATAGCAACAATCTGTTTCCATCGTTAGCCGTTATGGATGATTCCGAGAAAACAGACTAGAACACCAAAAAAGGTCCTTCTTCCAGCTACACAGGAAGAGGACCTTTTTCTATATATCCAGCAGGGGACTCATGATTCCGGAAGAGGAAGCCATTCCGATGACCATTTAGCAATTTCACCAAAAATAGGAGCCAAGGCCCTCCCCTTGTCCGAAAGTGAATATTCAATACGAACTGGGCTTTCAGGGAAGACTACCCTCTTAACAATACCTTCATGCTCAAGCTCTTTCAACCGCTCCGATAACACCTTGCCGCTGAGATTAGGAAGCGCATGATCAATATTAACAAATCGCTGCGGACCGGAAAGCAATTGAAAAACAATGAGCGACGTCCAGCGCTTGCTCAAAATTTCTACTGCTTTTTCGAAACGCGGACACAATGGCAATTGTTCCATTTTCATCACCTCATTATTATCTGTCTATTATAGCGTATGACGACATGGTTTCACAAGCTTACTAAAAGTAAATTAGTTACTTGACGAAACCTTAATTTTGTCGTAAACTCAGTTACATTAAGTAACTACATGATTTTAAGTAATATAATAAAAAGGAGTGTTCTTGATGATTTCACCTATTTTTGTAGGTCACGGCTCACCGATGATGGCGGTCCAAGATACGGCATGTACCGAATTTCTTCTTAATTATGGGAAAATGGTAACCCCAAAAGCGATTGTTATTTTTACGGCTCATTGGGAAACTGAGGTGCTTACCCTCTCATCAACAGATGATGTTTATGAAACCATATACGATTTTGGCGGGTTTCCAAAAGAGTTATATCAAATCACATATCCAGCCATAGGATCAACTAAGCTGGCCCGCACACTAGCAGACCGTTTCGAAGCGAAAGGGATTCCTGTAAAGCTGGATACAACAAGAGGACTTGACCACGGATCATGGGTTCCATTATCCCGCATGTTTCCGAAACCCGAATGTCCGGTCATTCAAATATCTGTGAACCCTTACTTGCCGCCTACGGAGCAATATCGTATTGGGGAGGCGCTGCGCGGCCTCGATCAGGAAGATATTCTGATTATCGGAAGTGGGGCAACGGTCCACAACTTGCGCGCGATTAATTGGCAGGCAACGGAGCCTGACGCTTGGGCGGTGGAATTCGATGATTGGCTCGTAGCAAACATGCAGCAGCAAAATGTTGAAGCACTGTTCCAGTATGCCACTTTAGCCCCCAATGCTCGCATGGCTGTACCCAGACCGGAGCATTTCATCCCGCTTTATATCGCAATGGGCAGTGGTGACCCTAAACGTCCTGTAGAAGTTATTCATCGCAGCTATGAAGTCGGTTCGTTAAGCTATTTATCACTCTCTTTTTAACCAAATGAACTTCCATATTGAAGATTGAGGTGCTCCTTGCAATGAAATGGACGACACTTATTTTACAAGGCTTATTGGCTCTTGCTTATCTCATGTTTGGTGGCTTAAAACTATCAGGCAACGCCATGCAAGTGCAGGCTTTCACAGAAACTTATGGCTACGGACTAGGCTTTATGTATGTTGTTGGTGCGATTGAACTGCTATCGGCCATTGGGTTGATTATTGGTTTCTGGAAGCCACGCATCGCCTTCATCTCTGCAGGAGTGATCGCCATTATCATGGCCGGCGCTATGCTGACGCATCTTAAACTGGGACAAGGCATCAGCGTGGCTGGTCTGCCGTTCATTCTTCTTGTGCTCGCGATGATTGTTCTGATCGGACGCGCCAAACGCGCCTAAATGTTCCTAATAAAAAGAGACCCACGGCAACGGGCCGCGGGTCTTAAGATATATATATTTAAAAGGGGGTCGAATTTCATTATAGGCTTTCAACCTTAAAACAAGATGAAAAGCAGATTTCATTTCGATTACAAATCATTCAACTCTCTTTACAGGCATTTCAAATTATTTCTTTTTTATCGGCACATAGATGTCCATTTGAAGCTGTTCATGCTTGTCCGCATGACAGCGTTCGTCGTACAATTCGAACTCGGCGCCTCCCGCATGTTCATAGCCGGAATGAGGAAACCACTCTTCGAATATCCCCTTCCAAGTGCTCTGAATCGAAGAAGAAAACTGCTCTTTGGCAACTAGAGGCGTTGTAAAAACCGCATACGTTTCCTCAGGGAACTCTCGACATCCGAGATCGGCAGGGACATCATCGAAATGTGCTGCTTCCACACCAATCATGTAGACAAACTCCCCTGTTTCCATATTAAAATCTGTGCAAATCCCCAATTCTGTCATAGAACCGGCAGGGACGCGGTTAGGAATGCGCGCCCCTTTATTTTCTTGTAAATAAGTGCTCCAGAAAGCGGGAATTTCTTGTAGATTTGCGCCATCTCTACTACTCGTTTTCAATTCGTACCCAATCAATTTAAAAGCTGGTTTCGTCGTAATGCGATAATCCATCTTCATTCCTCCTAGATAAGGATTAAATTTTCTTTGCAGCACGTTGGCTTTGCGATACCTCGGTGTCCTAATGCCTTGTTGGCGGTAGGCCCGCGGCGTAAGACCAAATAATTTTTTGAAGGCGCGTGTAAAATTTTCGTGGGATTGAAAACCATTGTCGAGGGCAATATGAATGATCTTGTTATCGGTGTGAGCGATTTGATGGGCGGCATTAGCCAGTCTTCTCTTCCGTACATATTCCATGACAGCGTCTCCCACCATGGTTTGAAAAACCCGATGGAAATGGTACTCAGAAAAGTTGGCGATACGTGCCAAACGTTCCAAAGTTAATGTCTCCGATATATGATCTTCGATGAAGTCTATCGTCCTTTGGATTTGTACGTAATAATCCGTTCCCATCGTTTGCCCCCTCACGCCTTCTATATCTATTCTAGGATAGACGGATCACGAGTTCTTGATATTTCTTGCTAAGGATGAAGTCCGAAGGCAGCAGTTGATGATCCTTATCGTACTGACTTTTGCCAGGTATTCGTAGAAGGAACTGCATAAGTACGGTATTCATTGCCTTCCTTGATTTCAAGGCAATTCAGCTGTAGACCATACGGGCAGCCTCCGTCAATGCCAATTTTATCGCCACCGAACCAGACGTCTGCATGTCCTTGAATATCCATCGTCCTTGTATGTCCGAAAACGACGGTCTTAGTCACGACGGTTGGGTGTTGAACAAAGGGTTCCCTGATCCACAAAAAATCTCTTTTCGGCTGGCTTTTCCAATCCCGGTATGTCGGATTCAGTCCAGCATGGGTATAAATATGGTTTTCATCTTCATAATATAAGGGCAGGTTGTCCAGAAATTCGATGTGATATTTATATTCGCGCCTTAGCAGCTCTTTCGCTTTCTTCAGATCCAACTGATCGGACTCCACATAGCTACGCATGGTTTGAATGCCCCCATGCTCCAAAAACTTCATTTCCATATGTGGATCTGCATCTCCGAGAATATCAATAAATCGTTGGTCATGATTGCCTTTCAGAGCAATGGCTCCCTTTTCCTTTACTAAATACATGACCATTTCCACAGTCTCCCGACTGGCTGGTCCCCGATCCACATAATCGCCTAGCAAGAGGAGGGTATCTTGATCGTTGTTATATGCTATGACATCTAATAAGTGATTAAGCTGCTCCACACATCCATGAATATCGCTTATGGCTAGCGTTCTTTTCATTGTCTTTCCTCCTGATAGTCAATTTGATGAGAGCATGGGCTTTGCATACCTTATAGGTATAAACGTTCTATTACAAAGATAAACGACTTCGTCGTCCTTCAGGGACGAGCAAGCTTGTCAGTGTATCACCTTTATTTTCATCATTTTATCATATTTTGGGCCTTACGGGTCTTGAGATTCAATAACATTGGAATCTCTAGCGCTTCATGGTCTGCGACAAAAAACGGCCCCTCGCAAACATGCGAATGGAGCCGTTTATGTGAAGATGGGCTATTCCTTACGTTTCGTTCCCAACAAATGCCTGTATCTCCACACAAGCCATTACGAAAGCACCTACGCCATGGAGATCGTTCTGACTCGTCGGGCGAGTGACATAGTTCTCATAATCACCTGCCGAGGTTCCGATGCAGATGCCTGGTAAAACAACCCGCCCCTGTTCGTCGAACTGGAGCGTATCAATTAAGCCGCGGTAGCCCTTCACCGCGGCATCTATGCATTCGCGGCCGACGACGCCGTGCTTGACGGCTTTGGCTATCGTGTACACGAATAAACTTGTACACGAGGTTTCCAACCAGTTGTCGGGCAGATGCCCCTTGTCGACAACTTGATACCACAGGCCGCTATCCGCGTCCTGATAGCGAATTAACGCGTGGACGAAGTCGCGCAGCGCGTTCACGAGTTCATCACGGCCCGGCGCATCTACGGCCAGTTCGTCAAGGAACTGAGCAACGGCTAAGCCGTACCAGCCGAGCGAGCGGCCCCAGAATTCCGGTGAACAACCGGTTTCGGGATTGGCCCACGGCATCTGACGACTCTCGTCCCATGCATGGTAGAGCAGTCCAGTGCGCTCATCCTTCATATACTTACGCATGAGCCGCTCCTGATGCAGCACATTTTCACGCAAGGCAAGGTCGCCATATGCGTTCGTGTATTTTAGCGAGAAGACACCTGCCATATACAAACCATCCAGCCACATTTGGTAAGCGTATTTATCTTTATGCCAGTAACCGCCCTCGGAAGTCAGATTCAGCGTGTTCAGCAAGCTTCTCAGCTTCTCGGCAGCGACTCGGTATTTACTTTGACCCGTTCGTTTCTCCAATCCGAACAGAAGAAGCCCAGCTTGAACCGCATCCAGTTCATCACGAGCGAAGAGCAAGTTACCATGCGAGTCGATTAATAGATCCACATAAGCTTGGATGTAAGCATCATAGCTTGTTTCTCGTTCTGCTTCCGAAAGCATTTCCATCCCGCAAAGGAACACGCCCTGATGATAATGCCATCTTCCGGCAGGCGGCAGGTTCTCGGGTGTATACTGGCTAATGATGGCGTCACAAGCAGCTCTCGCCCATGCCATCGGTGATTGTTCAATGCGATAAGTCATGATTATTACCCCTCTTTAGCTTTTCTTCTTATACATGTAGCGATGGATTTCATCGACTTGGATACACATAAGTGTCGCTAGCAGCCAGCTTAGGCGCTACTTCCCCCGCCAACTGATAGCAAACTGAACGGATTAACAACGCTTGCGTCCCTGCGTTCATATCCCCTTCCATTTTGCCTCCGCCAATATGAACTGCCGCAGGCATCCCTGGATACCATTCGCCATGCTTCACTTGCGCAACATTAGGAGCAGTAGGCGAATGCGCGAGTTCACGAGAGAAGCCTCCATCTGCACGGAGCAGTCGCTTCATATTAGCCAATGTGATCTGTATGATTTCACGCAGTTCCTGAGGATGAATTTGAAGCTTCATATAGGACAATAAATGAATCGGATTACGGATATAGCACATGTCCGCCGCTTCTTCATGCCGTAAAGCAAACAGGATACTTTGGTATATTTGATCCTCCCTGGGCAAAGGAACATGGAAATGATCATAAAACATATGCAGTTTAAACGTACCTGATATTTGCACATAACAGGAGCCCTCGCCCCATAATCCGGAACGGGGATCTTGCCTGTCCGCAAAGAAGTCAAATGCCGTCTGAACAAATGCATCCCTGCGAGCTGCAGGTTCAACTTGCCTCACATAGACACTTGAGGTAGATAGTCGATCGCAGCCGCGCCAGCTGTTCGACAGCTCCACGGCTTGCAGCCAAGCTAAGTATTGATCAGGTGAGCTCATATAAGCTGGAGCTTGCTTCGCTTCGTAAGGCAGCGCATACAGCGGCTGCCCGCCGAGTTTTCGCAGAGCATTTAGGCTATAGCTGATCGCACGCGCCACCATCACTTCATCCCTACGCATCAACGGATTTGCATCGTAAAAGTAACCTGACGAAGCATCCTGTTTATTCTGAAAAAAACGGATCAACCCTTGCTTCATCGCATCTGGTATCTTTTCCATGAGTCCGCAGCGCTCCAGAATATTCAAAGCCTGCGCCGTCGATTCGATATCGGGTCCATGATGGGGCAGCTCTTTTGAGCTCGCAGCATAATAAAAGCCGCCGCTTTTCGTATCATACTGCCCGCCAAGCCAACGAAAGAAGTTATCGAACAAACCGTCCATATCCGAAAGAAGCTGACGAATCTCATGAGAGTGTGTATTGAGCGGCATGATGCATTCCCTTCCTTTTACCCCTTAATCGAACCAATCATCGCACCTTTAGCAAAATGCTTTTGCAAGAAAGGATAGACACATAGGATCGGTATCGTGGATACAACGATAACAGCCATCTTAATCGATTGCGCCGGAGGCGGAGCGACACTATCCAAATCGGAACTATGATCCATTCCGCTGGCAAGAACAACGATTTGTCTGAGGAGGACCTGAATGGGCCATTTTGCACTCTCATTTAAATAAAGAATCGCACTCAGATACGTATTCCAATAAGTTACTGCGTAAAATAAGGAGATAGTGGCAATCGCCGGCATTGATAAAGGCAGCACGATGCGGAACAAGATGCCAAAATCGCTGCAACCGTCGATCTTAGCGGATTCTTCGAGACCTTCCGGGATGTTCTGGAAGAAATTTTTCAAAATAATTAAATTGAATGCACTAATCGCTGTAGGAAGAATTAATGAAGCATAGGTATCGATCATCCCCAGCTCCTTCACAACAAGGAACGTCGGAATCAATCCGCCGTGGAACAGCATCGTAAACACAACAAGGAACATAATCACTTTTCTTCCATCTACATCTCTGCGGGATAACCCATAAGCCATTAAAGCCGTTATAAACATACTAATAATGGTTCCGGCAAGCGTTGTGCCAATGGATACGGCCATCGCTTTAAAAATCGTATTCGTTGAGAAAATAAATCGATAGGCCTCAATGCTCCATTCCGTTGGAATGATAACGAACTTTTTGGCCGCCATTTCTGCGCTTGTTGTAAATGAACCCGCTACGACGTGTACAAAAGGTATAATCGTAATTAAACCAATGATGGTCAATAACGCATAATTGATGATGCCAAACATCCTGCCAGCTAGTGTTTTATCCTCTACCACGGTTTATCCCTCCTAAACGTTTTCGATGAACCTCATGCTTCATTAATAGACGCCTTCTTCACCCATCTTCTTGGCAATCTTGTTAACAAGCATAACCAGAACAAGGCCGATAAACGATTTGAATAATCCGATGGCAGCGCTGTAGCTGAACTGTCCTTGCTTTAACCCAGCTGTATATACATAAGTATCGATGATCTCAGCAACATTCCGGTTCATGGAGTTAAGCAGCAGGTAGACATGTTCAAAACCGAGTTCGAGAACCGCACCAATTTTCAAAATTAACAATACAATGATGACACTGCGAATTGCCGGCAGCGTAATATGCCAGATTTGTCTAAGTCGTCCCGCGCCATCCATACGGGCAGCTTCATACAGCTGAGGGTCGATGGAAGCAATCGCCGCCAAATAAATAATCGTGCCCCAACCTGCTTCTCGCCAAATGACTTGAAGAATATAAATAGGTCTAAACCATTCAGAACTTAACAAAAAGTTGATTTTCTCAAATCCAAAATACACAAGGATATCGTTGATAATCCCACCGTCCATGGTCAGCATCACGAAACTTATCGACACGATAATAACCCAGGACATAAAGTGCGGTAGATAGACGAGTGTTTGAAACGTTTTCTTGAAGAGATCGCCTTTAACCTCATTAAGCATCAGAGCCAAGATAATGGGAATTGGAAAATAAAATACAAGATTCATGACAAACAAAATCAATGTATTGCTTAAAATAATGAAGAAGTCAGGCTCCGTAAATAGACGGTGAAAATGTTCGAGACCGACCCATTCACTTCCTCTAACGCCTTTAAACGGTTTATAATTTTGAAAGGAAATAATCAAACCATACATCGGAATATATTTGAAAATGATAAAATATAACACACCGGGCAGTAGCATGACATAGATCCATTTGTTTTTCCATAAGCGTCTACTAAGCTCACTGCTCCTTTTCGCAGCAACGGCTCTTTGCCCAATATTCACTTCCTGCATAATACCTCTTCCTTTCCGGGTGTTTCATAACAGTTGAAAAGACTGCTGCGTGAACAGCAGCCTTTTTTGCTTTGCATAAGCGTTACTAGCCTATTATTTTTTATTCGCAGCGTTGTACTCTTCAATAATTTTGTTACCGCCACGATTTTTCCAGTCCTCAATCGCCTTTTCAAAGCCAGCTTTATCAATGCTGCCGTAGATATATTTATTCGTTGCGTCCTTAATCACCTCTTGAAGCTGAGCACCCTTCTCTAGGTAAGTTTTGGAATCCAGAGCTGCGACCGGATCCTGTATAGCAAACTTCAGATTGGCAATCTTCAGTTCATCCGCTTTGCCTGACGCAGGGATGGTTGGTATACCCAAATATCTGCCTGAAGTATCTTCATCACCGATAGCCAAATCCGTGAAAGCCTTCACTTCGCGTGTCCATTTGTCTTCGTCCAATTTCTTCGCTTTATTGTCGATTACACTGTAGTTGGCATCTTTAATTCCCCAGTTTACCAAGTTAGCAACTTCAGGCGTCATCATTTTGTCAAAGAATGCCAATACTTTCTTTAATTCCGCTTCTGTTTTAATCGCAGATTTCGGGAATACGGCCACGTTTGCAAAGCCTGGAAGCGCCCATGCCGCGAATTTACCGTTTGGTCCTGCCACCATACTATGAACATCCACGACAGCAGTAGGCACATTTTTAATTAAATCTTTGTTCAGTGTCGAGACATCTGTCATTGCACCGATATACATACCTGCTGTCCCATTGGTGAATAACTTTTGTTGATCTGTTTTACTTGTGGCAGCGAAATCCTTATTGATTACGCCGTTGTCACGCATTTTCTTGAAATAATCCATCGTCGCTATATATTCAGGGAAGGTAAACTCCGGCTGCAGCTTGCCGTCTTTAACCCCCCAATTGTTCGGAACCCCTGACCAAGCAGCAACGGTTTTGAAGGCGCCGTAGACCAAATCGTTACGATCTGTTAAGCCAATCGTATCTTTTTTGCCATTACCGTCAGGATCATTCTCCGTGAAAGCTTTCATCATGGCATACAGCTCATCCAAATTCGTTGGAGCCTTCAGTCCCAGCTTATCCGCCCAATCCTTTCGATAGATAAGACCTTGACGCGCGATATCTACACCGCGATAAAGCGTGTATAGCTTGCCATCCACTTTTGTATTATCGTTTGTTGTCGATTTCAACTTGCTCAGGTTCGGGAATTCCTTCAAATAAGGTCCGATTTCCCAAAATTGTCCGTCGCGAATCGCCGATTTCATTTGAATAAAGGTCGCTTGATTTTTCAGGTAAGTAACCTGAGGCAGAGCGCCCGTAGCAAAAGTTGTGTTCAGCTTTTCTTCATACGTATCCGCCGGGAAAAATTGATACGTCAGCTTCGTATTCGTTAATTTTTCCAGTTCTTTAATTATCGTATCTGGCGGTGTATCCGCTGTATTCAGTGGAGCCATGATTGTGATGGCTGTAGGTGTGTTGTCGGCCGTTGCCTTAGGTGCGGTAGCATTGGTCGCTGCAGGAGCAGCCGTTTTGCCTCCGTCTGAGCAAGCTGCCAACGCGAAACTGGATACAAGCAGAATGCTAAGGGGGATCGAGACTAACTTCTCTTCATAATTTATAGACCTCCACTAATTGTTTTGTGCTGCTACATCCCCTACACTACACACTTTCCATTAGGTACCGAAACAATCATTTGCTCATTTTGGCCATGGCAGACAATAGATATGAGATGATGATTATCGAGCCAGACATGATTATCCACAAATAAAAAACCGCCTCGCATTAGCGCAGGCGGTTTCCCCTCAACTTCGTTTTCCATAAGCTTCGTTATACTCTTTAATAATCTGACTGCCTCCGTTTCGCTTCCAACGCTCAATCTCCAACTCGAACGCAGCTTTGTCCAATTTACCTAAGATGTAATTGTACGTAGCGTCGGATACAATTTTGTACAATTCTACGCCTCGCTCATCGTAAGTCTTCGATTCTAAGCCAAGCGTTGGGTCCTTGATCACGTATTTCTCATTCTCTGCACTAAGGTTATCGGCCAGTTTGGCTAAGGTCTCGTTCTCTGATAACGGCAGCACATTCGGATTGTTAAGATCAGCAATCATCAGCGAGTACAACGCATTAACTTCATTTACACGAATTTTAGAAGTCTCCTCCGATAACTGAACCATATCACCACTCGTCATGTAATGCCTTCCCTTCAACCCATACTTCATTAAGTTGGCTACATCTTTATCCATCGACCGATCAAAAAACTGAAGCACCTGCTTCAATTCCTCCTCCGTACGAATCGCTTTCTTGGAAAATAAATAGAGCGCGCTATAGCTGGGAATCGACCAGGTATGGATCCCCCTCGGGCCTTCGATACGATTGACAAGCGTAAATCTGGCCTGAGGATTAGCAAGCTGCGCTTCATCCGAAAGCCGTTGTACATCCTGCATACTGCCGATATACACTCCCGCAATACCACGAATAAGCTTGTCTCGCTGCACCTCTTTGCTAGTCACGGCAAAGTCAGAATTGATTAGTTTCTCATCATACAGCTTTTTCATATAATTCATGGTGTCTATATAGGCTGGCGTTTCAAATTCAGGAACTAGCTGCCCATCTGCCAAACCCCAGTTATTCGGTACTCCAAAATAAGAACCTATCGTCTTGAATGCACCAAAAACCAAATCATTTCGATCCGTCAAGCCAACCGTATCATCCTTGCCATTGCCATCCGGATCACCGGTCGTAAATGCCTTCAACACTTGATAAAACTCATCCAGGTTCGTTGGCTTAGCTAGCTTCAACTTGTCTAGCCAGTCCTCACGAATAATAATACCTTGACGTGCAGACGGCCTTTCTGTGTACAGGCCATATAGTTTACCATCCACAGTTGTCTGACCTAAAATTTCCTTGTTCAGCTGCTTGAGATTCGGATAGGCGGATAGGTAAGGTCCAATATCCCAGAAGGCACCGGAACGAATCGAATTTTTCATCAGCATAAAGTCGGTATATCTCACATAGGTTGCCTTTTTCAAAGAGTTCGTTGTCAGAGCGGTATTCATTTTATCTGTATAAATACCATCCGGAACCCAATTGATATCCAGCTTAGTTTTCGTTCGGTTCTCGATCTCCTGAACCAGTTCAGGAATAGGCGGGTGCGGAAAATGAAGCGGTACCATGATTGAAATCGTAGGACGATTATCATTCACTGGAGCCGCCATTTTCACGCTATTGTTCTCACAAGCACTAAGCCATACGACTAGTAACAATCCGATCATCAGATGACGTAGACCTTTCAATGTTGGTCTAGATCCCTTGTTTTTCATATGCTGTCCCCCTTGCAGTAATAACGTTTTATAGACATAATCTAATAAAATGATTATCCGTCACACAGATGATTATTGCTATGAACCGAAGTCTTGACTACAATACAAAGATAGTCAGAATCACCATCCTAGAGACAGATAAGGTGTTGGATGCGATGCGTTCTTTAAGTTTTCTTAGCAAAATGACAATATTCGGGTTCTTGCTTAGCACGCTTCCGGTTATTTTTATCGGTGCTTTTGCTTTTGTAACCTCTTCCAACGAAATACAAAAAAATGTGAACGAAGGCAAAATGAAGCTGATCACTCAAATCAACTCCAATGTAGAGCAGAAATTAACAACTGTCAACCACACGCTCAACCAGGTCATCAACTCGACCGTGCTCAAAAAAGCGATGGATATGCCTTTAACTGTAACCGATTTCATGATGTATGATGACCTGCGCAGCGAAATTCGCTATATGCAATCTTTCGATACCAAGCTTGAAGACGTCATCCTGATTAACGCCCGAGAAAATTGGTTGATCAAAAATTCCGGTCTTTATCGCTATAACAGCTATCCGTTTTACGACAAGCTGACTGAGCTGATGAATACACAAGATAATAGTACATGGACCCTGACTCCCTCCAAGTGGTTCTACACGGAAGAGAATTCGCGAGGTATAGCCTGTGAATACAGCATCTCGCTGGTCAAAAAGCTTCCGACCACCGGTCTGGAAAAATACGGCATGGCTTTAGCTAATATTCCTACCTGCAGCTTGCAGGATTTGATTCAAAGCGAGACTAAGAATCTAGACGATATATTAATCATCGATGAACAGCAGCGGATTCTCATGCACCCCAATTCAAGCCTAATCGGACAACCGCTCACCGATGCTGGCTTACAGGATCTCAAGCAGTTGGCAGCACCGATGGGGCAATTCTCTGCGGACATCTATGATAAACCCTATTCAGTTAGTTTCCTGCGCTCGAATTTAAATGGCTGGACCTACTTATCTTTGACTTCGATCGAAAGCTTAACGAAAGAATCGAGCAAAATCGGTACATTCACAATCTATATATGTGTATTTATGCTGCTCTTGTCTATGCTCCTTGCTTGGCTCATTTCACGCAAAATGTATTCGCCGATCCAACTCCTGTTGAACCAAATCGGAGGGCTTGTAACGGTGAATCAGAAGCGGAAAGCCAACGAGTTTCAACTCATCGGCGAACATGTCCATACGTTGTTCGAATCCAAATCTCAGTTGGAGAAAGAAGTCAGGCAGCATATCGGACAAGTGCGCACCTTCTTCTTGATCAAGGCTTATCAAGGGCATGTTAAGCAAAGCGAACTTGTAGAGAAATTGACGCAATTCGGCTATGGTACACAAATCGAAGAGTGGAAAATGATGTCCGTCATTACCCTGCAAATCGACTCCATCGACAATACCCGTTACGAACGACGAGATATAGAGCTGCTGCTTTTTGCTGTGCATAACATGATCGAGGAGCTGATTTCTTCGCATCAGAGACTCTCACCCATCATCATTGATCAAACGGTTGTCACGCTGATTGGAAGTCCTGACTGCGAGCCTGCCGCATTCCGCAATACGGTATATGCGTTGACGGAGCAGATGCAGCAGCATATTCTCAGCTATTTGAACCTGCAAGTCAGTATTGGGATGAGCCTTCCCATTCAAGCGTTCACCCAGATGTCCATTGCCTATCGAGAAGGACTGGAGGCTTTGAAGCATCGCATTAAATTAGGCGAAGGCATCATTATTCAATATGAAAACATTAACTCCGGCAAACATTATTTGAACTTAAACTATCCGAAGCCGATAGAGCATGAACTTATTGATGCCGTTAAACTAGCCGAAAAGGATAAATCCAAAGAACTGCTCAAGCAGTTGCTGCAAGCTGTCTTCAACGCGCAGCTCACGCCACAGGAGTATCAGATTCCGCTTGCGCGACTATTAAACAACCTGCTTATTGTTATGCAGGAGTCCGGCATTAGTTTGAATCAGATTCATCCAAACAAAGGGTCTCTATTTGAGGAACTCCTGAATCTGCATGTCACAGCTGAAATCGAGGACTGGTTCTGGACGGAAGTCATCCATCCTTTGATCCGTATTTACCGTGATCGTCAAGATGCCCAGTATCATAACATTTCGGAGAAAATCATCGATCTCGTACAGCGATATTACGACACGGACCTTACATTGGAAGAATGCGCCTCCCAACTGCATTATAACGCCAATTATTTAAGCAGTATTTTCCGCAAAGAAACGAATTGCTCGTTTAGTGAATACTTATCGACCTATCGGTTCAATATGGCCAAAAAATGGCTCTCCGAATCCGATATGCCGATCAAGGACATCTCATCCAAGCTGCGGTACAATAACTCGCAGAACTTCATTCGTTCCTTCCGCAAGCAGGAAGGACTGACTCCGGGCCAGTACCGGGATAAGCAGAAAGAAGGTTCTTCGGGATCTTAAGACAAGTGATTCATGGTGATGTAGGCAAAAAAGGCCCGAGAACAATAATGTCCTCGGGCCCTGCTTATGTAGCCTAAATACCCGCTGCTGCGTATACTTTGTCAAAACCCACTTTTGATCGCTGCGCTAAGCGTTCCGGTGATTCTGTCGGTGGCTCAGCCGTCAAAATTTCCTGGGATACAGCACCGCTATAGCCGATCCGCTGCAAGCCTTGCAAGAATCCTGCCAAGTCGATTACGCCTTCGCCTGGATAAAGGCGCCCGTTATCCAACACATCTTCTAGCGGCACATCCGGTGCGTCATTGATATGAACATGAACGATCTGATCAACGCGCAGCTTGTCGATATCTGCTACTGTTAAACCATTCGTGTACCAGTGATACGAATCGAACAGCAAGCCAACGTTGCTCTCACCTATGGCATCGATCCAATCCAGCGTTTCCTCCAGGGTCCAGATAAAAGGATGCTTCCAATGTGTGCGCAAATGATGTGGACCTACGAACTCCAGCCCGAGTCGGATGCCGTATGCGCCTAGAATTTGAGCACATATACGAAGTCTTCGTGTTGCTAAAGCCATGAAATGCGCTGCATTCAAGTCTGTTGAAGGAAGCACGTACGTACAGCAGCTCGTGACTCCAAGAGCGGCGGCAGCCTCCGCGGACTGCGCCAGTTTCACTAACCCATCACGGTAAGCCTCCTCCGTAGTGCGCCATTCCACTGGCAGACTGATAGAACCAATTATGATATTATGCTGGGCAAGCAGTTGACGCGCTCCTTCGATACCATGAGTTTCCACAAGGGAAAGTGCATCTATATCCACAGCTTGGAAGCCGTATTGGGCGGCTAACTCAATCAATTGCTCTTGACTCTCCAGCTTGCCAAGTCCTGCTCCCGATAATCCTCTAAGCATCGTTACTCCTCCAATTTATAGGTCCCAGTTCAATTTCACTTCATTACCCGTACGTGATGATTCATAAATAGCATCCAGTATTAAATTGTTGGTGAATCCGGATAAAGCGGACGTAATCGGCTGTTTGCCTTCGCGAATACAATCCAGGAAGTGAAGACTTAAGCGCAGCCGCTCCCCTTCATCATGCTCAGGCTTTGCAAGATCAGTCTCAATCGCGCGATTGAATTTCTCTGTCAGCAGCTTACCTTTAGCGCCTTTGTAACTTGCGCCGCCCTCAGAGCCCATAAGATGGATGAATGGCGTATTATCCGTGTCCATGTGAACGGCCCAGCTCACTTCCAACGTCAATGTGCTGCCGTCTTCCATACGGATTAGTGCAGTAGCTAAATCTTCAACATCATAAGTACCGTTCCAATTCGGCGTCCCCCAGGTTCCGATTCCTTTCTTGCGCGGGCCGAATTCTGCATAAGTCGCTCCAAAAACGGAGACAGGCTTCGGATTGCCCATTAAATAGAGCGCGAGATCAAGCATATGCACACCAATATCAATTAACGGACCCCCGCCGGATTCATTCATCTTCGTAAACCAAGTTCCCCAACCTGGAATCCCTTTACGGCGGAACCACCCGGCTTTGGCTGTATAAATCTTACCTAACTCGCCGGCTTCGACCTGCTCTTTGATCAGCTGTGGAATAGCTTCCCAACGCATTTGGTGACCGATCATCACCACTTTATCTGATGCTTCGCTGGCCTTCAGAATTTGTTTGGCAGCATCCGCGTTAATGCCCATTGGCTTCTCAATCAGCACATGCTTGCCCGCTTCAATTGCTTGCACGGCAAGCGAAGCATGATATTGATTCGGTACACCGATAATGACAGCATCCACATTCGCGCTTTGAATCAGTTCTTCTGGATTAGCAGCTACGTGGCCAATCCCATGTTCTTGCGCTCGCGCTTCAGCAAGCGGCAGGTAAGCATCGGTAATCGTCGTAATCTCACATAAATTTGCCAATTTTGAAAATTCACCAATATGAACGCCACCAATATTACCTGCTCCAATGATTCCTATTTTAATTTTATTAGTGCTTCCCACGGTTGGGTTCCTCCTCAAGTGTACATCCTGTTCGACCTGCTTTTATGGTAAAATAAATGCCACAAGAAGTCGTACCGTATATTTCGGAAAACGTCCCATTTTTTCGAAGGAGCCTAGCCATTATGACATACTTTCCCGATTATCTGAAAACGTATCCAAATATGCACTCCTCTTTTCCTTTCCATCTCAGCAGGAATAATCTGGAGCATGGTTTTCGCGCACATCGTCACGATTTCTTAGAGTTTTCCTATGTCATTGAAGGACATGGGTCGGAAAACATTAATGATGTTAAACATCCAATGGCGACCGGTACCTTCACCTTCGTTCTTCCCTATCAGGTACATGAGATTTTTACCGATCCCGGACAAACGCTTGTCTTATATAACTGTATGTTTAGTATGGATCTACTGATGGAAACAGGAAACGGTCAGGGACTATCAGAGCTTTTTAACGATATGAACGCTATGCCGGCTTTTGTCCAATTGAAGGGGCAGGAGCAGGAGCAAATGAATGCTCTCATAGAAGATATGTACAAAGAATATTACGGCGACGAACGCTTTAGACAGACACTGCTAAAGTCCAAATTAAAGGAGGTCCTCATTCGTTTCGACCGTAATCGTTGGAAGAATGCTGAACATCATACGGATATGTCCCCGCTTTCTTTAACCAAAGCAAGCTCCTCCGTATGGCCCATCATTCACTATATTCACCGCAATTATCAGGAGGATCTTGCCTTATCTGATCTTGCTTCGCGGTTCAAAATGAGCATGTCCCGCATTAGTGAAGTTATTAAACAAACGACTGGACAAACGTTCGTCCATTTCCTTCATGACCTGCGATTGCGCCATGCTTGCAGCTTGCTGGTTTCCACAGAAATGAGTGTAACGGAGATAGCCCTCGAAGTCGGTTATGGCTCTTACAAGACATTTTCCCGTATTTTCCGTGAAAGCAAAGGGATCGTGCCGAAGGATTACCGAAAAACGGAACATGGCCGCCAAGTTACCTAACAAGAAAAACCTACGCACAACAGGAGCCATTCGAACAATGAAGCAACTCCTTCCTTGTGTTGTCTACGTTAACGAACCGTATGGTGCTTATTAAGGGGAAATTAGCTTCTCCAATCATCTAACGAACTGGAGCGACGTTATGGAGTGAATGATGAGTGAATTAATGCACTTTTACTTGCAATAGCGCGTCTGGAGTTCGTTAAAACGATAACTGTTTGTTTTTTGATCAAATAAGGCTCGCTGAGTTCGTAAGGCGTGCCCGTCAAAAAAGGAGGCTCTCAAACGACGCCCAAACCACTTTTGGCGTTGGATAAAACGCTCAAAGCTGACCCTCTCCCTGCATCATAAACAGGAAAATCTCAGACAGCCGAGATTTTTTCGACACCCGGAGATTCTCCATGAAAAAAGTAACGAGCCATGACCACGTACATCGAAAAAATGTCATCTTAAAAAGGCTAATCCAACATATAAACGCTTACCTAAGCACAAAACCCATAAAAGCCTACAAGCCCACTTATAAAGTGAGCTGTAGCTTTTATGAGTTTTCCTTTGGGTTTTCCCTTGAATCGACGTCTATGTATTCAAATTCAAAACGCGATTAGAAACGTCGCTGAGACTTTGGATCTCGTCTTCGGTCAGCGTAAACTGCATCGCCTTGACGTTTTCCTCAGCATGATGAACTTTGGATGCGCCCGGAATCGCGAATACGGTTTCTCCATGAGCATGAATGAGGTAATTCAGCGCAATTTGAGTCGGCGATGAATCGTAGGTGTACGCCAGCGCTTCAAGCTGGTCGATCAGCGGCTTCGACTTCTGTAGTCCGGAAGCACGGAAGGCTGACGCCCATTTGCGAGGTCCGGTAATCGCTTTGATCAAGTCAGGATTCTTATGAAACTTACCGCTCAATATTCCTTGCTCCAATGGGGAGTAGGCAATAATCGCAATACCAAGCTCTTTGGCAGTTTCCAGAATACCATTGTGCTCGATGCGGCGATCCAACAAGCTATATTTTACTTGGTTGGAAATGAGTCGAAGACCATGTTCCCGCAGGACGCGGTCTGCTTCACGCATTTTTGCAGCTGAAAAATTGCTAACGCCTACGTTCTGGATTTTCCCTTGCTTCACAAGCTGGGCCATCGCCGTCATTTGGCTAGCAACGGAGGAGAAGGAGTAGGGTTGATGAACCTGATGCAAATGAATCGTCCGATTCTCGAGCAAGCGAATTCGTTCTTCAATCGTGCCTGCAATGCTGCTTGCTGTGCGGAAAACCGGCCACCACTTCGTTGCAATATGTGATCCATCCGCCAATGAACCCGATTCGCGAAGCGCAGCCGCAAGCATTTGCTCCGATTGGCCTTTGCCATAGACCTCAGCCGTATCGAACCAGTTGATTCCGCCCTTCAAGCTGGTTTGAACGATGCGCAGCACATCATCCTTTCCCAAAACAGGCCAAAACTTCCCAACCATTCCTTGTCCGTTACTGAATTGCCAGCAACCAAGTCCAAGTGGCGTAAGCTGCAAATTAGAGCTGCCCAGCTTGCGTAGAACAGGTTTACCATCCATGAATATCCATCATTCTCCCTCTACTTTGAGTTCGCGCTAGTCGTGTTGGTTACACTCGAAGTGCTTGTAGACTCCGAACATTGCTGAACCTTGTGCAGCAGCTCCATGACTTGTTCACGGAGTTTGACAGCCTCTTCAGGATCCATATCTACCTGATTGGACAATTGATTCGGGATATCTTGCGCCGTCTCGCGCAAAGCTCTACCCTTATCGGTTAATGTAATGACCACACTGCGTTCATCGCTTCGATCTCGCGTACGTGTTAATAACGCCATGCTCTCCAGCTTTTTTAGCAGCGGTGTTAAGGTGCCTGAATCCAAGTAAAGCCGATTTCCGATCTCGGTCACCGTCACGCTATCCTTTTCCCACAGCGCAAGCATGGTCACATACTGCGTATAGGTGAGGCCGATTTGTTCAAGAATAGGCCGATACAATTTGGTCATCTCACGTGAGCAAGCATAGACGGCGAAGCAGATTTGATTTTCTAATTTAAGCGCATCCTTCGGTTCCATGCTTACCTCGCTTTGTATTTTACATTTGTTTCTATTATATTCTTAAGCCTATAAGAGTACAACGCAAATGAATAAGAACTGCGTAATGAAACAAAGTCGACTTATTGCTTCTCAGCAGCTTCCTCTGCAAACGGAAACCAGCCTGGTGTATGCAAAATGATGTTCCACAGACCATCTGGAACAACCAAAGCCTGCTGAGACTGTTTGGTAAGTACGGTTTGAATGTCGGATAGACGATTATCCGTTACTTTTTGTACCCAGTCCGGTTCCATAATCAATTCACGACCGATCGCAATAAGAGGTACTCCTGGTTGCAGAGCCTTGAGCGCGTCATCAGGAGTTCGGATCGAACCTACATTCATTAGCGGCACCCTGCCGTTAATTTTCTCAACAATCCACTCTACACGTGTACGTGATTCATCGGCACCGCGGCGAGGGCGAGACGCGAAGTCCATTGCTTTCAGCACAAGTCAACTGGGAGGACGTGAGTCCCCCCTAATTAACCAATTTCATCCTGCTCATACAAGGTTGCTTCCCTGTTGCGGATATTGGCTCGGAAGCGAGAGGCGGCTTCCCGTGAGATTTCGCCCTGCTCATACAAGCCTTGAACAGCTTCTCTTTCTGCTTGCACCGCTACCCAATGAAGCTCTCTTCGGCTTTCGTCGAAGTTAGGATCCCGACGCTTTGTGACTAATTTAAATTTCCTCAGCCTGTCCAGCATTTGATCATAATAGGAAATGACACCCTCTGTAGCGGCATCACCTTTAGGGGAGCATCGCTTCGTAAGCTCTTCTACAACGGCATGACTGCATTGTATTTTCAAATTTCGTAATTCCGTAATATCCTGTTCCGAGAATCGTGCCATGGTATTCGTCCCATTGGAAAACAGATGCATCTTTAGTCGGCGCCAGAGGGTTTTTACCACAACTTTTCCGAGATCAAGTTTATTAGCCAAAATCAGTTCAACCTGCTCCAGCATTTGAAATAATAATCAGCAGTTTGATTATTGATTTGCCCTGATTCCAAACGATCTCGGACATATTTGCGTTCGATCCCCAGCGCCAGAATGCGCATCCCCGCCTCTTCCTCGCGTGAACGCGGCAAACGTCTCACGTTGTTGTCTTTCAGCTCCAATTGCTGCATTAACCTTCTGTAATCACCAATAACCGAATCAACCGCTGCTTCATTCTCCTCATTGCTCTTCTGATGAAGCGCTCGAATCGCCGAACTCATAATTCGGACTTGCCATTCACGCTCCATACGCTCTATTTCATCCTTATCATCTGTATTTTTCTTTTTTGCCAAAAGCGGCAGAACGATGCTTGCCGTAAGCAAGGATAATAGAATAACGAGAGCAGCCAAGAAGATGATCAAATCTCTTTGCGGAAAAAGATCCCCGCTTTGCAAAAACAGCGGAATCGAGAAAGCACCGGCCAGCGTGACCGCACCGCGAACACCTGATACGGAGGTGAGAACGAGAATTTTGATACTTGGCACATCTTGGCTCTTTTTGCCGAGCCATTGCCCACTTCTGGCAAACATCAGTGTCCATAAAAAGCGAAGGACGAGCAGCAGGACAAAAATGATAAGGGCGTAGCCAATAACCCTATAATTGTTAAATAAGGGGTCATCCAGAATAACTTGCGATACTTTCGGAATCTGCAGTCCCAGAATGACAAAAACCAATCCATTTAAAATAAACAGGATGACCGACCAAGTATTATTCGATACAGTTTTCAGATTAGGCATCGCATAGTCCATCCGCTCGTTTTCAAAAGCGTGCACAAGTCCTCCAGCTACAGCGGCTAAGATTCCCGACACCCCCAACTTCTCCGCAATGATATACAACAGAAAAGGTGTCAAAATTTGCAGGAGCATATGCATCGTCTCATCTTCGAGACCCGCTCGGCGCAGAAGGTGACGAATCCCGGCAATGATAAAGGCCAGCATCGCTCCGACCAGAAGCCCTCCGACTGCTATGACGATGAAGCTGAAGCTTGCCTTAGGCAGCGAGAACACACCCGTGACCGCGGCAGCCATGGCGAACTTAAAAGCAACCAGCCCCGATGCGTCATTCATCAGAGCTTCTCCTTCCAGCAGTCGCATTAAGCTTTTTGGCAAATGAATTCTGCCTGCTAACGCGCTTACGGCCACTGCATCGGTTGGAGACAAGATAGCTGCAAGCCCAAAGGCGGCAGGAAGCGAAATAGACGGAATCATCCAATGAATCGTGTAGCCAACGACACATACTGTCACGAATACAAGACCAACCGCCAATAATAAAATAGGCGCTCTTAGCCTCCATAGCTCGTTGCGGGATGTATGTTTACCATCGTTATACAGCAGTGGAGCGATGAATAAGATGAAAAATAACTCTGGCTCTAGCTCCAGATGAATGCCTAATGGAACGAGGGCAAGGCAAGCCCCTAATGCAATCTGAATGAGTGGCACCGGAATGAAGGGGACAAATCTGTTAACAACGTTCGAGACACCGATTAAGACAAGTGAAATAAGCACAATAATAAACACTTCCAAGTACATACACCCCTCATGTCAATGACAATCTTTTCTTTATTATAATTCAAACGTTCCCCAAAATAAAAAAGCCCCCTGGACACAGATTAAGTCCTGAGAACAGCGTGGCTTTAATCTTATAGTACCCATTTATACCATTTTCTTGCCTAATTTGATGTTTTCAACAGGTAAACAGTTGCTTTAATTTGATACATTATGTATCATTTAATTAAAAGCAACTATCCCCTCTCTCGTTGGAATTGAAAGTGAGGAATATCATGAATGAAAGCCATCAGCCCTTTATTTCTGAGCAAAGCTCTTATTAGTCTGCTGATTCTATGTCTTGGGGATGCGATATTCACAGACGTTGGTCTGCATTTGCATCTTATTGAAGAAATGAACCCTCTTATTCGGCACATCTACGAGTGGAATACCGGAGGGTATTACGCTGTGAAGCTGGCACTTCCCTTGTTGCTTATGATCCTATATCCGAGAATCCGCACCCGTCTATGGGTCAAGCCGTGTCTCGCTCTGACTGTTTTGCTCTATGGCGCCGTGAATGTGTATCATCTCATTTGGCTATCGTATGGATGGACCTACATCGCCAAAATCCTCTGAGGATTCTGATACCACTTTGGATATTGACTGTTCCGCTTAGCGGTTTGAAACCCTTGCACAATATCCCCATGACGTATCACATCATTAAAAGCAGTTCTGTCAGCTGCCATATCCGGCTCGGTTCGTCTTTCAGTCGTATGCAAGGTTTTGTCCTCAAACGGATTATACGATGAATTTGCCATGCGATAACCTCCTTATTTTTCATACAACTTGCAATTAAACGTTGTGTAATGGAATAAGTTGCGCGCGGAGCAATCCAACCTCCTGCCAATAGCTCTTCTCTGTGCAGCTTAGAACGACATCGAGCGTAAAATCCTATCAATTTCACTTTGAATACGGATAAGTTGCTCATTATGCAAGTCATGCTGCGTATCGCTTCCTAACTCCTCTTCTAAGACACGGACAGCCGCGAGCAATGATTGTGCGTAAAAATTCGCCGCGATTCCTTTCAGCGTATGAACCATGCGGCGGACAATAACCATATCCTGCTTTTCGATGAGTGATGCCGCTAACTTAGCAAACTCCCCATAATCCAGCTTAAATTTCACCATCATATATTGGAAAATGTGAATTTTACCATCGATATTTTGCAATACCTTTCGTGTGTCTAGACCCTCTATTTCATAGAACAGGTTTAAATCCTTCCACTTCGCTATCATATCGGAAAGCTGTTTCTCGTCAACGGGTTTAATTAGAATATCATTTAGACCAAGCTTGAGTGCCTCGGCTTGATCTTGCATCAGGACATTGGCCGTAAGCGCTATGATCGGGATGCTGTTCATGGATTTATGCTGCCTTAACTTCTTTGTCGTTTCATAGCCATCCATTACCGGCATATGAAGATCCATGAAGATAAGCTCCCAAGGATGCTGGTTATAAACTTCCAGAACTTCACACCCATTTTGGGCGATAATCGGTTGGTAACCCAGACGTTCAAGAAGACTAGTAATGACAAGCTGATTAATGTCATTATCCTCAGCCACCAGTACGTACCCCAAGCTCCCAGATGGAACAGTTGGCTTCATCGACGATGTGATCTCCATCTCTACCGCTTCCGTTAGCCCTTGAGCATCCTGCTGCAGGGCTTGAATAGCATGCTGTAAAGTCAATCTACTGATCGGTTTCGTCAGCACGACGTCCGCTCTTAGTTCCTTTGGAAACTGGAGAGCTTCTTCCCTGCATGCAAGGGTTGTAAACGCAATCACTTTAGTAAATGTGCGGTCTAACGAACTCATTAAACGATTCCATGAGGGAAGCTCATTTATTTGTTCCATTTGCATATCCAGAAACACGTAATTAGGTCCCGCTATGTTCTCTGACTCAGACTGGCTTTCAATCCTGCTAAATAATTGCGATAAGGAGGAAACCATATCTACTTGCAGCCCAAAGGAGCTAAGCAGTTCCATTAAATGCTGACCTACAACTGGATGGTCTTCCACTAAGAGAGCACGATTGTTCCCTTGCAGCAGTCTTAAAACATCAGGCGATGGATGTGTTTCTTGCCCTACTAGCCCAACACGCCCAAACATTAAACTGAAATAAAAGCGGGTTCCTTGGCCAAGCGTACTATCCACTTGCAGATCACCACCCATAGCATGCACCAGGTTCTGACAAATCACTAGCCCTAAACCTGTTCCTCCGTATTTCCGGCTTGTTGATGTATCTGCTTGGGTAAAAGGACGGAACAGATGGGACATCTGCTCCTCGGAAATACCGATGCCCGTATCCTCCAGACGAAAGGAAACAACAACCCCCTCATCCACATACTCCTCAAGCTGAACCTTGATTAGAAAGTATCCTTGTTCAGTAAACTTAATCGCATTATTTGCCAAATTAATGAGCACTTGCTCTAAGCGGAATGGATCCCCATTCACCAAAGTCGGTAAATCCTCTGATGTATCTAACATGATATCCAATTGCTTCCTACCCACACTCACACTAGCCAGATCGGCCACTCTTTGGAGTGATGATGCCAGAGAAAAATCCACGTTCTCCATGACAATTTTATCCGCTTCAATTTTCGAAAAATCCAGAATATCGTTAATGGTCGCCAGTAGGATCGTGGAGGAGGAGCCAATTTTGTTCAAATATTCCTTCTGGGTTTCTGTCACATCTGTTCTTTGCAGCAGCGAGGTTAACCCGATGATTCCGTTTAAAGGTGTCCGTATTTCATGGCTCATTCGGGCAAGAAACTGGCTTTTGGCCCTGTTGGCTTCATCGGCTTCCTTTCGTTTTTTGATATCTGTGATATCGTGTATCGTCCCAGTTACACCTGTAATATCCGTCTTCTCTTCATTAAAAAGCGGGGAAAGCGTGACATTATACACATGATCGCTACCCTCGGGCGACTGCAAATTCAGCTCAAACTTCTGCGTCTTCTGCCTGTTGATCGTTAGACCGAAAGCCTCCTGCCAGCTCTCGGGCTCCTCCAGCCAGACCACATCCGTGAAGCGGCGTCCCCTTACCTGCTCAAACGTCAGCTGATACGTCCGACAAAATTTCTGATTCGCTGAGGAAATGCTGCCGTCCAACCGAAATCTGAAGATGAAGTCTTCCGAGTTTTCCACAAGCGTCCGATATTGTTCGTCCCGTACTCTTGCTTTGGATTGAGCTGCTATATGCTCCGTCATGTCCAAAACAGAGCCGATAACTTCATTAACAGAACCATATTTATAAATAGGCTGAAGAGTCACATGCAAACTGCGTCCGGTAAAATCGGATTCATAAGTGACACGTTCCCCCTCCCAAGCCTTATCATAATGCTGCTGAAGAAGCTCCGCATGCTGCTTACTGATTACCGTGATTTCGTTCATAGATTTGCCTATGAATTGACTAGGTCTAAGTCCCAGCTCATGCAACAATTGTCCTTCAATTAAGATGTACGTATACTGATCGCGATATTTATGGAGTTTAAAAGTAAACCCCGGCTGCAAACGCAGCATATCGATCATTTCTCGCTCTACCTGATGAATCTTCTGCTTGTACTCGCGATTTCGAACCAAGTAACGAAGAAAACACGCTATAAAAAAGACACAAATCGATTGATAACCGATATACTTCCATATAACAGACAAGGATGTGCCGTAAATAAGCCAAATCATCGAATAATAAAATATAAAGAAAAACGCTTCCCCATAGAGCCATTTCAGCCAATATGAGCGCGTTTTTGAAAATATGATACCGGTTCCCGATATCGCCACCAGTCCAATCAAGAGTTGTGGAATCTGAACGGAACCTTCCATGATGAATCGTCCGACCCATAAGAATATGAACGTTATGGATAACGAAATAAAGCCTCCCAGATAGGCAGAAAGCAGCAAGGCTACTCCACGAAGTTTAGGCTTACATGTTCCTCAATCTGGACGCTAAATTGCAATAAAAGAATGACAAGAGCGCCATGTGAAAGACCGACATAGATTCTGTATAACCAAGTGGGCTTCTGGTCTAATCGAGTTATAATGAAAAATTGCTCAACAAATAACACAAATACCGTAATGATTGTAAAATTCGTTATTAAATCACGCAGCAGATGAACCACCAGCCTACATTCGACTTTTTGTGCAGGGTTACAACTGTATCTTACGATGTACATATAGAAAAGTCACTACTCGATTTGGTTCTTAGGTTTGTTATTTCACTGCAACTAAATGCAGCATCTCCTCGACGCGCTTAGCCTCAACCGGAGGACTGAAGAAATAGCCTTGGACGAATCGGCAGCCACACTCACGGAGCACTTGAAGCTCTTCCTCCGTTTCTACACCTTCCGCTACAACAAGTAAATTTAAATTGTTAGCCATCGCAATCATCGTATTCACTATAGCGGCATTCACCTGACGATGCTTCAAGCCTTTGATAAAAGATTGATCGATTTTCATCTTATCAATAGGGAAATCTTTTAGGTAGCCTAATGAGCTGTACCCCGTTCCGAAATCGTCCATCGCTACGCGTACCCCTAGCTTCTTCAGTTGATTCAGTGCGTCGGATGCAATTTGAACGTCCATACTCATACTTTCGGTAATTTCCAGCTCCAAATATTGCGGATGCAGTCCTACGTCTTCCAATATCTGCTGAATCATCCGGCTAAGCCCTCGATCATTAAACTGCCGTCTGGATAAATTGACAGCTACAAACAATCTCGCAGTCCAGCCTCTTGCCACTTCATATTCTGCCTGCATGCTTCGTTCAATACCCACTCACCAATGTTATGTATGAGTCCTGATTCTTCGGCAATGGGAATGAACTCCGAAGGCGCTACATGACCAAGATAAGGGCTTTTCCAACGTATTAGGCTCTCCAGACCTACAATTTGATTCGTATAAACATCAACCACTGGCTGATAAACAAGATGAAATTCACCATTCTTAATGCCTTTGCGTAAATGAAACTCGATTTCCATCCGCTTTTGAAACAATTCAGGTCTATCCTGATAAGATGTATCAAGCAACCTATCATTTCTGTACAGAGCATGAAGTGTCACTTCATGTTTGCCTTGAAGCCCTGTCTGAACAGCAAGCTGACAGCGCTCCAAAAAATAAGACACCATTGCCTCACGATTAGACCCTTGAAAAAGAACTTCCTTATGAAAATAATCGGCAGCACCTATGCGCATAGCTTGAATCGTCTGCATCGATCCTTCGGGAGTGTGCGTACCAAGCACGATGACAGGAACAGGATTATGATTCATGATCTTTTGAAGTGCGATAAGTCCCTTTGAATCCGGCATTTCTAAATCAATAATGACCAAATCCGGCTTACATGCCAACATACAGTCCAACAGGGCACATCCATTCTTCACCACGCCTGTTGTAATAAACGCACGATCCTGCTCAAATATAGTTTCTATCCCTTCATCTACTGAACTTGCTCCGTTCACAACCATGACCCCGTACCTGTCTAATAGACCCATTCCATCATAACCACCTTTACCCCTGCATCAAAAAATCAATCACACCAAAAAGTTCCGCATTGATTTATCGATTCCATGGATGCACGGGTTTCGATAAAATTCGAATCCTATTCTGTTTATTCCTCACGTCGTTGTTTACCTGTTCTCCCATTATACTTTCCAGTTATTAGGTTACTTAGTGAAAATCTATTAATACGCCTAGCCCGATTCACTAATATTTTACTAACATTTTAAAAGAAAATATTAGAAAATATATCAATTAAAGCGATTTACTCTTAAATTTCGACACCGTATAATAGAATTATGAGCAAATTGTTAGCATCTCCTCGGTTTGTTGTGCGAGAACCTGATTGGCTATTATGATTTGGGGGAGATAAGCATGGACAAAATTCTATTAATTGAAGACGATGATATCATCGGTGGAATGATCTGTATGTACTTAAAAGAGGAAGGATTCTTCGTTCTAAGAACCCTGAATGGACAGGATGGCCTCGCAGCTTTGCGCGATTTCAACCCGGAGCTTATTCTTCTGGATCTCATTCTTCCTGACTACGATGGCACTGAACTTTGTAATTCGCTGCGTAGAGTGACACAGGTTCCTATTATTATCATTTCTTCCAACTCCGAGGTTAGCGAGAAAATTGAAGCCTTCACCGTAGGCGCGGATGATTATTTAACCAAGCCGTTTAGCATGCATGAAATGAAAGCCCGCATCCAAGCGCTCCTTCGTCGTTTCAAGCAAACCTATTCCACGGAAGGTCTTCCGTCCCCGCTTTTTACGGAAGCTGCGCAGTCGGTTGATTTTGACATTAATCTCGAGAAAAGAATACTTTATGTACGGGGTGAGCCCATTGAGATGACCTTCTCCGAGTTTGAACTTATTCGTTTGTTATATGAACACCCGGAAAGAGTCTACCGCCGTGAAGATCTCATCAATGCCTTGCGTGGCTTCGATTCCTTCATTAACGATCGTGCTATTGATGTCCATATTACAAATCTAAGAAGAAAGATCGAGGTCAATCCAAAAGAACCCAAATATATTCGAACTGTGTGGGGTGTGGGTTATAAATTCGTCTTATAAAACGGACCGTCAGAGGACCAGACTCTGATGGTTTTTTTTGTTTTTATACGAAATACGCCGGTTGCTCCAATGTCGGAAAACGGCGTATTTTGATGAACGATATCGAATGCATGTCATGAACATCTTAATTAGTAAATATTGGTTGACATAGCAAACATTTATACTTTAACATTGATTTTCTGATACCTTCCGAAGACACAAATATTATTATTTTATGCATCATATGGAAATTAAACTTCAAGATAAGAATTCCAAAAATAAACCACAAAAGAGGGATCATTAATGTACAGCAATAAATTAATTTTGGACTTGGGCAGCCATAGCGCCAAAGTATTTCGAAGATGTGACAACCAGATCGAGCAAGTCGATGTAGCCACGTGGGAGCTTCTCGAAAGTGAAGTAAATCTCCCCGATATCGAAGGTAAATTAAAGTACTTACTGTCCACTCAGAGTCCTTTCATCGAGGAGCTAGAGCAGGGGGCCATTGAAGCCATCGGTACAGAAGCAATGCGAAGATCCCCGCTCTTATCTGAACATATGAATGAAGTATGTAATAATTTGCGGATCGCATACAGAACCATCAGCCAAAAAGAAGAGGCGGAACTGCTGATGCGAACGATTGCCGACTCCGATATCCCGGTTGAACTGGATGTGATGAATATTGGCGGCGGAAGCATTCAAATCATCACAAGAACAAGTGAGGTTCCTTATTTTCTTCCTTTCGGAATATCCGATCTGAATCAACAGTTCGGTTTGCTTAAAGCTCCGAACAAAAGACAGGTATCCCTATGTGTCAAATGGGTCACCTCACGCATGCCACCTTCATTGAATACGTTCGCCTATACAGGCGGTGAGAAAACGTTTCTCCGCCACTTCAATATCGAGCTCGAAGAAGATCTTTACTGCCAACGTGGAGACCTCATTGCACTTACTGAACGATTGGCTGGGATGGAGATGACCGCATTAGAGGCGCAATCTCCCTTTGACCCCCATTGGATGCACGGTGCGTTAGCCTCTAATTGTATCGTTCTGGCCGGACTAATTCGATCAGGCGCCAGCCGATTTATGCCTTCCGATCTTAATATCGCGCATGGTTTTCTGAAACAAATTTGAAGAACGTAGTTCCCTTTAATCCGATGCCTATTCTTGATAGGCAAAGCGGTACCCGATCCCCGGCTCTGTCAGAATATAACGAGGGCGGGTTAGATCCTCTTCGATCTTTTTTCTCAGGTGGCCAACATACACCCTCAGATATTGACTATCTGATTCATACTGTTGGCGCCCCATACTTGCTTCAGCAGTTGGCGATGCGTCATCACACGACCGGCATTGAGCGCTAACACCTTTAACAACTCATATTCAGTCGGCGTCAATTTAAGCTTCTCGCCCTGAAGTTCAACCTGACGCCCGGCTAAGTCAATCACTAAATCGCCAAGCTTTAGCACCGGTTCATCTTGTGTCTTCGCCACATGCCGCAAGGCAACCCGCATACGAGCCATAAACTCCCCCATACCGAAGGGTTTGGTCACATAATCATCGGCACCTTGGTCCAAAGCGGCAACCTTGTCTTTCTCTTGATCTTGAGCCGTTAAAATAATGATGGGGACCTGCGACCATTCACGAAGCTTCTGAAGAACCTCCATCCCCGTTAGATCCGGCAGTCCCAAATCCAACACAACAAGATCGGGCCGTATCATCGCAGCCTGCAATAATCCGTCTTGTCCTGTTGATGCTTCAATGGCTTCAAATCCGTGGGCGTTCAACGTAACGCGTAATAATTTGCGTATTTGCGGTTCGTCATCAATAATTAAAATTTTCGCTCCTGAAGCTGTCATTGCCATTACCGTCCTTCTCAGCGAATTGTAAAGGAAAACTCAAAATCATGATCGTTCCCTTACCTTCATTAGGGATTGCCGTAATACGACCGCCATGAGCTTCTACAATACTTTTGCAAATAGCCAAACCGAGTCCTGTTCCCGGTATATGCTTCGTAGCTTCTCCCCGATAAAACTTCTCGAAAACGCGCGCTCTATCGGCTGACGCGATGCCTGTTCCTTCATCTTTAATCCATAGTTCCAGTCTGTCGCCGTCATGCCGCGCTTCAATCGCGATTTCACTTCCCACAGGGGAATACTTAATCGCATTGCTAATAATATTGATCAGCACTTGTTCGATCAGAACGTCGTCCAGTGAAACAGAGGGCAGTTCAGGCGGTATATGTATGGTTACTTTCCGCTGTTGTAAAGCATCCCTCAATTGAACAAGCGCTACACCCACAACATCCTCTATCCCGCACCACTGCCTGTTAAGACGCATCATCCCGCTTTCGATACGAACCATACCTAGCAAATTACCTACCAATCTGTTCATCCGCGTGGCTCCCTCACGAATCGTTAGCAGCAGTTCACGACGGTCTTCAGGGCTAAAAATAGCCTCGCTTTCCAGAAGTCCCGTCACAGAACCAATAATAGCCGCAAGCGGCGTTCGCAACTCATGTGAAAGGGAGTCCAACAGCGCTGTTCGCAGCTTTTCGGATTCTGCCGTCAATTGCGCTACCTTGGCTTCATCCGCAAGCTTTACGCGAGATATGGCAACGGCCACAAGATCCGAGAGCGCTTCGATGATCCGAATCAGCTCGGGCATATCCGCCATACTTCTTTGCCCGACATCAACAACGAATACACCATGCACTTGATGGTCAGTGTCCAATGGAATGTACAAATTGGAAGATTCACGTAATGACTGCGTGCCGCGCCCTGCACTCGTATTATGTTTATAAACCCAAGAGGAGATAGAGAGGTGGGCTTCATCCTTGGCCCAATCAGAATCCTCCTTGGGATATACCTCGATGCGCTGTTCCCCCATAAGATTGGGCAGAACGATAGCGGTTTTGGCATCCAACATTTCTGAAATATGCTGCAACACCTGCTGAAGCAAAGCATCTACATCCGAAATCGCCGTTATCTTGCGGCTTAACGCATATAAGGCTGCTGTGCTTGCTTCTTTTTGCTCGGCTTGGCGAATTTGTCTTCGTAATTTAGAAGCCAAGCTTGCTGTCAGTCCCGCAACGGATAAAAAGACAATAAAGGAGATCAGGTATCGCAAATCCGAAACGGTGAGGCTAAAAACAGGAGGCACAAAAAAGAAATCGAAAATAATCATCCCTAAACCGGCAGCTAGAAAAGAGGGCCCTTTTCCCCATCGAACCGCACTGAAAAGAACCGGAAATAAATAGAGTAAGACAATATTCACCAAATCGAATGCGGAACCAACGACTTTTAGGCAGGCGGTCAATACGACGACAAAAATAATGGTAATCAAATAAGGCATTATGCTTACGAGTTCACTTTTTTTAGTTTCCATATCCTCATTTTACCTGATTTCCTGCCATTTGCCACGAGTCAACATGCGCGACAACAAGCACATCCATTTGTTGGGTAAGCGGCAGCAGCTTCGATGTGACAGCATCTTTCCCGATGATGATTTGGCTGGCTCCTGCTTCTTGAGCCTTTGAAGCAAATACGTGAGCAATCTGATGACGACCTGCTACCTCCTGATAGGAGAACTCACCGCCTAGTCGTATCGTTAGTTTCTCCAAGTTTTCCAATCGCTTCTTCCACTCGTCCGTATCCCCAAGAGCTACACATGTCACGAACCAAGCTGCCTTAAGTCGGTGTGCAATGCGAAATCCGCGTCGGATAAGGCTATCTGCTTGATCACTTTCCGTTACACACACATAAATGACCTCTTTTCTGCGCCAGGGACCGCGAAGTGAGCTCGTTCGTTCCATGGATTCCAATCGTTCATCCACATCATCTGCGATCTCCCGTAAAGCAAGCTCTCGTAAGGCAATGAGATTCCCTGTCTTAAAAAAATGATTCAAGGCCTGATCTACCTTCGTCATGGCATAAATCTTACCTTCGCGCATCCGATGCTGCAAGGCTTGAGGAGAAACATCAATGAGCTGCACTTCGTCTGCTGCGCGCAGAATGCTGTCTGGCACGGTTTCTCTGACCCGAATGCCTGTGATATGCTCTACAGCGTCATTCAAGCTTTCCAAATGCTGCACATTGACTGTGGTAATGACCGATATCCCAGCCTCAAGAATGTCCAGCACATCTTCATAGCGCTTTTTGTGCTTACTTCCAGGCACATTCGAATGCGCAAGCTCATCTACCAAAATGACTTCAGGTCGCTGAAGGATAATCGCTTCTGTGTTCATTTCCTCCAACCTCACGCCTTGGTACACAATCTCTGCGCGCGGTATCACCGTAAGATCACCGATTTGCTCCATCGTTTCTTTTCTCCCATGCGTTTCCAGCAAACCAATCTGTACATCGATTCCCTTTTTCAGCAAATCGTTGCCTTCACGCAGCATCGTGTATGTTTTACCTACGCCTGGCGCAGCCCCAATGTAGACTTTAAACTTGCCGCGTTTAATCTTATCGATTTCCGCTTCCATCTGTTGTTTACTTAATCGTTTATAAGAGTACTGTTCTTTCACCGACTGCATATGGGCAGGCAGAATGCGCTCCCCTTCCTGCGCAGCACGTCTGCGACCAAAAAAACATCTATGTTCTTGGACCTTTTTAGCAGCTCATTCACGATAGAGCCCTGCCAAATAGCCTGCCACTTGGTCTGTTTCGAATGACCGATCACAATTCGTGTGACATGATGAGCGATCGCATAATCAACTAAGGCTGCCGCGATGCAGCGGCGATTCTTGAAAGGCAGCTCCTCGAACTTTCCATTCACTTTATCCACCAGCTTGATGATAGATCTCCGAAAAGCAGACGCTTCTTTCGATAGTTCATTTTTGAATTTGCGCAGCACCACAACAAGAAGATCTCCATTCAATCGCTTGGCAATCTGTTGTCCCCTGCGCACATAAATGGAGCCGTTCCAATGATATTGCGTAGAAACGAGAATGCGTTCCGTCGCCCCGGATGGACCTATAAATCCCATTTTTTCGCGATGAGCTTCCAGTGAGCCGTTCACATCTTCTGCAACCAGTCGAAGAGCCAACTCTCTAAGAACGCCTAAATTCCCTCTTTTAAATAAAGCGGAATCTTTATTGCCTTTCAAATGCCCTTCTTCCAGTCGATTTAAAAGCGTTTCCGGCGTCACATCGATCAGCCTTACCTCATCAGCTAGTTCCAACGTATCCGACGGTACAAATGAGCTTACCTCAATTCCCGTCAGCTTATGCGCCATCGTCATGGCTTCTTCCAATTCATAAACATTCACTGTGGTGATCACACTAATATTATGAGCTAGTAAATATTTAATATCATCCAGCCTGGAGCGGAAGCGCGCATCCGAGCGATTGAGGTGCGCTAAACCATCTACAAGGACGACTTCAGGGTTTCTCGCCAATAAAGCATCTACATTCAAATCTTTCTGCTCGATGCCGTCTTTCATCCAATGGAGACTTGGCACTCTTTCCAAATCCCCCAATTGTTCCACCGTTTCCGGTCGTTGTAGAGTCGAGACTGCACAAATGACCACGTCGATGCCTTGCTGCTTCAACGTATGTCCTTCACGCAGCATATGATACGTTTTGCCTGACCCGCTCACGGCACCGATATATATTTTCAAGCTGCCTCTATGCAGTTTGGAGATAGACAATAAAATTTCTTCCGGCGTTTTTCTGTGAAATCCCTCCATGAGCATCTTACTCCTTTCCCTAATGCAGTGACGCAGAAACCACCCTCGTTAACAACGAGAGTGGGCATCAGCTTGCCTCTACAATTTCACTTGCTTAAGCAATTCTCTATTTAATTCGATCACATTCACTCTTGGCTCACCGAAAATACTTAGCTGTCTGTTTTGTGTATGAGCGTCAATAAGGGCATTCAGATCTTTCTCTGTGATTCCTGTCTCCTTGCTGATTCTAGGCACCTGCGCCTTAACCCCGGCCGGTGATAAATCCGGATCGAAGCCTGAACCCGATCCCGTTACCAAATCAGCAGGAATATCGGTTAATGTCGGGTTTTCCTGCTTCAACGCGTCAATCTGAGCCGCCATGTCTTGGGCATATTCGGGAGAAGCCACCGCTTTATTAGACCCCGAGGATGCCGTCGGATCATAGTTCGCTGCGGATGCTCTTGGGTGAAACAGCTTCGGTGACTCAAATTTTGGGCTAACAATTCGGATCCGATCACGACCCCGCCTGATTGTATGAGACTGCCGTTAGCTTGCTTAGGAAATAGCATTTGAGCAACACCTGTCGTTGCTAACGGATAGATGAGCCCGCAAATGAGCATCAGCAATAAAGATACGCGAACAGCAACCAAAATCGATTTCATTCTATATCGCCTCGTTTCTCGCATTACACGATATTTAATCCATGGAGTACCATGTCGATGAGTTTAATGCCGATGAAAGGTACTACGACACCACCTACTCCGTATACAACGATATTGCGAAGCAGCAGCCGATCTGCCGACATCGCCCGGTACTTCACACCTTTCATAGCGATCGGTATTAATAACGGAATAATAATCGCGTTGAAAATCAATGCGGATAAAATCGCTGATTGTGGCGAAGCCAGGTTCATAATATTCAACGCCTGGAGCTGCGGCATAGCTGCTATAAACATCGCCGGAATAATGGCGAAATATTTGGCAATGTCATTGGCGATGGAGAAAGTGGTTAACGCTCCCCGCGTAATCAGCAGCTGCTTGCCAATGGAAATCACTGAAAGCAGCTTCGTCGGATCGGAATCGAGATCGATCATATTCGCGGCTTCTTTGGCCGCCATCGTGCCCGAATTCATCGCGAGCCCGACATCCGCCTGAGCAAGGGCAGGTGCGTCATTCGTGCCATCGCCTGTCATGGCCACAAGCTTACCTTCTTGCTGCTCTTTTTTAATCGCGGCAATTTTATCTTCAGGCTTCGCTTCTGCGATGAACTCATCGACACCCGCTTCAAGGGCGATCGTAGCAGCAGTCAGTGGATTATCGCCGGTGCACATGACCGTCTTAATTCCCATGGCCCGCAGTTCAGCAAATCGTTCTTTCAGTCCCGGTTTTACCGTATCTTTGAGATAAATCACCCCGTAGATGCGTTCATTCGATGCTACCGCTAGTGGGGTTCCTCCGGCTTTGGCGATGCGATTCGTTATTGCTTCCAGCTCGTTTGGAATTTTACCGCCTAGAGCGGTCACATACTTCTTAATGGCGTCTACCGCGCCTTTACGCAGCATCGTGCCATCGGGCAAGTTGAGCCCGGACATCCGCGTTTCCGCCGTAAACTCAACGATTTCCGCATCTTCATAAGCCTTTGCCTCCCAAGTCTGACCCAGCTTATGGGCCAGCTCAACAATGGAACGCCCCTCAGGTGTTTCATCTTTCACTGATGCTTGCAAGGCTGTGAAGGTAACCTCATTCGCCGTAACGCCGGCAACTGGCATGAACTCAGCAGCCATCCGGTTCCCGAATGTGATCGTCCCTGTTTTATCCAGTATCATCGTATCAATATCACCTGCGGCTTCGACCGCTTTCCCCGACATAGCGAGCACATTGAACTGGGTCACCCGGTCCATGCCGGCAATGCCGATGGCTGATAAAAGACCACCAATTGTGGTAGGAATCAAACAAACTAATAGGGCTATCAATGTGGAAATTTCTAATTTCACATTCAAATACTCCGCCATGGGCACCATCGTCATCAAGACGATCAGGAAGATGAGTGTCAACACAGCCAACAGCGTCGTTAAGGCAATCTCGTTAGGCGTTTTCTGTCTTTTTGCGCCTTCGACGAGCGATATCATTCTATCTAGGAAGGACTCGCCGGGATCAGCGGTCACTCTGATTACAATATAGTCGGAAGCCACTCGGGTTCCTCCCGTAACCGATGAGAAGTCACCTCCTGCTTCCTTAATGACAGGTGCGGATTCCCCTGTAATCGCCGACTCATCAATGGAGGCCAGCCCTTCGATGATTTCGCCGTCTGCAGGAATGATCTCGCCTATTTCGATACGAACGATGTCTCCTTTACGCAGTTCCGTGGAGGATACTTCTTTAAAGGACCCGTCCTTCTGAACCCGTCTGGCCTTCGTATCCGATTTGGTCTTCCGCAGGGAATCAGCCTGCGCCTTGCCTCTTCCTTCCGCCAATGCTTCAGCGAAGTTAGCGAACAGTATAGTAAAAAGCAGAATCAAGCATACCGTCACGTTATACCCTCGCCCTACATTTGTAGAGCCAAACAACTGAGGTGCAATTGCCAGCAAAAATGTGATGATCGTGCCTATTTCAACGACGAACATGACCGGATTTTTCATCATGATTCGCGGATTTAATTTTTTGAAAGCATCGACGAGTGCATGATTAATAATTTCTTTCGTCATAATATGTTTACGTTCTACCGCCATGCCTAATCATCCCTCTTTCTCGACTTTCCTTAATGCGCCGCCAAATGTTCAGCAATCGGTCCCAGTGCAAGCGCAGGGAAGAACGTAAGCGCACCGATGACGATAATGATCATCATTAAAATACCGGCAAACAAAGGCGTATTCGTTCGCAATGTGCCTGTAGTTACAGGAACTATGCGCTTCGTAGCCAGTGAACCTGCAATAGCCAACATCACAATAATAGAACTATAACGCCCAACCAGCATGACGAGACCGATACCCAGGTTATAAAAGTTCGTATTCGCACTCAAACCGGCAAATGCCGAACCGTTGTTAGCCGCCCCTGAAGTAAAGGCATATAATACTTCCGAAAGCCCATGCATCCCTTGGTTAGCAATCGAAGTGATGGATTCAGGGCGTGTCAGCGCCAACGCTGTAGGTGCAAGAATGATCAGCGGATGAATCAGAATCGCGATTGCGGCGAGCTTTACCTCTTTGCCTTCAATCTTTTTACCCAGAAATTCCGGTGTACGGCCCACCATCAGGCCACATATGAATACCGCTAAGATCAGGTACAGCAGCCCGTTTAATAAACCGACTCCTTTGCCTCCGAACACATTGTTCATCATCATTTCGGCAAATGGAGCAATACTGCCAAGTGGTGTTAGCGATTCATGCATCGAATTCACGCTGCCTGTAGTTGCAGCCGTCGTTACTGCTGTGAAAAGGGCTGTTTCCGACAGTCCGAATCGGACCTCTTTGCCCTCCATATTCCCATGAACGCCCATCGCATCCACCGCAGGAACACCACGATACTCAGCGTAGAACACAGTGGCAACCATGACCAGGAAGATGATCCCCATGGTCGCAAATAGCGTCCAGCCCTGCTTCTTATTTTTTATCATGAGACCAAACGCATAGACCAATGAGGTCGGCAGCAGCATCATGCAAACGATATGAATAAGGTTTGACAGCGGCGTTGGATTCTCGAAGGGATGCGCAGCATTCGTACCGAACCATCCTCCACCGTTCGTTCCTATATGTTTAATCGATTCAAAGGAAGCTACCAAGCCACGAGTAATTGTCTGTTTGGCTCCTTCCAGGGTCGAAGCGTCCACTGCTCCCTGCAGTGTTTGCGGAACTCCTTGAAATACGAGAAACAAAGCAACGATGAAACTCAGAGGGAGAAATACCCGCGTGATCCCTCTTGTTAGATCAACGTAGAAATTACCTAGATTATCCTGACGACCGACGAGGCCCCGGATGAAAGCCACTGCCACCGCGAACCCCGTTGCAGCCGAAGTAAACATCGGAAACGTAATGGCTACCATTTGAGAGAAATACGATAATGTATTTTCCCCGCTATAAGCTTGCCAGTTCGTATTCGTCATGAATGAAATGGCTGTATTGAAAGCTAGTGCAGAAGGCACATTGCCGAGCCCATCCGGATTGAGTGGTAAATAGCTCTGAATTCGAAATACCGTGTAGACGAAAATCAACATAACAAAGTTGACTAAAAGAACGGCTCCTACATACTTCTTCCACCCCATCTCCTCCTTCTCGTGAACACCCATGATCCGGTAGGAAACGCGTTCGATTGGAGCAAAAACACGATCAAGCCCATTCTTTTCATAACTAAAAACATGTACCAAATAACTCCCCACCGGCTTCACTAACAGCATGATCAGGCCCAGTGTGATGACGACTTGTAACAATCCCATCCCCATATTGGTTCTCTCCTTGCTTACATGAGTTCAAAAAGGCAATTAAAATTTCTCTGGCTTCACTAGCACAAAACCGAGGTACACGATCGTGATACAACCAATGATTCCGATAACAAGCATAGGTCTACCTCCATACATTTTTCTTCCAAACATTTACCCTGCTAAGTCACTATTCCTCATGCCTTTCCACAATATTTAAGAAACCCCCAAAACCCGATAAAGGTTACGGCGAACAACAGAACCATCGTAAAATCGTTGTACATGCAAGCACCTCCTTCTAAAACAAACAAACCCTCTCGCTCTTCGAAGACGTCTGACCGCTCTCTTACTTGACCAATTGTAACGCCGAACCCTATAAAAATGGGGTAAAGAATGCTTGGTATGCATATAAAAAAAACATAAAAATGAGTCCGTTAAATAGAAAAAAGTCTAATCAGACAGCCATCAGCTGAACAGATTAGACTTTTCACTTATCCTTTTTGTATTTTCGCAGGATTGTTTATTTTATAAGCCACAGGGTGCTTAGTGAGCTTCTTTGCAACTATTTTACATTCAAACGTGATGGTATCTCCAACTTCTAACTCGAGTTTTTTGAGCGTCGCACTGTGGCTCGACCAAGCTTCACCGATAACCGTTTCAGGATCTAGGATCGAGACCTCTTCATAGATCACCACTTCATCGTCATTATCCGAGAAATTGTTCGGCACTGTTGTAAATTCCTTTACAGTGGCCTTCATTTTGATCTTTTCTTCCGGAAGTTCAAGCTTCGGTGCCTTACCCTTTTTCGCTTTGCTTTTCGGAGTCTCTTCGACAATAGGCTTATCAGTATTATTCTGCTGAGCGCTGACTTCTTCTATAGGCGCTTCTGTAGGCACTTCAATGGACGCAGCTTCCTGTGGCACGATTTCTAGCTCTACCTCTTCCGACTCTACCGCATCAACGGCTTCGTCAATGGCAGCCACAACCTTCTGCCCGTAGTTTGCGGCCTGCATCTCCTTCAAATAAGAGGGATGAATGCAGTGCTTTTTGTTATGCTCAAATTCAATAACCGCTGTCATTTTATCGACAAAACCAATGATTTGACAGGGCAAATTCATACCATTCCCTTTATAGAAAAACGCTTTCGTTTTCGTGGCTTTATCGGACAGCAAACTCCACTCTTTACACTTCTCCAGCTGCGCGGCTTCGTCCTCGAAGGCCGTATAGGACTTGGGCTCGATGATAAAAGCATGTACCATAGCGTCTCCGCCTTTCTTTTCATATAGAAACATTTTATCATTTTTTTGCAGCAAACGTCTTCTAAGTTAAGCTGTCTAATTTCGTTTGAATAATTAGGCAATAAAGTATAACCAATTTGCTTTATGATCTTCCCGTTTAATGCGATTACACCGGTCGTTCAACTAGCTCCTGTTTAAGGAATTGATATAGTTTTGATCTTGCCAGCTTCAAGGGATAGGCCGATGTTTTGCATAGGAGTCCGAAAGTCATGTCGATGAGACTGCCGCTGATCAACCTTACCGTAGTGCCGACTGGGATTGGTTTTAAAACAATCTTTGGCACAAGCGCAATGCCTAATCCACTTTCGACATAATGTTTCAACGCCGTCATACTCCCAATCTCCATCGTATCTAGTGAGATAGTCCCTTTCTCCTGTAAGACCATCTCAAGCTTTCTGCGATATGGACAAATGGCTGACGTTATGAGCAGGCGATGCCCGCGAATATCCTCCGGCGCAATAACGGTACGTTCAGCAAGCGGATGGTTCTCAGGCAGCAAGACCACAAACTCTTCCCTAAATAAGGGTTCAAAATATAGCTCAGTTCCCAGGTCCGGTGCCGAGCATAGAGCAAAATCAATGTCATCTTTAAGAAGTCGTTCGCTGAGAATCGGCGTATTGGCAAACTCCACAGAGACACGAATTCTCGGAAATTGAGACATAAACTGCTGTAGGATCGGAGGCAATCGATAACTCGCGGTTGGCTCTGTCACCCCTATCCGGATATGGCCAACTTCCCCTGCCTGTAGATCTGACAAATTTGTTTGTAATTGCTCCAAGTTCTGTACAATTTGTAAACTTTGTTCGTGGAATAGTCGCCCGGCTTCCGTTAACCGAATTTGTTTCCCGCGTTCGATTAGCTGAATGCCCAAATCGGATTCGAGCTTTTGGATTTGCATGGTGACAGTGGATTGCACATAATTCATCTCTTGGGCTGCGCGGACAAAGTGCCGTACTTTACGACCATTTGTGTCACTTAACCCATAAGTTTGCCGTTTATGTAGGCTTATGCTTCCAAAATTACTATGGCAAACTTATGCTTCCAAATTCAAAAAGCCCATGAAAATCAAGGACTTCTCTAGCCCCTTGCGATTAAGATTGTTTTAACGCTCAAGAAACTGTTCCGGTGATACAAACGGCTGGCCCTCTCTTTTCAAGAACCGATTGAATATGCATGACAGCCCTCATTTTATTTATCCAGCGTATAATGATGAACGAAATCTCGAACCGGAGCCTCGGCCTGCTTTGCAGTATCATCTCGCGGAACCATTGATACTGGTTTAGCTTCGCTTGCCGCTGTCTTAGGAGTAACAGTTATTTTTTGGCCTGTATGCAGACTGCATCCCCCTGCCCATCCCATTTCTATTCTCAAAAACTGGTTCAGTTCTGGAAACTAAGAAATAACCACCATTCCTTATTTCTTCTATCAGATCATCAAGATCAATGAAGATATCAGCCACTAATGCCTGATTTATTAACTTCAGTCTAAACGAAAATCAAGGGTCTCAATATCGATTTGGTGTTCGAGGTTGCTTAAGATTTTTCCAACTTGACCCTTTTTGCTTGAGTATGGTCTGAGTTGTTTAAAACTGCAACATGAAATGCATTAAACCCGGCCTGAGTTTCGGGCCGGGTTAGAAATAAAGTTGTTTAAAATGGAACCCGTCGTTCAGCTTCGTATCCGTCGGCGTGTAAAGCTTAATCCCATTGTTTCTTCTGTATTCCGTTTAATACCCTTTCAACAGGAGCCTATCCATTAAAATTGGGTTGGGTCCACCCTGGTGCTGGTTGAAGACCTTCAATTTCTAAAGTGATCTATTCTTACTTTATCCCAGGCAGGTATGGCATCTCCATTACCCAAAGATAAAGCTACGTGTTCCCAACCTTTAGGTTCACCTTCGACCACACCAGAACAGGCATAGAAAACAAAAGCTCCTATTGGCAGAGAACCAATATTTTTATGGACTTCGTAAATTTCAGCCGAGTAAGTCGACTTTTTCTAAGGCATAATTAGCTTTTGTTGGAGCCTTCCCGAAGAGGCGCGACCGCTACTCATTCTTCCCGAACGCTTATTTTTTGCTGTTTTTTCTGCGACAGCCTGAAGCTGGTCGAGCGCATCTTTGGGCGATAGTTGCCCAAGCAGCACCGCTTGCCCCATTTTCTTGGACGCATCGTCGCTTCTTTATTGGTATGATCGGTTTTAAACGATATCAGGAAGTCCTGCACACCGAGGGTAACCGGCGGTTTGCCGTCTTTGACCGGAATCGGAGCCACGCCCCATTTCAACCCGGAAACTCCTTCGGAACGACCTAAGAGAAGAAGTTTCCGGTAATCATCATCCCCAGCTTGCCGTTGCCTAAAATACGCTGCTTCTCGTCGCGGGTGGTGATAGCCGGCTCAGGATCCGTTAGTCCGCTGGCAACCATATCTTTCATAAAAGTCAGTGCTGCGATATTTTCCGACGAATTGAGCGACCATTTCCCGTCCTTTTGCCAACCGCCGCCGGCATTACAACAATTAATGAATGAAAAAACCTTATCGAAAGAAACCTTAATCAGACAGACAAAGTACCTCAACAACATTGTGGAGCAAGACCACCGATTCATAAAGAAAATTACAAATCCAATGATGGGATTTATATCTTTCCGTACAGCTGAGCAAACCATAATAGGAATTGAAGCTTTTCATATGCTAAGGAAACAACAGGTTGACATATCACCTGTTGTTTCCGATGTTGAATGGATCCATAAGTTATTCGGTTTGGTGGCATAGTTTTCTGATAATCCAGGGTCTGGACTTTCGTTTTTAAATTTTGCACCACACAACCTTATGAATGTTCATCGACATTTTCATATCTACATTTAAAAAGCAGCTTCTTTCTTTATCTTCGCTCGAACAGTCAAAACTCCATTTAATATAAAGGTTAGCAATGATATTGCAAAACATACTGTTGTATGCTGAGTTGGCAACGACAATGACAAGCTCGTTTCCTCCATCCTGTACATAGTCGGTGATCGTACCTGACTAGCATTGACACCGCCTTCTTCCGTCAGCAGCGGCAGGTTATCCAATAAGCTATATAATATTCTTTTCCGTATAGTTAATAGACAACAATATCATCATAGTTTGCTTCTGCTGATGCTCTTAAACCTATTTTTCCGGCGATCAACGAAGTGTCAGTTGCACTGATCAACGCTGTACCATCGACAGCACCGGTAATCACAGATCCGGAGAAACTAAGCTGCACGTTGTACCATTGGCCCGAAGCAACAGTCAAAGTTGCCGATTGCAATAGTGTAACAGTTCCTGCCACTTTTTTGTACAACTTGAGCCGATTTCCGACACCGTCGAGTTGCAAGAAGTAAAAGTTATTGCCGTCGGTATAGCGTCCGAGCACATCTGCAGTTGCTGTTGGAGCGCCGGTCATCTTTATACTAGCTCGTACAGTGTAGTCAGTCCAAGAGGTGCTGCCCGCCACGGATGAACCGCCTGTGAGCGAACGGTACACATTAGATCCGTCAACGGTTACGTTCCAAGTTCCGTTAGTTGTCTCCCAACCGTTCGAATCGCCATCTTCGAAGTTGTCGCTGAACAACGGCGGCGCAGTCGTTATTGTAAACGTTTTGGTACCCTCGCTTTGCACGATGGCTGCATGAAAGGTAACTTTATTTCCCGAAAGCGTGTGAGACACCGTGCTATCATTCACTTTCACTGCAATGCCTGAGGTACTGAAAGCAGCCGGCAAGGTAATGGTCATCGTCCCTCCGCTGCTACCAGCGATACGTCCTTTCACGGTCGACGCATCGATCACCTCAGCACTGGCGCCGAAATCGCCATTCGACTTTTCCAGCACAAGGTCGTTATATCCGATCTTTGTTCCTTCGAACAGGGCGACCTGCTGTGCTTTCGCATAACCGACTTTGCCCTGAAATACGACCGAACCGCTATCTACGTTCTGTGTAGTATCGCTCGCAAACAAATACTCGTTCCCGTTTATTATGGCTCCATAGACAGCGTTCGTAACCGAGAGCACACCAGGCGACACAATGTGCAGTTCATCCCCCGGGCCTTCCTTGACTGTGTATATGTTCGGCGTTTGATCCAACTCATGGAACAAGTAAAATGTTCCCTCCACTGTAGCGTTCGGCTGGGAAGCACTGCTCCAGTTCCACTTCAGAGACGCACTTCCGGTGTTGTGGGCATACTCGATACGAATATCGTAGAACTGGCTAGCCGTCAGCGTTACTGGTGAAGTCGTTCCTGCACTTGTATCGACGACAAGCACATTATTGACATATATTTTCGCTTTATCCCCGGCTGCCACGGAAACAGAAAATGTGTACGCTTGCGAATATTTAGGCAATATTTCCCCTGTCCACACGACGGAATACGTGTCGGGATCGAGCGATGGATTCGGAACCGCCGTCCCCCAGCTTCCTGAGCCGGGGAAACGGGTACTGTCGATTTCAGTTGCGCGCAAATCTGTAAAATCGCTATTGTTGTAATATTGCGCTTTCAGCCCCATCTCCCGATTTACCCATTGGAACGTGCCGTCCGAGGTTGTATTTGATAAATCGTCATAAATGCCAATATAGTCATTGCGAATCATCAACACGCCACGTGACAAATAAGGTGCGTTTCCGGCATTAGCCAAGGCTTTGTAATACTGGCCGAATCCGAAGTTATAGAGTACGCCGTCCACCGGATGAGCGCCGAGCGCCTTGCCGTTCACCTGGTAGAGAGGAAGCTTGTTCAAGTCAAAAGCGTCGCCGCTCTCCTCCCCGCCGTTCCAACTAAACCGCTTACCTTTGGCAGCATAGTAGATAGCGCCATTAGCGTTCGGAGACCAGCGGTATCCGTTTCCATTCAGTTGCTGAAGATAAAGGAATGCCTCGTTGTCACCCCCGAAATCGTAACGCATGACGGGTCCGAAGTCGGTATACAACGTCGATTCATACGCCGGTTTCGTACCTTCCGCCCCATTCGTAGCCGACCAAAGAAGTTGGCTGCCAAGCGCGCTGTCGCTTAGCGACACTTCATTAGCCAATGTTTTATAAATACCGTCAAACTCGTTTCGCGGAGCAATGTTATTCGAATGAGCGCCGATCGGAACGGGCATCCGAAAGGACAATCTTTCGTTCGGGACCAAAGCGTTCATCATCCATTGAACGAGAGACTTGAAATTACCGTTGGTAAAAATATCGGTGTTGTCATACTTCAACAAAGAAGCATGCGCTGCCATCATCGCGTCTACCGATGCACTGGCGTACGTCGGCAAATTCTCATACCATCTGCCGCCTTTGGCGTTCAGTACCTTATCATCCTGACGGGTGAAGTAGTTTAATAATTCATTATAATCCTTTATGAATTCTGTCTTCCAAGATTCTGCGTGAGGATGATTCGGAAACGCACCCGCTGCCAGTGCCAATATCTGCTTAATATCCAGGTTAAAATTGGCATGTCCGCCCAACATGCTCGTATGAGGCAAGCTATTATCCTCTGCCGCCGTATAAGCCGTAAATATCAATAACGATCGTGTCCGTTTCCGGTCATTAATATCCCAACTGCCGCGATTAAATGCATAATCGGAAATCAGCGCCCGTTGGTTTCTGCCTAGCCAGCCCGGTCCTCCAAGCTCGCTGCTCACATCCCAGTATTTGTCCGACAGCCAATAATACACATTGAAGCAAGACCCGCAATAAACAGGCGTCCAATACAGGTTCGGGTTGGCCAACACGGTATTGGTTTGTCCTGGCAGCGTCAAGGTTTGTCTCGTATCCTCAGGAAAGTCGAACACCATCTCCTTGTAGCCGTTCAGACTGAAATCAGTCAGTTTTTGCCAAAGCTTTACATCCGGAGCGGTACCGGGCTGCAGATTGGCGGCAGTCGGAATAGCAGTCCAAGCTGAATCGATCGTCACAGCGGGCGGAACCGTGTAATCACTCATCCGTTTCCCCGACATGACCATTTCACTTCTTGGAATGACGGAGAGCGCCCAATGTCGCTCTGTCCCCTCGATTCCAGCCTCCATATACTTGTCGATCGATGTTTGATAGAATCGCAGATTTTGCTTTACAAATGCACTGTAATACTGCCGTGTTTCCGTTTTCCAATCTTTAAGGCGGTAAGCTGCAAACAGAATCGCATCGGAGCCGGAGTCGTTCCAGAACGAAGTCGAGCGCATGATACCAATGGAATTAGGCGTATAGATTCCTAATTCGTAGGGAAGCTTTCCACTCGAGTTGATATTATCGCTGTAATTGCCGCTGTACCCCCCGCTGGATGATCGGATATATCCGCCATTTTGCATGACTATGCGTCCATTCGGATCAATGCCGTTCTTATAACTGAACCGTAAAAACACATTATCGCTCGATAAAAAGCCGCTGTTGCTTTCATCTACGGTTACGTACTTTTCATTATGTCTTACCGTCAGTTCGACATCGTACTGGCGGTTATTATTTACCGTATAAGTCACTTTATATTTGATAAATAAAGGCCCCTGCTCCACGATTCGACCGTAAACCTTACTAACCGTGACGGTCGATGGCGCAGTAAAAGAGCCATTGCCGAGCCAACTGCCCGCTTCCCTGGAAATACCAATGAGAGGTGCCTCAACGGAGGTTAATGAGACATTATTTTTAAGCAAACTACCATACGGCACTTTAAGCCGCTGCTCATTTCCGGCAATCGTTGCCGTACCGTCACCGTTGTCCGTCAACGTCACTTCATCTGCAAAATCCGGCGTATACGCGCTATCCGTATCGATCACATACCGATTGCTATCGCCTATTTGCAAATTTGCCCGAAAATGAATGGTAGCGCCCGTCAAATAACCCGAGCCGTCAAGCTTGACATCGGACAGCTGGTACGCGAGCGGAGTCGAACGGCCGTACTGGCGAAGCCGGATATGATCAGGCGTTGCCTGCTGACCGGTGAAATCGAGCTTATAACCAATCAGTTCTTCAGAAAACGAATAAATGCCCAGCTCCTCTTTGACATTGAAGTTGTTTTGCCATCCGCTACCTTTCACAATTAATTGCTTTGTGAAATCATCATTATTAAGCCCGTTGGATTCTCCCACGGTTCCTGAGGCATTGGCTATCGCTTGTATGTCAAATTGATAACGTTCAGCCGTCCACGTACTGTTGGCAGTCAGTGTAGCGGTGGCCCCCGCCGCAAGGGCGGTTTGGTAGGGAAGAGTGGTTGCTACCGTAGTCCCGTCGATTTTGAAATCGACGATATGGCCAACACCCGAAGGGATTGTCGTATTGCCGATATTTTTGACGGTGGCGCTGAAGGTCACCTGATCTCCTTCCTGCGGATTTGCGGGCGTCCACGAAAGATCCGCGACGGTTAAATCGGGTGCATTGCTGTCAGTATAAACCTCCAGTTCACCCAGCTGTGCCGCTGTCCGGGCTGTATTGGCCGTGTAAAGCAAACGAATATATCTAGCTCCTGTCGTAGTGAAATTGACTTCAACCGTATTTCCCGTCGATAAACGAAAAGAATATGCCGTCGAAGCTACGATATCGGAGAACGTCACATTGTCCGTACTACCTTGAACGGCAATTGTCATTGTACGGTCCGTCCAGTTCGAAGTTGTCGGCAGCTTCATCACCACTTTATTCACTGCATACGTATAACCCAAATCGACTGTGAGCGATTGAGGCAATGTGTATGCGCTTTCGAAATACGTGTCCTGATTTCCGTCATTCGCAATTTTGGCTGAATGACCTGTTGTAATTTCACTTGTCGCTACAATAGGCCGATTATAGGCAAGATTCGTATTGGCGGCATTGGAAACCTTCGGCAGCACGAGTAAGGCTGCCGCACACAGGAACAAAGCCGCTGCGGCAAAGCCCGCCATCTTCTTTAGTTTCATAGACAATCCTCCTTTTTCATCTCGCGTTTATTAAAGCTCCGCGCAGCGTATGCACCTGCGCGGAGCGCTGCAGCAAACAGCTAAATGACTAGTTCCCTTGCCTGAATTTCTTTAAAGATGCCATGACCCCGATCCACAATAAGTCCGAAAAAACCTTTATTTTCTGCGTAGCTTACAAATTGCAGGATGAGCTGCTCATCAATATAAACCTCCATAAACTCCCCCTTTGCGACAATCTTCAACCTGTATTCTTTGCCATGCACCAGCTTGAAGCTGCGTCCATCCAGAATTCGAAACTGGGGGATATCGCCGAATGTCACCTGCTGCTTTTCAAAATCGCAAAGCACAACGCTTCCGGCTCCTTTTTCATTTTGCCGGAACGTTAGCCCAATCGCTATTCCGTTCATGAGCTGAACGTCAGCTTCATAAATGAAACTCGTACCGACGCAGTCGAATGCATAACGTGCCCAGCTTGTCTTTACTTGTCCCTGAAGCTCATTTCCTTCCTGCGTCCAGTTTCCATGTGTTTCATACAAAATGCGTGAATGAACAGCTTTAGGCAGCTTGTTGGATTCGATTAAGGAGGCAGCCACATGATTCCCTTCCAAACCCGAGTCGTAAACGCCTAATTTGCCGTCAATCACCTCCAAGCGCTTCGGCGTCGTGATCGTCCCCATCGTTACTCGGCCTCCGTCATGCCGGGGCTCCCTTTCGGTCTGCGTATAAAATAAATATCGTGTCCCTCCAAACACCACGCTTCTGCAGCTCAGCCCGTTAAAGCCCCGGGAAGCGATTAATATAGCATCTTCCGGTTCGGTATAGGGTCCTGTAATATGATCGGCTACCGCGTAAATCGTCCCCATCGTCAGCTCCGGCTGTCCGGGAAATAAATTCCGGTTGCCACACACATTGTTGATTAAACATGTCATGTACCATTTCCGTCCAAATAAAATACATCGGGAACCTCGATTATGGTGTATTTACCGGGTATAAACACTGGCGGAAGATGCTCCCAGCTAATCAGATCTGTGGAATATACGCAGGCAATTACAGCCCCTCCCGGCATTTCATCGGATTGAATGCGTGCTGCATAAAATCCATAAAATCCGACTCCAATCGGAGAAGGGACGATAACCAAGTCCCTGCAATCGACAATCCCTCCCTGAGCCGGATTCGCAATGGAATGATACCAGCGTTCGTCCGGGACGATGACAGGATTGCTTTCAAATTTGGTCCAATGGAATAAATCCGTACTTGTTGCAAGCCCGATGCGCTGAGTCAAGCCATTATCTACGGATGATCGCATCGTATAATAAAGATAAAACTTGCCTTCGAATTCAAATGTACTTCCCGTAAACAAGTTCATATCGTCCAATGATCCCGGCTCTCCGGGTTCCAAGACGTTAGGCAGCTCCTCCCAGTCCACGAGATTCGTAGAGATTGCATGTCCAATGCCATCCTCCTCGCGGTCCGTGCGCGTAGAATCGGGTCGTTTTCGCTGCAAATAAAACGCATGCACAGTTTCTTCGTGCGTTAAATACCAGACATCCCAGGTGTACATGCCTTTCGGGTGATAATTCATGGTTTCTCCTCGATTCTATCTCTATTTGATTTAGCCTTTCACAGCGCCGGACATCACGCCTTGAACAAAATAACGGGTTCCGAACATAAACAAAATCAGAATCGGAATGGAGCAAATCACATTTGCAGCCATCAAATAGCCGGTTTTCACTTCATATTGAGTCGTGAAGAATTGCAAGCCGATCGTAACGGTACGCAGCTGGTCATTCGTTATTGTCGTCATGGGCCAAACATAATCATTCCAGACAGAAACGCTCGTCAGAATCGCAATCGTCATCATCATGGGCTTGGTAAGAGGAATAATAATGCTTCCAAAAGTTTGAAACTCCGAAGCGCCATCCATTCTTACGGCTTCGAAAATTTCTTTGGGAAGGTTCTCGATATAGTTTCGCATAATAAAAATGCCTATTATTTGTCCACCGGCGACATATGGAAATATAAGCGCCCCCCAGCTGTCCAGCAGCTGCAATTTTTTAACGAGTATAAACGTAGGGGCAAGCAGCAAAATATCCGGGATCAGCATTAAAATAAACAACGAAGCATACAGCAGCTCCTTGCCGTAAAAATATAACCGTACAAACCCGTATCCGGTAAGCGTCGATAAAAAAACAACGCCGATTACTGAAATCGCCGTAATGGCAACCGAATTGATAAATACTTGGATACTACCTCCCATGCATGATAATAATTGTTCCATGCGAATTTCTCGGGGATGATGGCCCACCAATTCGAGTAGATTTCTACATCCGGCTTATAGGAAGAAATCAATAAAAAAAACAACGGAAATACGCTAATTAGCGATAAAACGAAAAGCGATAAATGAATAAACAGTCTTGACGAATAACTTTCCAGTTTTGCCATGAACCCATCCCCTAGTCTCTAAATATCCGTTCTTCGGGTTGCCCGAATCATAACCCAGGATAACAGGGCCGTCACAATTAACATCACAACGCCGATTGCCGAAGCATAACCGAATCGGGAGAACAAGAAGGCATTGTGATAAATCCAGACACCTGGCGTCAAGGTCGAATAAGCCGGCCCGCCGTTAGTCAGAAAAATCAAGAAAGCATATCCCTTCAAAGAATCAATGGTCGTCAGTACCAGCAAAATTCTTAATTGAGATCGTATAAGCGGAAATTCCACTCTGAAAAACCGGTTCCAAGTGTTCGTCCCATCCATTTTCGCTGATTCCAGGACGGATTGATCAATTCCCTGGAATCCTGCCAAATAGATTAGAAAGGCAATCCCGCCCGCCCAGGGGAAGCCGATAAAGAGGAAGGAGCCCAACGCAATATCCGGATCCCCTAACCAAACTTGTATAAATTGTTCCAAACCGAGCAAGGTCGCGATCGAATTGATTATGCCGTTCGTGTCATACATGCTTCTCCATGTGAAAGCGATAACGATCCATGGAATAATCATGGGAAGCAACAAGAGCAATTTATAACCGTTTACTAATCTGCCAATATTCAAAGTAAAAATAAAGCGCGCAACGATCAAAGGAATCGTGATCACTTTCACGATAGATACCAGTATGATGATCAACTGGTTCCATAAAGCTTTTTTCAGTTCCGGGTCAAAAATCATTCGTTTGTAGTTGTCAAACCCGATAAAATGTGCCTGCGCCCCGTTCCAGTCATAAAACGATTTATGGATCGCTTGAAGGAAGGGGTAGTATATGAATAACGCCACCAAGATAAATGTAGGCAAAATGACGAAGTACCCGTTTCTGCTTTTTATTATCTTCTTCATAAAACTGCCCTGAACATTGTCCGTTGGAACCATCTGCTTCCCCCTCTTTAAGACCATGGGTATAGGTTCCCGTTCCCCCCTATGCCTGCATGAGATTTTATGCAAATATAACTACCATTTCGAAATGTCCCATTTCTTTTCAGTAATTAAACGATTGGTTGCATCAATAAATATTTTTTCGTAGTTGCTTACAAACTCATCAAGAGTTTCCTTGCCGGTCAAATAAGATTGGGACTCGTTTAAGAACTTCGTTGAATATTCATTGTCCAGTACCATCGGCTGAATCGCGGAAACATTAAATCTGGCTTCGGAAGCCCATTCTTTCATAAGCAGATCATCACTCCCCGCCACTCCCTTTACTACAGGTAGCATGCCTACGGATTCCACGATTCTTTTGTGCACATCCGGTTGAGACAAATACTGCATAAAGTCTACGAGAATCGCTTTCTGCTGCTGCGTTGCCGCCTTGTTCATCGCCCAACCCGTCGCAACATTGGATAAATCGGAAGGATCGCTCGGATTCATAATATTGGGGACTTGTATATGTCCCAACTTGAATTTATCCTTTGTTTTCGTATAAAATGGCTCTGTTTCACCGCTGTACCCCCAATAAAACAACGCTTTTCCAGCCAAGAATGCTTCCGAGTTCCCCCATTTTGTACTAAAATTTTTCGGCCAGGCGATATCCGTCCATTCCTTCCATGTTCTAAACATGTCTTTCACTTTATCGCTCTTCAAATCGATGAGCTTCTTTTGAACGCCTCGCGCCATTTCTTCTTGAGAAACCCGTCCGTCCACCACAATCGTATCCAGCTTTAATAACTCGTCCTTCATAAACATGTAATTCAATGTCCAGTTGGACCAGTCGCCTCTCCAGTTCTCGTTATATTGCTCGGCAAAAGGGATGAACCCCGCATCCCTTGCTTTCTTCTGCACATCAATAAATTCAGACCAGGATTTGGGAACGGTTGCATGCAGTTGGTTCAGCAAATCTTCATTAACCCACAATCCAGTATTCACTGCTCCCATAATGCCGATCATCCAGACATCCTTTGTGCCTGCTTTCGTAATTTCGTATGCCAGCGGGTTATAATCGTCTCTCCATTTTTGCTTCGTATATGGATTGGTGACTTCCATATACGAAGTAATCGGTTCCAAATGGTTGGCTAAAATCTGAGCCCCTTCCGGCTCAACGCTAATTCCTACTGGAGCGCTGCCGCCGATCAATTGCGTTGTCATGGTTGCATAATAGTTTTCTCTGCCGAATGGAACAAGCTCGATTTCGGCTCCGGGTTGCGCTTGCTTATATTTCTTGATTTCTTCTTGGAGAGGTTTAATTAACGGCTGATACTGAATGGCAATATTGATTTTTCCTTTTAATTGATTTGTCTGACTTGTCGAAGCACTCTCTGTCGCGGACGTCTCTGAACCTCCCCTGTTAACCGCTACACTTTCGTTGTTATTGTTGCTGCAACCGCTTGCAAGCATCACCGCCGCCAGCAACGCTAAACACGACCATTTTTTTCTTCTCATGTTGTAGGCCTCCCCCTAATTTAAGTAAAACTGTAACATGTCCATTGCAATTTTCTCTGCGCGTTCATCAACAATTCATTCTGTGCAACGATGTCGTTACTCACCTCGCTTCTGACCAATTTATGACTACGTTATCACAATGTTCATGATATTTCAGCAATTAGAATCTGTCAATACCCTACTTTTTACTCATTCATTTGATAATTTGAGTATAATATATTATGATAACGGTGCATTCTATTTCATGTTTTTTTGATTTTAGACTAAATCGAGGTGTGATTAATATGGTTACCAGCCGCGATGTCGCCAAATTGGCAAACGTCTCTGTTTCTACCGTTTCCCGAGCATTTCGCGATGATGTTTATATCAGTGAAGAGAAGAAAAAACGTGTATTTGAAGCCTCCGAGCAATTAGGATATACGCTGAACTTTGCTGCAAGAAGCCTAAAGAGCAGTAAAAGCAAGACGATCGGACTCATGATTTCCGATATCGACAATGCTTTCTACACATATATTGCCCGGATCGTGGAGCGCGAGATTAAATCATCCGGCTACAGATTGCTGATTACTTACAGCAACGAAGATCCCGCGCAGGAGCTCGAAACGTTGCAATTGCTTGCATCCTCACGCGTAGACGGCATCATCTTCACGCCTACTTCCACTAAGAATCGCAAATTTATAAGCCAATTCCAGAAGCAAAATACCGCTTTCGTGCAGACGTACAGACATCACTACGATAATCTGGACTCCGTCACCGTCGACGACTATAAAGGTGCTTATATCGCAACGAAATATTTCGTTAGCCATGGACACACCAACATTATGATGACCGAACAATTCCCTCAATCTTTCAAGATTGATGGCTATAAGCAAGCGCTTCACGAAGCGGAGCTGCCTAACGGGCACATCCTGTGCTTGCCTTTCCAGCCCGACCTGAAATCCGTGATTCATCAGGCGATCGTTGACCATAAGCCGACCGCTATTTTATCCGCCAACAATATCGTGACTCTGAATATTTTAAAGGTCTGCAAGGGTCTGAAGCTTACGATCCCTGACGACTTGAGTATCATTACGTTCGACGACAACGATTGGGTTTCCCTGCTCGGCATAACGGCGATCGCGCAGCCTATGGAAGAAATCGGACAATCGATTGCCCGAATCTTATTAAGCCGGTTAAGAGAAGAAGAAGTAACTTCCCCTCCCATGAATAGCAGGCTTGAGCCCATTCTTATCGCACGAAATTCCATTCGCAATTTATTCGCCCAGCGAAACTATAACTAAAATCAAATTAGAGATTAGAGGCAAGAGATGTAATTAATAGGATCTTTTGCCTTCTACTTCCATCAAGGTCTATAACTCCTCGATAGAATCCATAGCCTCCGTCAGTAAAAGCAGTGTCAACCCGGATATTCCACAGTTCGAAGGAATTGGCATTCTTGAACTCCAAGAAATAATAGCTCGTGCTGGAAGAATACCGAAACATCATTCGAAAACGGTCGCCCTGCGCTGTAAATTCCAGATTATAATCTGTGGAAGCGTATGCAAATTTCGACGTCTTGACGACTGCCCGTTTGGGCACCATGCTTGTCGTCGTACCTTCACTTGTTTCTCCGCACCGCTGCCCTGTATTGACCATGCGGGGCTGCAAGTAGCAGAGGCCTGTCTATGGATGAGCAAAAGCAGGTCAAGTCCGGGTTTTGATTCCCGCCTCGAACTGGACCTGCTTATAGGTCGTTACTTTTTAAATACAAGCCGGCATAAGGGGGAGCCTTATCAGAAATCCCTGTTCGAACGGGAAGGCTCAATCATCAATCGCAGCAAAATGGCCGCTGTCCAACCATATTGCTGCGCTCCCAGTCCTTCCCCTGTATTAGAGTCAAACAATTCCATTATCCGTTTATCTTTCATAATCATCATGCGAATACGATCTGCCGCTTCAGCGTGAGCCTCGAAAAAACCGTATTTTTGTAGTATTTCAAGCATGAAATAGGCGATTGAGGGCCAAGTCGGCCCTCGCCACCAGGCGCCCGATTGGTAACTGTCTTCCTGATAGGCGACAGATGGAAACGGGATCTCACCAAACATGATGTCAGGATTCAGTAGAAACTGCTCAACCATCTTACGGCTGTTATCCATTCCAATGGGCATGTCCTCCAGCAAGGGCAAGAAACAAGCCGGTGTGATCAGCGACAACTTCTCCCCGTTGTGCAGCAGCACATCCCTGAACAAATTGTCCTGCTCGTCATACATCCAACGTACCATCGTATCGGCATACTGACGCGATGCGTCCGTCCAATACCGGGACAATTGTTGTTCCTCAAGCATTTCGGCGATTTCTGCACATGCTCGCATTTGAATCAGCAAATACGTGTTCATATCCAACGCCAGCACGGGGCCCTTGTCCAACCTTGGCGTATCATCCCAGCCTGTCTCGAACCCGGTTGCGCATGAAATCAGGCCGTATTCCGTTATACGTTGAGTCAGCCACCATTTCGTATTGGCAATCAGAGGGTGGAGCAGTTTCCCGGCTAATAACTTATCCGGCCTGCGCTTTAACAAACGCATCGCTGCCCAGCCAACCAGCGGGGGTTGTGAAGTATGCGGGCGATCCCAGGTAGAGCAAAGAAAATGCGGCATCTTACCATCTACTCTGAGATTTTCAGTCAGCAGCAGCAACGAATCCTCAGCCAATTTTTCTTCCATGTACTCTAACGCTAAATTATGAAAGCAAGAGTCCCACAGAAAGATGCAGGAGTAAGTGCCCCGACTCGGATATACACCGATTCTTCCTTTCAAGTAACCGGGTGCTTCGCATGCATTATACAACAGCGAAAATATGGCCTGCGACAGTATGGATAATTGTTCCTGGTCAACATGCGGAAACTTCAGTTTACCCACTGCGTGTTCCCACCATTGTTCAGATATCCGGGAAGCATCGCTTGCAGAGGTTGGCGAAGCCTGTAAAACATTGATCATCTCTTCGCTGGATATTTCGAGCATTTGCACAGAAAATGCTATAATCAGATTTCCGTTTGAATCAGGCGAAATGATCAGCGGCTCCTTAATGCCATCACCTGCAGCGCTTCCCCTCACAATCCTCAGACCAATCATTACAGGAAATCTGGCGTCCGGATCCCGTTTATCTTCGTTGGGCAAATATCCGCGAAATAAACGGGGAGCGTTGGCCTGTTGATCATGATCCGGCTCCAGCCAGGCTTCATCCATTCCGTCATATGAAAAATGAAATTGCAACTTGCCGGCGCCTTTGTAATCCGCTACCCAGGTATTCCGGGCATAAAAAGCAAAGTCTAGCTTCCCCCGAACGAAGCGTTGCGTGACTCTGAGTGCTGCATGCTCGGCCTCCAGCAGTTCCTCCTCGCAGCGCAAGAATGGGGCGCCCAATCGGCTTGTCACCCGATTATAGTGGATAAACAAACAGCCAATCCCCGGCGACTGCGGCTCAAAACCAAGCCCTATATTGGAATACAAAGGGCTGAAAGAAGTGTCCGGCGAAGAGAAATCCAACTGCTTGCCCAATGAAGCAAGATAATCATTGCATGAAAAAGCTTTTTCCGTTTTATTCATCGACATCACTCTCAACAATTTGACTTAACCGAATATTTTCAAAGCTGCCGCTGCCTCTGTCTACAAGCAAACCAAAGGATTCGGCAGCTTCCGTGTAGCTGACAAATTGCAGGATAAGCAAATCATTCATGTACACTTCAATATATTCGGCTTTTGCGATAATCTTAATGTGGTATTTTATCCCATGTATTAATTTGACCTGTCGTCCATCCAGGATGCGAAACATCGGAATATCACCGAATGTAACCATTTGCCGATCATAATCGAATAATACTGCACTGCCCGCGCCCTTTGCATTTTGTCTGAAAGTCAAGCCGATAGCCGCGCCCTGATTCAATCTTACAATCGCTTCCAATATAAAATAATCAACCTTAAAGTCAAAGGAATAACGACACCAGCTCGTTCGAACTTCCCCTTCCAGCCTCCCGTCGACTTCGCTCCAGCGTCCGCCAGTTTCATATCTCATCCGGCTTTCGGAGCGAACCGGAAGCTCACCGGCACCAAGCAGTGCAACAGCAGTACGTTTCCCAAGCATGTCAGAGTCGAATAGACCCAGCTTCCCTTCCACAACCTGAAGCTTCTTGGGTGTGGCAATCGATCCTACTGCCACCTGCCCTCCTTCTATTCTTGGCAGGCGTTCCGTTTGCGTGTAGAGCACATACCGCTCTCCCTTAAAGATTAAGCTTCTGCAGCTCAAGCCATTAAAGCCTCTTGAAGCCAGCAAAATATTGTCCTCCTGCTCGACATAGGGGCCTTCAATACGATCGGAAACCGCATATATAGTCCCCATCGTCAATTCCGGCTGACCGGGAAACTGGTTACGGTTGCCGCACATGTTATTTAGCAGGCAAGTCATGTACCATTTGCCGTCCATCCAAAAAACATCGGGAACCTCGACAATCGCGTATTTTCCAGGGGCAAACGCAGGCGGACGATGCTCCCACGTCAATAAATCTCTCGAATACACGCAGGCGATCACCGCTCCTTCCGGCGTTTCCTCCGATGGAATACGGGCTGCGTAAAACCCGTAAAACCCGTCATCGTAAGGACTCGATACGACAACCAGATCCCGGCAATCCACTATTCCCCATTGCGCCGGATTATCAATGCCGTTGTACCATCGCGGATCCGGCACGATGACAGGATTCCCTTCATATTTGCTCCAGCTATACAGATCATCGCTAAATGCGACACCGATCCGTTGCGTCAGACCGTTATCCGTTGAGGAACGCATCGTATAATACAAGTAATACTTGCCCTCGTTTTCAAACGTGCAGCCCGTATAAAGCGTCAAATCCTCCAACGATCCCGGTTCTCCTGGCTCAAGCACATTGGGCAATTCCTCCCAATCCACCAGATTTGTGGAGATAGCATGGCCGATACTATCCGCTTCCCGATCCGTGCGTGTTGAATCCGGCCGTTTCCTTTGCAAATAAAAAGCATGTACAACGTCTCCGGCAGGCCAGTACCAAGCATCCCAGGTGTGCATGCCTTGCGGATGATAATTCATTTGTCCCCTCGTTTCTGCTGACTTGCAACCATGATCGTTTTGATTTGAAAAGGGCCCATAAACAGTTCCAATTCCCCCTGCCACTCACGCTTCTCTCCCGTCGGCTGACCCATGGCATCCGTCTCGCTGCTCTGGCTGCCTTGCGGAAAAGCACAGCGGAGCCGCCCATGTGAATGCTGCGATGTGGAGTTGTACACTCGGATTACCCATCCTTCATCGCTTCGATAGAATGCGGCCAGCTCTATTCCTTGACCCTCGAGCACCGGTCCCGTCCATGCTGACGCTGACGCTGACGCTGACGCGCCGTTGTCTCCGGCTGCTGTCGCAGACAACAACGGCAGATTCAATTGTTCCCCCCTTCGATCCGGCCGCAGCTCATCCAAATTTCTATTGAAAAATGGAATAACATCATAAGAAAAGCAAAATTCGCTTCCCCGCTCATAACCCAGCTCCGAATCGACCTTATAGCGCATAGCGGTGGAGCGCATCAACGCCAAATACAAGGTATCCCCCGCTTTTCCGTTCCCCGGTATCCCCTTGTTTGCAAGCAGCAGTCCTCTCTTGCCGGTCGTCAGGGCCGCCCAGGTTTGAGCGGGAAACTCTCCTTCCTCCCTGACAGCAGCTCCATATGGAATTTGCTGCAAATGCTTGCCTTCCTGCAACGTCGTTGGAAATAAAGCTGCAACGCGATATTGTTCCCCAGAGCAATGCAAGCGTGTTTCAAACCGAATACACAGCTCCGTAAAATCAATAATGACTTTCTTGGTAAAGGAAACGGAAATTTTCCAGAACCTCAGCTCGCCGCTGCTTTCTAGCACAAGTTGATTCGGTTGTTTCTGCACAATATTTAATCTGCTGGTGGCCCCTGAAGAACGGCTCAGAGTTTTTCGGGAATAGGGGTAGGAGTCCTCCATCTTCAGCAAGCCATTTTCCGGTGTCTGCCCGAAAAAGGCGCCGTTTAGAATCGGCTCATCATACAGCCAAAAATCTCCCGTGTCCGAAAGGAGAACAAGCTCATTCCACTCCCCGCCTTGGGCGACCCATTCCTTGCAGCCGTCATCAACATACCGCAAGCTGCAAATTCCCCCCGATGGCGTCACCTCCAGAGCAAGCTTGCTGTGAACAACACGAATGCCCGTACTCGTCTCCACTACCGTATACGCCGGATCAGGCTGCCGTGCTTGTCTCCAGCTGTCATTAACGAATGTGTATTGCCTTAGCGTCAATCCCGGAAAGCTATCGGTAAGCGTCACCTGCAACTGCTCGGCTTCCGGACTGCTAATCTCGGCATTCAGAATATTCCCTTGATTATCCTGAACCAGAACGGTTCCTTCCTGCCAGGGCAAATCTGATAAATTCAAAGCAAACGACACCTCCCCCTTTCGAAGAAAAGCGGAGGGATTAAACACATGCAGCACCGGACATTGCACAGTAGAACCGGACCGACCCGTCACCGGAAAGCAGGATTGCAGCACTGACAGGGCATTCTCAAGCAGTCTGTCCGCAGTTTCATAACGAATCAGAGTTTCGCGATAGCCTTCATCCAGTATGGTGCCGCATATAATATCGTGAAACTGGTTGAACAGAACATGCTTCCATGCTGATTCCAGCCATCGTCCGTAAGAGTCTTGTATATCGGCTGGCACAACAGAACGCAGGAAAAGAACGGCATACAAACGCTCAGCCAGTTGCAGCTTCCACTCCAGATTGCGATTCCAAAGCTTGATTTGCATCCGCGAGCTGTAACAGCCTTGAAATACGGGATTCAGCTCTAGTTGTATTTCCGGCAACGGCAGGTTTTCCTGTACGATTTCTTTCGCAAATTGACGCACCGTGGAAAAGCTGCAAAAATGACTGCGGCTCTGATTATTGAATTGTTGGACGGCAGCAACCGCTTCCCACTGCGGTCTGGCCATATCCCCGCCATTAGGCAGCAGTAAATGGCGGCTGTCCGAAACAGCGGCAAGCCGCTCAAGCTCCGCTTGAATGGCAGCAGCATCCTGTTCGCCATTCGATGATTGCTCAAGCTTGTTCTGGACATCATCACTAAACATGACCAGTCCGTAACCGCCTTCCAGGCGATGCGACAGAAGCCGCGTACCGTCGATACCTATCCAAATGAATGGCGTATGACCTGGACTACGTGCTCCCCTGCCAAAAAAGTAGCCTTCATACCCGCAATGTTTCATTAATTGCGGGATTTGCAAGTGATGTCCGAAGGAATCCGGCATCCAGGCCATCTTGACCTCAATCCCCAGATGCTTTTTAATCCAGCGTTTTCCGATAACAGCTTGTCTGATCATGGCTTCCCCGGAAGGAATATTAAGATCGGGCATGCAATACATCCCACAGGCAACCTCCAAGCGGCCTTCCTGAGCCAATTGCTGCAGCAACGATCGTTTATCAGGGAAGCGTATCCAATATTCCTCCAGCAGAATCATCTGCTCGATCATAAAGGTATAATTTTCATGAGCGGTCAGAATTGCAACCGCTTCATGCATCAGATCCAGCGCCTGTTGCAGATAGCTGTCATAGGTCTGCAAATAAACCGTATCATAATGGAAATGTGGAACCATATGCAGTTGTCGGTTGTCAGCCATCATTTACTTAAATCCTGCATACGTATCTACCTTTGAAATAAATGCAATATCTTTTCGGTTTGTGTAATAATCAATAATGAATTTATCGACCTTCTCCCCGCCGCGCTTCAGCCAATTTGTTTTGGCTTCGTTCACTGCCTGCTCAACTGAATATTTGGTTCCGCCTACAATAGATTTTTGATACAGGGCAAGATATTCTTCCGTAGATCCGGCCTGAATGAGCTGAAGGTCCGATGGAAACGGCGGCATAAATCCTACATCCTCCCCTTTGGGTCTTTTGGGTGAGATATAGGCTTCCTTCGCTTGCAGAATCAAATTAATAAATTCTTTCTGTATTTGTATATTGGGATCGTAAGCTTTTTCGGGTAACGCGCATTCCCCCAAAAATATCGTCGATGCGGGCGGAGTCCAATAATCAAAATTCCAATTGAGTTCCTTTTTATTCTTTTCAATATCAATGGGTGCTGGGCATCCATTGTCCCCCTTCTTCCAATGCTCGCCTTCAAAACCGTACTTTAATGTTCTTATCGTAGACTCCTTGTTTAAGAAATCGATGTATTGTATAACAGCCTCCGGATTTTTCGCCTTCGCATTCACAAAGCCGTATGGTCCTACCGGCACGTCGAATGCAGGACTGAATTGTCCATATGGACTCTCTGGAAGCGGAATGACGATGACCTCTGCAGCCGGGTTATTCTTTTTCAATGTTTCGAATTCCGGAAGGGATATCACACTTACATTGCCAAAACGGATACCCAGCTTACCGTTTACCCAGTCTTGCTTAGCCTTCTCGCCATTAACATCCGTAAGATAATCTTTGTCGACAAGCCCTGCATCATAAAACCTTTTTTTGTATTCCGTTACGACTTTTGCACGCTCCCAGTCGCGAACCAGCTGTTGTTTGGAATCAAACAGGTAGGGCACTGCGTAATTATACATATGATCGATAACACTGTCTCCAAGGGCGCTTAATTGAATGCCATAAGTATCCTTCTTGTTGTTTCCATCCGGATCCAGCTCTGCGAATGCTTTGGCAACGTTAAACAGCTCTTCCGTCGTTTTCGGAATGTCCAGTTTCAGCTTTTTCAGCCAGTCCGCCCGAATCTGCAAAGTATGATTGGCCCCCATCAAACCCGTTACGCGGGTTAATGTGTGAATTTTCCCATCAAGCTGCATCCCCAATTTACGGACAGCCGGATATTGATGAAGCAAGTTTTTATATTCCACGCTATGCTTTTCGATCAAGTCATCCAGCGGCAACGTCTGCTTCTGCGCGAATAAGTCATTCCTGAGAACGCCGCTGTAAGTGAATACCAAATCTGGTGCGTTGCCGGATGCGAAGAGTGCCGTAAGTTTGGGAACTTCGTCGTTCCTAGGGATTGGTATAAATTCTACTTCCACGGGCGCATTCTCATTAATCCAGTTCGTCCACCGGTTGTTCGTGAAGTCGCCTTCGCCTGAAGGGATCTGGCCGCGGTCGTAGACGGATACCGTAATCTTCGGTTTTTTTGCTACTCCTTTATTTCTTGGAGCACTTGTTTCATTCCCTGTATTTTTCGTATCCGCCGTATAGTTTTTCTCTTTTGCACAACCGGCTGACAATACGATAGTTAAACTGCCGATTAACAGTAACATCGCCTTGCGTCTCATTGAATGAACACCCTTTCTCCATCTCATTAGTCAGTGCTTTTCGAGGCTTGCCCAATAATTTCCTTCCCCTACAGACTTGAAGCATCACCTCCCCTCATCGGAATGCAAAGTTACTTCTACCCCTTTACGGATCCGATGAGCATCCCTTTTACGAAATATTTTTGCAAAAACGGATACACGACCATCATGGGAATGACCATAACCATAATGGCCGAAGATTTTATGGACTCCGGGGTAATTTCGGTAATGCTGTCGATAGAACCGGAGCTCATCTCTTGGAGAAGACGTTGACTGGCTATCATATTTTGCACAAAAACAGAAAGATTGTACCGGTCCGAGGAATTGATGTAAATCAGCACATGAAAGAAGGCGTTCCAATGACCGACCCCATAGAATAGGGATAATGCTGCAAGGACAGGCATTGAAAGCGGAAGAACGATCCGAAGAATTAATCTCCATTCGCCGCATCCATCGATACGCGCAGCATCTTCCAGCTCAGACGGTATCGTTAAGAAATAAGTCCTAAGTACAAGCATATTCCATGCGCTAACAAGTCCCGGCAGCCATAAAGCCCAGTAGGTGTCGATGAGTCCTAGCGATTTGACAATGAAGTAATTAGGAATTAAGCCGGCGCTGAACAGCATGGTGAACACAATGGTCAATGTAAAGGTTTTTCTGAAATAAAAGTACGGACGTGATAAAGGGTAAGCAGCCAATATCGTGAAAAGCATGTTGAGTACCGTTCCAACAACAGTAATCACAATACTGTTTTTAATCGTAATCATGACTTTGCTGTTCGCAAACAATTTCTGATAGGCATCCATGGTCCATTCAATGGGCCACAAGACAACTTTCCCGGAAGAAACCGCATGCAATCCGCTTAGCGAAACAGCGGCTACATGAACAACCGGCAGTAAACAGCTCATGGCAATGAAAAAAAGAACCGTGTAATTTACAGCGTAAAACACTTTCTCTCCCGTTGAAACTTTCATGAGTCCCCCTTCCTACCAAAGCCCCTCGCCATGCTTCCTTGAAATCCAATTGACCGACAAGACGAAAACAAATCCAACGACCGATTCAAAGAACCCCATAGTGGTAGCCAGGCTGAATTGGGTGCCGTGCAAGCCCACCTTATAATTCCATGTCGAAATCACTTCCGATACGTTGGACACGACCGCATTCTGAAGCACATACACATGGTCGAAACCTACCTCCATCATTTGCCCCATGCTGAGAATAAATAAGATGATGATGGTAGGCCGTATGCCTGGTAATGTGATGTGCCAAATCTGCTTCCCCTTGTTCGCTCCATCCAGATTGGCGGCTTCGTATAGACTCGGATCAATGGAGGACAAGGCTGCCAAATAAATAATAGCCGACCATCCAGCGTTCTTCCAAATACCTGAAGCAACAAAAATGGCAATCCATGACGCCTCGTTATACAAAAAAGGAAAGGTAGTGTGGAACCATTGATCCATCCAATGATTAATTAAGGACGACTCTAGAGAAAAAATAGTAATCACGATACCGCCAACAATAATCCAATTTAAAAAGTGGGGGAGAAATACAAACGTCTGAACAAATTTTTTGTACCACATTTTCCTTACCTCGTTCAGCATAATCGCTAAAAAGAGAGGTACCGGAAAACCGACGAATATATTTAATAAACTCAACGTAAACGTATTTCGAATAACGCGCACCGTTTGTTCATTATGAAACAGGTACTCAAAATTCCTCCACCCCACCCATGGACTTCCCCAAATCCCGTCAGCAAGGTTATAACTTTTGAAAGCAATGACCAATCCGCCCAGTGGTATCAACTTGAAAATCAGATAGTACGCCATGATCGGCATAAACATGATCAATAGGGGAATGTTCTTTCTGAGTATTTGTTTTCTTTGCAGCGTATTCATGCAAACCCTCCCTTCTATCGTGTCGTTAAAAGTGCGCTTCTTAACTGTAAAGTCTCTCTCTATTTCCGTACAATAAACCGTTTTTAACAGTACACTAAATTAAGAAAAACCGTCAGGTAAGTTCTCCTGACGGTCCTTTTTTGGTCTATCGGACATCCGTACGCCCTGCCCTCCGGCAAAATAAATTGTCGGCCCCCAAGGCGTTATCCCCCGAGTTTGGATATGAGCTCCCTATTCCGGTGCTCAGTGGGACTTTAACCCACCTGATGATCGTGCTGCCACGCACGCGCTACGATCCCCTTCGACTCCCTTCCCGCGGCTCGCCACTTCACCTTTTGGGCTTATAGGTCCGCTTCTTACGACGCCTTGCCGTCGTGCGGGGGAGGGTCTCCCTAGTTCCAAGCACAACTGTCTTCACATGCCGATCCCTATACACCGGAGAGTTCTTCTGCGCTGCAGTTCCAAGTTCTTCACGCATTCAATGGCCTTCGCACTACCGCTCGGGGCTCGGCTCTCTCCAGCCCATTTCTGGTCGAGTTTTACGGTGCGGCAGGATTCACGGTCGGTATGTTACGGCCTATGATCTTGCTTCACTGCGCTTTCGCGCAGCTTTTCGCAGGGCTTCAGCCGCCGGATTTCTCCGACGTCTGCCTGCTAGCTACGAGGCGGTTTGGCCTCTACCTCGAACGGACTTTCACCGGCTAGTTGTGCCTAGCTTGGCTAGGCGCGCAGCGGTACTCACTCGATTTCAAGATATCATCAGGAAGATGCTTTTTTTCGATAACTGCCTGGAGTTGAACCTTCCATTTTCTTGAAAATCCGATTGAATGTAATGACGTTGATGTAGCCAACCTTCCGAGCGATATCCTGAATCGAGCTTTGAGTCTCCATGAGGAGCCTCTTCGCTGTATCGATTCTTATTCTTGCCAGGAAATCCACGAACTTTTCCCCGAATTCCTCCTTAAAGAGCTTACTTAAATAGTAAGGACTCAGCGAAAAAGCTTCACTAAGGTGCATGAGCGATAAATCAGGATTATGATATTCCGTTTCAATATAGCTCTTCATGTTCTGAATCAGCCTATGAGCGCTTCTGTTTTCTCTTAAGTAGGCGATATGCTGAGATGCTTCCCTCAATATATGGACGATATCGTATTTGGCCTCGTCTAAAACATCAAATGATTGGATCGTTGCGTTCAACCTCGACCAAATATTCGCTTGCCAATGCTGATGAATTTCTTGCGGCAGCTCACGTATATCCCGATCGAATTGAAACAGCATATAATGCAAGTGGTTTGCTATTTCATCTTTGGTGAAATATCTGCTCTCAATCTCGGAAAATAGCTCCTCTAGCATCTCCTCCCAAGCTTCTCCCGTGCAGAACGACCTGATGATTACCGATAAAATTTCTGGAAAATTAAACAGAATTCTTTCGCGGACAGCAGGCAAAGAAATGCCTTCAATCACTTTATTTCTCCCTATTGTCGCTTTGTAAAGCAATGCTTCAACAGCTTCATCGTAGCATTGAGATAATCCGGCTGCTTCATAAACCGTTTCTCCAATGCCGATGGTGATCGTAAATTGCAGGTTTTCTTGAACCCATTGACGAGCCTGGTTGAGAATATCCGACGTCTGCTCGATGGATTGCTGGGCATGCTGTTGAATCAGCACGCCCAGCTGATGAGAAGTGATCCATTCCGACCACACTTTCACGCCATTGGAATTGGAAATCTCCATAATCACATAACTAATTACATATTTTAGTACTTTTTGATCATTGATCGTATACCGCCCTGCGAAGGAATGAAATTTATCAATTTCAACGATGGCCACCTTCATCGCTTCTTTATCTTTCAAGCCAAGTTCGGCAATGTCTTTCTGCCAGCCCTCGAAACTGATGCTTCCCCCTCCATTCATCAACTCTTGGAAGAAGTATTGTCTTCGGATCAACTTATTCTCTTCTACCTTTTCTTGGTAATGATTCGTATCCTCGATCAACCGTTCAAATGATTTCTCAATGTAATTGAACTCATCTTTTTCGCCTAAAGAATCCAGTGCGCTGTTTTTCTTAAGCGAATAGGTTTGAAGACGGTTCAGAATGGTCATGACAGGCTTATAATTTTGCCTGGTGATAAAAATGATGTATCCAAACCCTGCGAGTAAAACCAAACCCAGGGCAAAGATCCATACGTAAGAAATGAAGGATACAAAATTATACAGGGCTCCGTCTCGGATCCCGCTGCGAAATTCCCAATTTGTGTAGGGTGATTTCATTCTGGACAATTCCTTGCCTATCGTTTCACGAAAATTTTCTACATCCTGAAATTGCATGGCCGTATCATAAAAAAGCCGACCGTTCCCGTCATACAATTGAATAAAGTTCAAATCTCGATTGATCAGTTTTTCTATATACTGCTGAACCGTGCGAGCATCTACGTTTATAACAACCAGCCCCTGATCACCTGCCGGGAGAGGCGCTTTTCTGAGCAAGGACACCACATTAACAGGATTACTATCATTTGGAAACTCTTTGAAACTTCGAATGTTGGTCCAACCGTCGTTTTCCGCATCCGCCATGTTTAAACTAATAAAATCCTCATCGCCAAATTGCTCTAAGGGGACCATTGTATTTTCGCTCAATACCATCTGATCATGTTTGCGGAAAAGATAGATGGAATTTATAAGCGGATTTGTCGATTTTATACTGCGTAATGCGGTAATCACTTGATAATATTCAAATGGATCTCGTTCCCGATGCTGATCGAAGACTTGTTTCATTTGCAAATTCGTATATAAATTTTGAATAATGAGATCGTCGATAGATTTCAAAGCGTTGTCGATGGATTGTATGGTCTGCCTACTCATCATTTCATTCGTGAATATGGCCTGCTTCTTATTTTGTTCATTGATGAACAGAAAAAATATCAAAATAAGACTTAATATCAGGAGGAAAAAAGCCGGTAAATAGGATAAAAGCAATCGATTAAACCAATACCTTCTCATACTCTTCCCCCTTAATAATGTCAGCAAAAGCAAATTAATTGTATGAAGTTGACTTTACTCCTCTTTCTCCTTTTTTCTTTTTCAATTATGACAGAGGTAAAATCCATTGTCCAAAGACTTCTTTACTGTAATGTCCCTCTCTAATTTCGATCAATATACCGTTTTTAACAGTACACAAAATTAATAATCGCCCTGGAGAAGATGCGTTCCGCCAAATTCCGCATACAGGAAAGCCGACTTTCGGCAGCCTTTCTCGATGAACAAACGCTCGGCGAGTATGCCTCCCATGACATTATCGTAAGTTACTATCGGGATATTTTCTGCCGATCTCCTATCGAAAGATACGATCAGCAGATTCACATACGGTAGGAATAATGAGTCCGACCATATTCGATTTTTTCTAAACAAAGAACGAGCCATTTCGTTTTTGAAGAAAAAGATAAAGGATCAATACTGGAATGATCGTCATAACCAAGCCTGCCATCAAGGGGCCATAATCAACGGAATAGGATGAGAAAAACGTGAATGTGGATAGAGGCAGCATCCTCTGCTCCGGCGACAACAAAATCAAACTGGGCAGCAGATAATCGTTCCAGATCTGGAGCACATCCAGTGCAGAAAGACCCGGTCGATGCCCGGCGGATTGATGACGACCGAATAGGAGGTATGCTCGTCTCCGCTTACGATCATGCCTTCGGTCAAGCGACGATCCTGCTGGCGAAGCAATTCCAGAATGACCGTTCCAAACATGTCGTCGCCGATTTTGCCCATCAGGCTCGCCCGGATGCCAGGCCGGTGCAGAGCAAGGCCCGTGTTCGATACGGCGCCGCCGGTCGCGGTTACCGCTGGGCCGACATCGACCAGCTTGCCGGGAACGAGCATGTCGTGCAGGCCGCCATTGCGTCTCCCGAAGGCAGGGATCACATCGAGGCAGATGTGACCGCCAACCACCACATCAAACGATTTCGCGTCCATGATTATTTCTCCCAATCGATCGGAACCGTCTGTCCGGTCCGCTCCGATTTGAGCGCCGCCGTGAACAGCTTGTGGCTGCCTACCGTTTCTTCTGGCGTGGCGCAGCGGAACGGCTGCTTCATCGCGCCGCGGTGAGCGACTTCATCGCAGAATGCGGCCCACATTTGCAGAATCGAGTCGGTGAAGCCGAATTCGAAAATACCGCCCGTAATCGTTCCATAAGCGGATTGTTAAGGAACGTCAACGACATGCCATGCCATGACTGCTCTCCCCCCGGAGTATACGGCAAGGAAGCGATTTGTTTCGGATTTTTAGTCGAAAAATCTGCTGAGCATTGCGTGCCCTGAATGCGAATAAACCATGTATTGGCATGCCCCGGCGCAATCCGTTTCGTGGACAGGTTCATCGGGAACTGTTGATCTGCCGTCTTGACATCACAGGCCAGGATGGCATTATCCCATGTTTCGCAAGGGACCATCATTCCGTCCCGCCCCAGCCTTTCTTGTACGACCTTGGAGAGCAGCGCTCTCACGCTGCGCGGCTTCCAGCCGAAGCGCATCGGCAAATGAAGCACATGCATGCCGAGATCGCCCATACAGCCGTATTCCCCGTTGGTGGCCACGATCCTCTTCCAGTTGATCAGTTTGCCCGGATCCAAATCGCTGAAGTGTCAGAATGCGGCGGTTCGCTTCCTAGTCAATGCCGAACGGTTTCTCGCCGAGCAGATGCTTTCCTGCCTTGATGATATCGATATAGATCTGCTCGTGCAAATGATGCGGAACGGCACAATAAATAGCGTCGATTTCATCGTCGGCCATTCGCTCACTATTACAAGTTCAATTATAGAAAGAATACACCCAAGCTTTACAGCCCCTGCTGTGAGTATCTTGGCAGGATCAAAAGTAATATTATCTGAAAACAATATCAACGCTTTACAAACCGGGATAAATATTGGCTCTGAAGCGAATTTCTTCATAATCACCAATAACATGATTGATGTAGAATCCGGAGGAACGGGAATTGTCAACAACGCTTCAGAAAATCCTTATAGACTTATTGCAAACAATGTAGTTGGTTAATAAATAAAAGTGGAGTCAATGTTTAAGTTATTAGACTCCACTTTTATTCAACGGCAAGGAGTACGGCAAAGAACCAATCGAAATACGATTGGTCCTCTGACAGTTTTTATCCCAGCCGCCCTGCTGCCGTCCGCTCCCTCCAGCCTATATTGCTTGACGTCGATCCGGCATTCCAGCCCTTCCCCACTCGTAGATCACTCGAATTCCACGCAAACAGCCGCAACCGAATGGGCAGGTACCTCGAACGAAACAGAATTGCCGTTTGCTTGTATCGGCAGGCCGTTCGATAATTTGCATTCATTCGTGTCTACGAAATAAGCCGCCGATACGGGTTGGAACAGCAGCAGCGCAGCTGTCGTCCGCTGCCCCTTCGTTTCGTAAACACGGATGATCCACCTCTTGCTTTCATGGTCTTCCGGCATTTTCACCGCGGATACGGCCACCGAGCCTTCCGTCAGCCTCAGGAAGCTTGCATCAAGCGGTCTTGTGCCTGCATGCGGCGTACCGGACAGGACGTTTAACGGATGATTGAAACGGTATGCCGTTTCAATCAAATCGCGATTATCTGCCGAATCCGCAACACACACCGCCAATTGGATCCGGTGATGATTGCCGAGCTCCGGATACGGATCCGGATCGAAGGAGCTGCGGATTAACGAAACCGACAATGCATTATCCGTTCCGCGAAACCCGTATTTGTTGTTCGTCACGAGCATAACGGACGGCTTGCCGGCAGCTTGACGTACGCCAAGCACCCAGCTGTTGCCCGGGACGTCCATCTCGAGCGGCTTGCGTACGATGGCGCCAAACGGCACGTCGTATTTGTATGCCGCGTTTTCGTAGGCAAGCGGCCAATGGAAGTTCAGCTGTGGAATACTCTTGTCCGCCTTGCCGATTTCGTGCCAATCGCACTCCACGTTGAAATCGAGACGCGGACTGTTCCGGTCGAGCGAGACATCGACTTTCAATTTGGAATCGCCGAAACCGAGCTCGTATTGCAGCGACTGCCGCACCTTGCTTTTCGCGGTCATTTTTATTTTCACGTTATCATGCACGTTCTCGATGCTCATGTAGCGGCCAACCCACCAAGCGCTCATCCCTTTGCCGGGATCTTCCTGAATGAGGCGGAACAGGCCGGCAGGGCGCGCAGCATCGATTAACTCTTCGCCGCTCGCTTTATGGATCATCGAGACGACGGTCGCATCGACGGGATGGAACGTCACCTTGAGCAGCTCATTTTCTAGCACTAACTCTTCCTCACGGTCCACCCGCGGATCGGTCGGCAGAAACGGTTTCACCGATTCATCGCCTTCCGAAACGGTGTATGTACGGTATCCGCATGCCGGTGCTTTGGCATAGATGAGCAAACGCATGTAGTGATGTCCCCAATAATGGTTAAAGCCTTCTTCCATCACTTGATGCGCAGCTTCGTTGCCTTCGCTGTCCCTGACGACCAGCGTCTGGAGCCGGCTGTGCCAATCCCAGAGCACGAACTCCACCGTCTCTTCGCGGTCGTACACAGATGGATTGAAGATATGCACGATCCGCGTACTGCCGCGTCCGCGTTCGACTTGCGTGATTTTGAAATTGCGGGAGCCGTACCCAACGCCGGCGCCTTCCGAAACCGTCAGCTTGTCTTCCGGCCCGCCCAGCAGCGATGAATCGATCGTGGCAGCGATGCTTTCAAGCGCAAGCTTGCGGTTCGTGCTTGCGATCGCCATCGTATTTTGAAACAGTCCGAGCGCATGCTCCCGCGTTTCGATAACGCCGGAGCCGGGAAGGATGTCGTGAAACTGGTTGAACAGCACGTTTCTCCACGCTTCCTCATAGGCCGCTCCCGGATAGGCGGCGTCAGTCGCAACAGTCGCCAACGAGCTGAACGTCTCCGCTTCGTTCAACGTCGCTTCTCCGATCCGGTTCGCCGTTTTGATACGGGTCTGCGACGTATAGCAGCCGGTAAAAACGAAGTTTTGCTCGCCGGTCACAACCGGCAGCTTGGCTGCAATCGGCTCGACAAGCTTGTAAAACTCGCTAAACGTGCCAAAGCGGATATTCGGATAGATCGGCCAGTCTTTCATGTCGATAAGACGCTCTAAATCCCGCCTCGTCGGACCGCCGCCATGATCGCCTACGCCGTAAACGTTCAAATACGTCTTCAAGCCGGTTTGACAGCAAATTTCCGGAACATACGATCCGAGAATCGGTTGTACGCTATCGTTGTACCATGTCGGTTCGCGATAGACGATGATCGACTTGCCGGATGGCGCTTCCCAACGATATAAAATGCGTCCGTCATTGCCCCGGCAGTGGTAGTAAAACTTGACGCCGCCGTTCGCCAATATTTCCGGCACGTTGACGCTGTGTCCGAACGTATCCGGCTCGAAGTCGAGATTCAAGCTGTCCGGATCGATGTTGAACAGCTGCGACAAATACCGTTTCGTATAGAGCATATGCCGGGACAAGCTCTCGCCGTTCGGCATGTTTTTGTCCGCTTCCACCCAATGCGAAGCCGTTACTTCCCAGCGTCCTTCCTTCACCCTCCGCTTGATCTCCTGCAGCATTTCCGGAGCGTACTGCTCGACGATCCGGTAAATGGACGCCTGTGATTGCGAAAACGTAAATTCGGGATACTCGTTCATCAAATTCAGCATCGTCCGGAACGTATCTATCGTAACCGCTACCGTCTCGTCCCAGGGCCACATCCAGTTCATGTCGATATGGGCATGCGCCGCACAAATAATATCGTAGCTTTTCGCTTCGGAAGCAAGAACGTTCAGCATTTGTTCGGCGTGCAGCGCCGTTTGCTTGCCGATAACGCCTTCTTCGGCGATTTTGCCTTCTACGAAAGCCAGTGCCGCTTCAATCGGCTCATCGTACTGATGGCCTTCTACTTTCGAAACTTCATATGCAAAAACCAATTGCGATAGTATTCGTTCTCCCCAGTACCCTGGCTTTGACATTATCTTTTCTTCCCAATAGTTCTTCGGCGCATTGCCGAGAAGCTGCCTGAGCCGAACGTCGATCGATTTCATGCGATTCCCTCCAAAATGTTTCATTCGGAAATATCTATATTACAAATATACATATCATACAATTCAAATATAATTTCAACAAAAGTGGTTGTAAAGCATTATTTTCTTGCTGTAAAGATCACATTCATCTGTCCCCCACAATATCATCAAAATAAATTTGTATATTGGTATTTTTTTTGCTAGGATGTTGATGTACAATTCGAACGAGGAGACGGAACCGAATGACACAGGAAGCGAAGCGCGCTCCACTGTACTTGCAAATCCGAGACTATATTCTTGAACATATTCATCAGAACAAATGGCAGGCGAATGATCGGCTGCCTACGGAAGCGGTGCTGGCCGATCAGTTCGGCGTAAGCCGGTTTACGGTCAAAAACGCGCTGTCCGAATTGGTTAAGGAAGGGCTGATTTACCGCATCCAGGGCAAAGGCTCTTTCATCTCGCCAACTGTAACCGAACACGAGGACCACTCGCTGCCTCAGGAACGTACAGTCGGCGCATTCAGACCGATCGTCTTTCTGACCCCCAGCATTCAAAGCACGTTGTCATCGAATATTTTGGCCGGAGTGGAAGAGGTGCTGTCGGATCACGGATACCAAATCGTGTACCGTTCGACGCGCAACGATCAGGAAATCGAGCGTCAAGCCCTTCAAGAGTGCGTACGGATGGGAGCAAGGGGCGTCATGATTTTCCCGGTCGACGGCGAATCGTATAGCGAAGATATTTTGCGGCTGACCTTGAATAAATTCCCGGTAGTCGTTATCGACCGTTATTTGCGTGGGGTAGACACGAATTGCGTCTGTTCGGATAATGCGGGCGGCGCCTTTGACGCGACGTCCCACCTGATTGAACTCGGCCATTCCAACATCGCGTTCGTCGCCCTTCACAACCGGACGACTACAAGCCTGGAAGACCGTTTGACAGGTTTTGAGAAAGCGCTGACCAAGCATCACATTCCGGTCGATCATCGCCGCTGTCTTTTCGAGTTGCTTGCCGAACATCCGCCGAAGGCGGAAAAGTGCGACGCTATCCGTGATGCGAAATCGCTCGCACTCTCTTTTTTGGATCGTAACCCCGATGTGACCGCCGTGTTTGCGGCGACGACCGGCAGCGGGCTTGCGGTGATGGAGGCGGCAGAGGAGCTTGGCATACGGGTCCCGGAGCAGTTATCGGTCATCTTTTTCGACGATTACAAGCATTCCGCGCTCTCCCGCATCCCACCCAGCTGCGTCGTCCAGCAGGAAAAAGAAATAGGAGCGGAAGCTGCGAAGCTACTCTTGTCGGTCATCGAAAACCCGCTGCAGGAGCGCCGGCAATTGACCTTGCCGACCCGGCTGGTGCTGCGGAATTCGACAGCTGAAGCAAGGAAATGATCATGATGAATACGGCTTTTTGATGGATGATGGGCCGTTTGCTTTGGCAGCATACGGAGGCAGGAATACGCTTCAATCACGCACCGTCCTTTTTCCCCTACAAGTCAAAAAGCACATGCTCTGATGTGGCTCAAAAAACTAAAAATGCTTATATTCACTGCACCACTATTGAAATTAGAATATCGTTCTCGATACAGCGAGCCGCAAATGTCGCCAGCTTTGTACCCTTGTTCGGGGAGAACGACTCAATCGCTTTGATCAGTCCGATTGTCCCGATCGAGATCAAATCCTCCAAGTCTTCTCCTGTGTTGTCGATTTTTTTGACGTTGTGGACACGTAGCAACGTAAAAGTTTGTTGCCATGATGGGCCACCTTGATGAATTTGTAAACTTACATGAAAATAATTTGAAACGTTTTTAATGCTTTAATATCCATCCATCCGTACCTCAGTTTAGATTCAAAATTTTTGAATAGAATAATCAATTAATTCAATTATACAAATTCAACGAGACCATTTACAATCATAACTATTAGGGTGTGTAGAAGGAGAGGATTTTAAATGGACCTATCAAATAAAGTAGTTCTTGTTACAGGAGGCGGAACGGGTATTGGACGTGCCACATGCTTGACACTTGCCAAACGGGGGGCATGCGTCGGGGTCAACTATTCACGTTCCAAAGCCGATGCGGATGAAACGGTGCAAATGATCACGAATGAGGGTGGGCGTGCGATAGCTGTACAAGCCGATGTTTCGCAAGACAAGGAAGTCAGGGAAATGGTTCGAATATTGGTTCAGCAATTTGGAACGATCGATGCGCTTGTGAACAATGCCAGCATAACCAGACATATTCCACTAGATGATCTGGAAGCGGCAACGGAGGAAGTTTGGGACGAGCTCTATGATGTCAATGTGAAAGGGATGTTTTACTGCGCGCGCGCAGTCGCACCCTTCATGAAAAAGAGCAAACAAGGCGCGATCGTCAATGTCGGGAGTATTGCAGGAATAACAGGATTAGGCTCCTCGCTTCCATATGCCGTTTCCAAAGCAGCCATACATGGTCTTACCAAATCTTTAGCACGCGCCCTTGCTCCGGACATTAGGGTTAACTGCATTGCACCGGGAGCTGTTGCCACTAGATGGTGGGCAGGAAGGGAAGAGCAAATGAAGAAGCTCGCCCCTCACATTTTGCTGCAGCGTGTTTCAACGCCTGAAGATATCGCTGCATTCATCTGTGCCGCTTTGGAACAAGAAGCGATGACAGGTCAAACCCTTACTGTGGACAGCGGGCAAACATTGTGACAACGTTCCGTTCGTTTAGTAAGGAAGGGAGAGGTGTACAGCTTATGCCCCTTCCTTCTTTTTTGGTACACCAGTACGAGCGACTTGTTATTTGCTAGGTATCTAACGGCTTTTCGAAGCACAGAAAGGGCACTTTGCGAAAAGGAAATCGAACTTCCCCCACTTCCTGATAGCCGGCTCTTTCATACATGTTAACTGCCCCGGGATTTCCGGTATATACATCCAGTCGAATGCTCGTGGAGCCCATCTTTCGAGCCAGATTTTCAGCAAATTGCAGCAATTGCTTCCCCATTCCCTGTCCCTGAAACTCAGGATGAACAGCCAACCTGTGGATACATGCCGCTTTTCCCTGATACTCGCTCCATTGTAAAGCAGCGTACTCTGGACTTTGATTGGCATCGACCACAACAGCCGCGATAACCCTTCCTCCCTTTTTTATGCCATACATATGCTGTTGCTTCAAATCCTTCGCGATGACAAATCCATTTGGGTACATCCAATCCCATTGATTGATGTTGTGACTTTGTAAATCTTTTTTTACAGCACGATAGAGCGATATCACTTCTTTTTTATCTTGACTGTCCAGTCTTTGTAAGTTCATGCTCTGATCCTTGGTTGAATCGATACTTTGTTTGATGTCGTTCAATTTCTTAGCCGCATATTTCCGATAAACAACCGTCCAAGCAATAGCTGCTCCCACAAAACCATACAAAACAACGTTGGACAGAGCAAGAAACTGCGCAGTGGATAATTGGAAAACCAAGATCGTGCGAACTGTCGCTTCCGACACCAGAATAATGCCCCAAACAAAGGTCATCAATCTCATTACATAGCGAAAATAAGTGTATTGCCAATTGCCCTCGAATTCTACGTTGCCAATGAAGCGTGAAGCCAGATAAAACATAAAAGGACGTCGGAACAAAAGAGAGCCTAAAAATATCAATCCTACAGCGCCTGTAATCAATGATTCACGAACTAATAAAATCTTCTCACTGCCTCCCATCGCAACAAGCGCCAGGGTTAAAACAAAAGTAAACAACATTAAGGACCCAAAGGCATCAAGCTTTCTATGCTTAACCAAATGAATCAAATTATCAAGTAAAGGCACCATCGTAGCGATCGATAACGCCGTTAGGCTAGTCATGTACTCAGAAAGCCAGACATAAAGTACCCACGGAATAACTCCATTAATAAGAAGAGTGAATATAACGTACATACGTTTAGACATATGAACCTATCCTTTCTATTGTTGAGATGTTCGTTTGTTTGCGTTTGTTCCGAATAGACGCTTCTGAAATAAGGAGATTAATAAGGGTAGCTATAAAGATACCACATGGAAAAGCTACAGAATTGGAAACGTGGAACAGCATAGCAATCAACGCCACCACGAACCGAAAAGTAATAAATACACAAGTGATGGAATAGCTGCGCAGCATCCACTCCCGATGCTTTACGACGTTACGACGAACAATATGAAATACGCCAAGCACTGTTGTCGTTAGCCAGACCAGATCCAGGACTAAGAATGCTACCCCTGATGAAATCCCTCCTGTAGCGTACATGGATAGAAAGGGAACAGCTAGTATATTGATAAAGATAGAGGAGGCATATATGTTGCCAATACGGCGATGAAGCTTTGTAGGTTTGCGGCTTCTTGCTGTTAATTGAAAAGCGCCTAGAATCAAAGCAAGCATTCCAAGAATAATATGAACATAGAAGAATATCTTCCATGTGTCAAAAGGAAATTTAACGTCCTTGAGCTTCAAGCTTACTAAACCAGCTTGCTCGGGACGGAAGACCACGTACTGTACCACGACATACAAGGTAAAAACAAACACTAGCACATACAAAAGCGAAAATAAGATCTTCTTTTTCATTGCTAGCAACCTCACTCTCTCTATTTAAAATTTTATTGTAATGCGCGGGACATGAGCTGAATAATCTCTTCAGCCGTCATGCTTCCGATATCCTGCCTAATCGTATGCTGCACACGCAGTCCATACATAAAGCTCAACATGGCTGTTGCTATTTTCCTATTGTCCGCCTGAGCAGGAATCACTCCCGCTTCCTGGCCTTCACAGATCCATCTTATGCAGGTTTCCAACGTATAATAGTAGACACCTTGGACGATAGCCGACACTTTGGTATTGTCCATCTGACTGAGCAGATAGATGAATATCTTGTTGGTCACATCCGCATGGTGCGAGGTTTGAACCATAGCCTCCGCTATAAGCTGGAGCGGATTCCTAAGACCACTTGCATGTTGATCGCTAACGACTGCTTTGAATCTTGCATTCACTTGTTCAATGCGAGACTTCATCAATAAACCGAACAGCTCATCTTTGCCAGAGACATAATGATAAATTGCACCTTTGGATAATCCGGTTTCGCTAATAATATCCTGAAGCGTTGTCTGTCTACAGCCCTTCTCCCTAATTAACTCTTCTGTTGCTTCGAGTATGATTTGAAAGCTTGTGTTTGCATTTGTCATTATTTTCTCCTATTCTTTAAATGCCACAGACCAACGGTCGGTTTGTTAATAATTGTATTTTATAGTACCGACCGTCGGTTTGTCAACAAAAAAGAAAAAAGACTGTGACTTCTTATTCGAAGGCGTCCAGTCCTCTTATCGTAATATCATTTAAAAAAACATATTGGTTACAAAAAAGACAAGAACTAAATAAAGACTAATCGTAAGAGCACTATACATAATTTAACATTTTACATTCTTTTTCCCTATCACGAAATTGCAAAAGCAAGGATAAGCAGCTTAAATGAAAAAAAGAGGGAGCTCCTAGGCTTCCCTCCAGTCATAACCTCATGCTTTGTTGGCATTCGTTATTTTCCTTCCACTTTACAGGAACCATCTGAACAAGCGGCTTCGCTTTCCGAATTGATAATCTGCAGCGGCTGCTGATCGTCCCATGCCTTCTTCAATGCGTTCAGGAACACACTGCTTGGCTGAGCACCAGATACCGCGTGTTTGCGGTTAATAACATAGAACGGAACGCTGCGTATACCAAGGTGGCGGCCGTCCTCTTCTTCCGCCCTTACCTCTTCGGTAAACTGATTACCTGCCAGCATGGACAGCGCTTCTTCCCTGTCAAGTCCAGCTTCAGCTGCAAGGTCTGCAAGTGTGTTAAGGTCGCTCAAATTCTTCGAATCGCTGAAATAAGCATGGAACAAAAGCTCAGATACTATAGCGCCCTTGCCGTGTTCTTCAGCAAAATGTCTGAGTCGGTGGGCATCGAATGTGTTCGTCAGCACCAGGCCGTCGAACTGAAAATCAAGTCCTTCTGCCGCTGCCTGCTGAGTTAAATTCTGATTCATATCAATGGCTTGCTGACGGCTCATGCCATATCGTGTGGAGAGCATATCATACACATCATGCGGGACATGTTTGGGTGAATTTGGGTCCAGCTCAAAGCTTCGATAAATAATTTTAACACGTTCGTGATACGGAAATTCCGCCAGCGCTTTTTCAAAGCGACGTTTGCCAATATAACAAAACGGACACGCAAAGTCCGACCAAACTTCTACTTGCATGGGAAATCCACCTCACTTCGTCAATTGATTATTTATTAAATAATTGAGTAATACTATCATAAATGGATGTAGGTTTCTTTCCGATTAGTTTCTCGAGGTCTTTTGAAGTGCGACCTTCCGTTCCGGCAGCCATTTTGCTAGCAATAGCTACTAAGAACTGTGCAAGCCCTTCAGGTAATCCAGCATGAATCATACCTGCTAGTGAATCTGAGTCTGAAACAGATCGATGAGTTACATGCTTACCAGAGATTGTAGATAAAATCCCTGCTAATTCTTCATAACTCCAAGATTGCGAAGAAGCCAACTCATATACTTGGTTTTCATGTCCTTCTTCAGCTAGGACTACTGCGGCAGCAAGAGCGAGGTCATCGCGTGTTGCTGTATTTATTTTGCCATCTCCTGCCGAATTTATAATAATGCCACTATCGATGTAAGATTGCAAACTAGGATTTATATACAATTCCTGATACCATGTATTTCGCAAAATCGTCGTTGGCATTCCAGAAGCCCGAAGTCCATATTCCGTTGCTAAATGCACATGTGCCAAAGGAGCAAATGCATCCACATCAGCATATGCAAAACTAGTGTAGACGATGTGTTTAACCCCTGCTTTTTTTGCTGCTTCAATGGCAGAAATATGTTTGCGAATGCGACTAATTGACTCATCTTCTGGCGTAGAAATCAACAATAGTTTGGATGCTCCTGCAAATGCTTTTTCCATAGACGCCGGATTATCAAAATCCCCATAACGAACCTCAATGCCTAAATCAGCTAAAGCAGATGCTTTTTCAACGTTTCGAACACTAACAGCGATATCACTAGCAGGAACTTTTTTAAGTAAGTGTTGAATCACCAAATTACCCAATTCTCCTGTTGCTGCAGTAATCACGATTTTCGACATATCTCATTTCCACTCCCGTTTAATAAATTTGCTGTTGGATATTTAAGCATATTCATATATTATTATAGTATCTTTAATTTTGTAAGTAGTCACTTTTTTATAACATAGTCATATAAACAGAACCATGAGGAAAGAGAGTGATTTAACATGGCCCGAACTTCATTTCAGGGAGAAATTCCCGAAGAACAAATAGAGGTTTGCCCTGTCACGAAAACTCAAAATGTCATTGCCGGCAAATGGAAAATCATTATTCTTTGGCATTTAAGCGCACAGACCAGAAGATTCGGCGAACTTCAAAGATTGGTACCAGGAATTTCAAAAGGTATCCTGACCAGTCAGCTGAGAGAATTAGAAAATGATCATATGGTTCATAGGAAGGTGTATCAAGAAGTGCCACCCAAAGTAGAATACTCACTCACAAATTCTGGGAAAAGCTTCATACCCATACTAGATAGCATGGGTGAGTGGGGCAAAAAATATGTAAAGAATGTAGAGAACACCTAATAAGGTGCCCAACTTGTTCCCCCTGTTTATAGTTGTTAAAGGAACCGCAGCGAATTGAGCTCGGTTCCTTTTTTGCGGATTCCTTTACCTATCATGGATGACCAATTATAAGTAATCGTGATATAATCCATTCTCAAGCATTCGTGTTTTAAAAGACTAAACTTTATTCATTCCCTTTACGTCAAAGTCTGTATGGATTCAAACATATAACGATGTTTACGCTTTATGACCTGTAGGGAGATATGGAGAATCAATGGAGACAAAACGAATAACTTCACAACATTATCGTAAAAAAGTGCGCTGGGGTTGGCTAAAAAAGACGTTTATGGTGTTAGCAGCTCTTGGATGCATCAGCTCCAGTCTTTTATTCCTGACACCCTGGGGCTCTAATCTTCGGATTAGCCTTGCTGAAATGGTCATTAATACCCAGCACCGCGACTGGGCTTGGATGTTGGTTGGCGCTGAGAAGCGCGATGATATGGTTAATAAGATGCAGCAGCAAATCGACGTTTGGGGAACCGATAAGCAGCATGATGGTCTAATCAAGCCTGACACCCGCAAACGTTCGGCTAGCGATTTAATTAAGGTTGTTGACATCCAAGATGAGAATCACAACACGCCAACATGGCGAGGAAAAAAAATGTACGTCTACGATCCACGGACCATACGACTTGTAACGACCAGTCATAAGCAAGAAGGCGAAAAAATTTCAGACATGGTCAAACGAACAGGGGCACTGGCTGGTGTGAATGGCGGTGCTTTCGATGATCCCCAAGGTTTAGGAAATGGTTTTGCTCCCATCGGGTTTCTGATGTCGGGCGGCGAAGTCATTCTTACCGAATATGACGGTAGTGTTAAACAACATGTTGTTGGTTTCACCAAAAAAGGCATTCTTAAAATTGGCTTATACTCGATTAATGAACTCATAAAAGATGGAGTCACGGAGGCTGCCTTCTGGAAACCACGCATTATTGAAGACGGTAAAGGACTGATCACCAGTGGTGACGGTGGGGCAGGCCGAGACCCACGAACGGCTCTTTGCCAGACTAAGAATGGCACGATCATATTTTTGGTCATTGATGGACGCCAGCCAGGGTACAGCATGGGAGCTACCCTGAAGGAGGTACAAGACCTCTTCTTGGCGGAAGGCTGCATGAATGCTGGCTTTCTGGATGGTGGAGCCTCCTCGGAATTAGTTGCTGACGGCAAACTGCAGACAAAGCCTGCGAGCCGTTACGGTGAACGCCGTTTGCCTGACGGTTTCCTCGTATTTGCTGATCCCAGCAGCTATAAAGCAGATAATATGTGGGATGGTTTAACGAAAATTGACGCTGGGGGGGCCTATGACAACCCAGGGTATCAACAGGAGCAAGCTAAGCTTCGCGCGAAAGCGACGCACAGTCCATCTTCACCGAAGCCAACGGCGGTTCACACACCAAAAGCGACAAGTGAAGTGGATAAGCCTCCAACGATATCACCGAAAAGCTCGCCGCCAATCACGGGAGACCCAGAGCCTGTCAAAAAGAGCCCCACGCCAAAATCCAGCACATCACCAAGCCCTTCGCCTGCAAAAGGGAGCGCTCCCCCAAAACATACTACGGGAAGCGACAGTGTTAATGAAGGCAATATAAGTTCTTCCAGTTCGAAGCCTTGATGGACCCATGCGGTCCTTCGGGCTTTTTTAATTGAGATCAGAATCGTTAAATGCAATAGCACGATATGGAGCAACTCCGAGATCATTCATTTCAAATTATTTTCATGCATCATTATTTTTATATATACAAACCAACGGTCGGTTTATATAATGAACTTATAGAATCTATCTGCTTGTAAACTATACATATAAGGTGGTATTCAAATTGAAAATTCATTGGAAAACATTTGCAAGTGGCCTAATCGTGGGCTCAGCTCTATTTTCAACCGTTTCTTTTGCTGCGCCTTCCATCGTAAAGATGATTGTGAACGGAAAAGTCATTACCTCTGAGGTACCTCCGCAGATTGTAGATGGAAGTACATTAATCCCGCGCGCGCCTTAGCCGAAGCACTGGGGGCGAAGGTGACTTGGGACCAAGCCACTAACACTGTAATGATTGAAAGTGAACTTTACAATCAATTCATGAACGAAAAGGTAGTGGTTCAGTTAATCAGAGCTGCCAATAACCATTACTGGCATATTGCGAATGGGGGCTCGGGAGTTGGACGAGTTGAAAATGTTAACGTAGAGGGGCAGAGGTATCGATGGATGGGCAGTGATTTGGAAACGAAAGAAAAGTATACGGCCTATCTAAAGGAAGTCACTACGCCAGAACAATCAGCCGCATATTGGCAAAAAGAAGTAGCAAATGGATCCATACGCGAAATCAACGGGAAGCTGGCACAGCCGGATGCCGATGGTGGAAGTCTTAGGGATTGGAATGCTTCCAAAGCTACACTAATCAAGGACGGGACTACTCAAAAAACATATACATTGATCGTTCCGTTAGGGGATTCAGGAGATCATGAGGTGCATGAGGTTACAGTTAAGCTCGTAGACGGAACAGGTTGGCGCATCGATGAAACATTAGATTTCATTAAATCTTAACATGGATTCATATTCCTTACATTCTCATAAATAAGAGAAGACTGTCACCTATTGCTGACAGTCTTCTCCTGATAGACCTCTATGGTTATATAGGGCAATCTCAAATTCCCTCACAAATACCGCATTGCCCGTAACCTCTACAATTTCTCCCTTGTTGGTTACTTGGACCCGGATTCTGCCATCCCTTCCTACTTCCTGCCCTTGTTCTATTAAAAGATTAAATAAAACATCTGATTTATGGTTTGCACAAGCGTCTCCCCTCATCCATCAATGAGATTTATCGGATCACCGACATGAATCTGTCCCGTTTTTTTAACAGAAGCGTACACTCCGAAATGCAGCTCCATCTCCTCGTTTATTTTTTTCAACAGAGAAGCATCACGTTCAAGCGTATCGGGGTCCAATGTAATCATGGAACAGCGCTCACAATAACTATCCACTTGTAATTCGGCATCACCAACGGATACTCGTTTTCCAATCCACTCATTTTCAGCCAATTGCTTCTCATTTAATGTAACAAGCAAGTTCGCTCTGAAACGACGGGGATCTAGTGCCTTTTCCCAAATCGCTTCAAGCTTGCGCAGTGTATAATCTGTAATAATAAGGATACTCGCCGCGTCGACAGCCATGAGATCAGAGCTTTGCGCTGTATAGCTCCTCATTGACATTTTCTTTTTGGATAGCCTCTGTATGTCTTCCAATAACGCTTCATTCCAAGTAAAAGCTCGTCCATCAGGAGAAGATATGCTTACTTCAGGAAGCTCATTCCCCAACCGCTCACCCACGATTTTCGCCTTATACGCAAGCATACTAGGGATACTTCTAGCGGTAAAATAACTATCCCATCCCTCCTTTGTTTCATCGATAAAGGCATGACACCGATCACCGTATAAACCGTAAGTTTCCATGCTGCAAGTTTCCAAAGTCTCTCCGGCAAAAGATTTTACCGGATATCGGTTTATCTTACTAATCTCACCTAGGGGGATATGTATGGTCAAAGTAAACAGCTCCTTCTAATGCGGGAAATTGAAAAATATACTGCCGATTTCAACAATGATTACTATAATAGCCACTATATTAAACCACAAAGGATTTTTAAAAAGTCGCTTATACAAGAGGATTACCTCCCATCTTACATCAAACATCTAGAATATAGAAAATTATACCATAACACAGTCGTCAGGAGCCTCCCTTCAATTCGAACCTACTGTGATGCATATTTCCATCCACCCTATTTGAATTTTTATTCATAAAGTTGTATTATTATTCATAACTAATCGAGGAGGGATATTATGTTACCTGTCATAAGAAATGTTGAACCTGATGATTTAAACGATTTAACCGAGTTAATGTATGCATATATAGTTGGTTTTTATCAAAAACCTAGGCCAGCTATTGAAAAGTTACACAGTCTGATTCAAACCCTTTTAGATCAGCAAAGAGGTATACAATTTGTAGCAGAAAAAGATGGAAAGTTAATTGGCTTTGCTACCTTATATTTTGCCTTTAGTACTATGAAAGCAGATCCAATTACCATAATGAACGATCTCTTCGTAATTGAGCCATGGAGAGAAACTGAGTTGGAGTCACAACTATTTTTGAAATGTCAAAGTTACTCACGGGATAACGGATATGCTTACATGTCCTGGATAACAGGAGTTGATAACAAACGAGCTCAACGCTTATTCGAAAAAATGGGTGGCGTTCAAGGAGAATGGGTGAACTATTCTATCGTTTAACAACAGCACGTTACGATCACCAACCCTAAAGTAATCTAAGCTATACGCATCTAGTAGGATTTGTATGCAGCCTTATTTAATTTTCCCTATATGGTTCTTCCCTTGAGAGAAGGTTGAAGATCCACATCCTTACTTATTAACACCTCAATCAAAAAAAGCAGGTCGCTAAGGCCTGCTTGGGGTGTCTTTACTTCGTGAAACATTCGTTTCATTTTGTCTGATTATTTAGTTAAAACCAGGGAGCAGAAAGATCGGATAAGCGGATAAAAAATACAATAAAAGACAATATACCAAGAATCACGATCATGAACGTATCTTTGAAAGAATCCTTCATACGAACGTGAACCAATATTCCCCCAATAGCGGTTATACCAAGTAAAATTGCTCCCACGGCTGCCCAACTATAAGCCCAGTAGCCAATAATCAACGCAGCGGCAGCGACAAATTCGATGATTCCCGTTACCACCCGGAACCATTGCGGCAAGCCCCATCGTTTAAAGCCCTCAATATGCATCTTGGAACCTGTGATTTTACCTACTCCTGCCATTAGAAACATAAGAGCTAGCAGACCTTGCAAGATGAATACAAGAATATCCATGGTCATCTCCCCCTTTTCCCCATCCCTAATTGAACTTAATAAAGGCACACTATATTCAAAAAATAATATGCAGTCGTAACTGCAACTCATTTAAGCACATTATAATATGTATACGATCATTTGACTAGTTACTTTTTGAATGTCCGATAACAAAATTTATCTTGGAATCTGTTACGAGCGAGAGTCAAGGATTCAAGGATTTAGTTTACTAAAATGCTAATAAATATATAAATTGCACATAAAATTCTAGTTTACTATAATATTTTCGACAGCATTCGTCGAAATAAGATAAGGATACAATATCCAGAGAAAGGGAAAACATGACCCCTTATAAAAAAAGAGATTCTTCGGAGGCTGTGCATAATGAAACTCACGCTGTACAAAAAATTATTTTTTAGCTTTTTTAGTTGTTCTGCTCCTTCTTTCCGCGATTAGTATGACTTCCCTATTTAAAATGAATGCCATGGAAGAAACAGCGAGGCAAACGACGAAAACAGGACTGCCTAATATGATCCTGCTTGCAAATCTGAATTTTGATCTAAAAAATCTCGATGATCTCATGCTGCGCATTCAGTTAAACATGCAAGATAAATCATCACAAGGCTACTTCAATGAATCAGGCAGCAGCTCGGGAGATATCACTATTTCCCCGTCTGATAAGGCAAAAAGCTTATTTAATGACATACAAGAACGGATTAAGCTCCTTGACGGCATCTTCCAAGGTGAGAAAGATGTCCAATTGCTCAACGCATTTAAAGATCAATGGGGACAATACGCCAATCATTTTCCAGCAACGTTGTCAGCTGTTGAAGCGCATGGAGCCGAAGGAATGAGCCTTATTCAGCTATCCAGTTCTAGTCTAAGCAGCTGCAGCATCCTCATTGAGATGTTTACCAAAAAAATTCAGAATCAGGCCGATGAATGGGTAACAAATCTAGACAATTCCTACAAAACTGGACTCAGCTGGATTATCGTTTTGAGTATTATAGCAATAATCGTCGGCTTAGTCATTTCATTCCTGATTGCCCGTCACGTCTCTCAGCCGATCATTTCCATGAGTACTGCAGCCAAACGCATTTCTGAAGGTGATCTTTCCGTACAGCATGTCTCACTAAGACGGCAGGATGAGATAGGAGCACTAAGCTCCTCTTTCAATCTAATGACCGAACACATGAGGAGCATGATCCAAACCGTAAACGGACATGCCGTAAACGTTCCTCTTCTGCAGAGCAGCTGAAATCCAGTTCCATTGACATGCAGCAAGTTTCTCAACAAATTACGTTGACCGTCAAGGAAGTAGCTAGTGGAGCAGACGAGCAAACTCTTACAATGGAAGAAACGTCTCTTTCCATGGAAGAAGTTGGGGCCGGTATTTATCGGATGGCCGAGAGCGCCTCATCGATTGCCGAGTCTGTCGAATGGACCAAGCAGCAAGCAGAAACTGGCGAATCTTATGTAAAGAACACCGTTCAACAGATGGAGTCCATTCATGAATCCGTACATCAAACGGATCAAGTAATGACTTTACTTGAAAACAAATCCAAAGAAATTGGCCTTATCCTACAAGCTATACAGGATATTTCAAATCAAACGAATCTTCTGGCCTTAAATGCAGCTATTGAAGCAGCTAGGGCCGGCGAGCAGGGGCGTGGGTTTGCAGTGGTGGCTAACGAAGTCCGCAAACTGGCCGAACAATCTCATACATTTTCGGAAGATATATCCACGCTTATTGGTGAAATTCAATCGACCGTCCACGAATCGGGTGATGCACTGGGCAACGTTAAAGCAGAAGTACAAACCGGTATCCTGCTCGTTCAGAAAACAGAGCAAAACTTCGGAGAAATTTTGCAGTCCACCTCCCAGGTTGCTTCGCAAATCCAAGAGATGGCGGCAACCTCCGAGCAAATTTCAGCGGGTGCCCAGGAGATTATGGCATCTGTTCATCAGGTCACTAATATCGCCAAAAAAACCGCAGCTTCTTCCCAAGATGTCTCTCACTCTGCTGTCAACCAGCTCGAAACGACAGAAGAAGTGAAAGCAGCAGCGCAATCTCTTTCCGTTATGGCGGAGGAACTTCAGCAGACCTTAGCTCGTTTCCGCACCGCGTAAATTACGGAGGGAGCCACGTCATTCCATCATACAAACTCTTAAAACGACTAATGCTTCGCCTTTTTTTAAAAGGCGAAGCCATTAGGATGCCAACTCATCCTTGATCCATCATATGGTTATACAACTACTTGGCGATTTGCGAAGCATTTTTCTCATATTCTTTTGCTTTTTTGACAATTTCGTCATACGTCTTGTCAACCGTACTTTTGCCGAAGGACAATAAATCTACGATGCTGGCATAATCCTTTTGGAAATTACCCCAGCCTACAGCACCCGGATTGAATGGCTGCGCAGTGGGGGCTGTTTTGTTAATAAGATCGACTTGTGCTTTGTCAGTCGGATTAAACTTAGGCTCCATCACTGCGAGCACTTTTTTGGAAACTGGAATTCCTCTCGTTGTACCCAGGATATCAGCCACTTCCTGATCATTAATGAACCAGTCAATGAACTTCTTGCTTTCAACCGCGTTTTTGGAATCGGCGCTTACGCTCCAGAACATAGAAGGCTTCAAATAGCCACTGCCTTTAGGACTTGTCACTAGGCCTGCCCCCTTCAGGTTAGTGGCCATACCCGGAAACTCAGATGCAAATGTCCGGCGAATAAGCGATTTGCCATTAATGACGATATCTTGCTTTGGATCGCCAATTTTATCCGTTGCCCATTGATCCGGTGGAAGGATTACACCTGCTTTGGTCAGTTCGATGTGCTTATTCGCCCATTCCATCCAAGTGTCTTTATCAATGTTGAATTTGCCGTCTTGTGTAACGGAATATCCTTTACCTTTGCTCAGTTGGTACATGTCGTAACTAAACAGATCGTTCAAAGAGTTGTACAAGGCATATTTATCAGCTCCGAGCTTAGCTTTCGCATCTTTACCGAATTGGAAATAATCATCCCAAGTCCATCCATCACTTGGCCCCTTAATTCCCAAACTGCCTACTAATTCTTTGTTGTAGCCCATGCCCATGGCATTATTGCCAAGCGGAATCGCAAATAGCTTGCCGCTATACTTTCCTGAATCAAGCAGTGTCTTATCTACATCTGTAAGGTTGATTCCTTGACTCAGCTCAGCCAACTGGCCACGACCGGCATATTCCGCCAAGTACGCTGCATCCATTTGGATAATATCTGCTGCGTTGTGGGCTGCTGCTTGCGTGGAAAGCTTTTGGAAATACCCGTCAAAGCCAGAGAACTCCGGCTCGAACGTGATGTTTGGATGCTTCTTCGTATACAGATCCAATGCTTTCTGTGTCGCTTCATGCCGTGTTTGGGAGCCCCACCATACAATTCTTAAAGTAACAGGCTTATCTACCGCTGCGGGAGCAGCAGTTGCCTCCTTCTTTGCTGCCGGTTTATCGCCCCCTGTCCCTCCACAAGCGGTAAGTGAAACGATCGAAGCAACGATTATTGCTCCAGTAAGCATCTTAAACTTGTTAGTCATTGAAAACCCCTCTTTTCTTCATCTAAAATAAGTTCCTTCCTCACAAAGTATAAAGCGGTTACATCAAACCTTATATATAATAAATGAATCATTCTAGTTAGAAATCGCACACATCATCCGAAGGTGTATCTCTATCTTTCATTAAATCGCTCGGATTTTTGCCTGTGTATTTCTTGAACACCGTGCTGAAATAAGAGGGGATAGAGTACCCAACCTGCTCAGCCACTTCGTAGATCATCCATTTCCCTTGCAATAAGAGCAGCTCTGCCTTCTCCATACGCACTCGAATCAAGTAGTTCATGAACGTTTCACCGGTCGCTTTTTTAAAGATCTTATTCAAATAGTTTCGCGAAATGAAAATCTTGTTAGACAGCGTCTCTAATGTGATATCTTCTGCGTAGTGTTCATGGATGTATTGAATCATAAACTCCACTGCTTCCTTATGGCGAGGGTTCTCATTCATAATTCGGTTTCCGTATAACTGATCAAGCCTGTCGAGCAGCCACGATTCTAATTGATCACCTCGATAGATGTTGTCCATATCTTTCTGAATATCGATCATCGCATACATATCCTGAATGGAGTTATCCAGATCGTTCAACGCATAACCCAGCACTGCCCATAGCTGCATGCCTAAATTGCGAACATACAAATAATCAACGGATCGATTTTCGAATTGAATAAAAAAATCCCTCGCGGTTTGACGCGCTTGATCCATCTGCATATAACGAAGTGAGTCCGCCAAAATTCGAAAAAACTTCACAGGCCCTATTTCTAACTGTTCAAGTTTAATATTCCCCTCTAGCTGCATTGTCTTGATATGGGAATAAAAGAGCACATTCGCAGAGAGACTCTGCTCAGTCGCAAGAACTTGAAACGCCTCCTCCGCTGACTCAGCAATCTCCTTCCACGATAGCCGTGAGCTACCAACACCTATTCTTACCTGAAGATTTAGGTAAGTGTTCATGCAGCGTACCATTTCGTTTCCGAGAGCAGCAACTTGTTCTGCCCATGGGGGTTCAGGAGCTTCCTGCCAGCCATGAAACACGATCATTATATGGCTGCTCTGAATTTCTATGAATTGAGAATTCGACCAATGTTGCACCAGTAATTCATTAATAATATTTCCTACAGCAAACCTGAATAAATGCCAGTCTTGAAGGCTGGCGTTTCTAATTCTTGGCGTGCGAAGCAGCTCAACGGCCATCACGAAGTGCCGCTGTTGATCCCACTCTGCAAAGGCGGCTGGAAGCTGCATATAAATAACAGGATCCGTGGATCCTGAAATGAGTGCGCTCAGCCATTGCTTCTGAACAAAAGGTTCGTACATGGAAATTTTATTCGAAAGCGATGCTATCTCCTGACGATTTTCAACCTCCTCGTTTAATTCGTCCAATGCCTTGCCGAGCACTTGCTTCAAGTCGACCATCGTGATTGGCTTACTCAAATAATCAAATACGTTCAGACGAAGCGCTTTACGCGCATATTCAAAATCTGAGTAACCACTAAGCACAATATACTTGGCCTCTATGCCGTCTGCACGCAATTTTTCAATCATTTCCAATCCATTTAACTGCGGCATATAAATATCCGTAAGGACGATATCTGGCTTCTCTCGGGCAATGAGCTCATAACCATCCAGCCCGTTCTCCGCCTCTCCAACCCACTCAACCCCAAAATTTTCCCAGGGTATTGCCTTTTTGAAGCCTTGCAGAATATGAAAATCATCGTCAACAACCACCAGTCTCCACATGGTTCAGCCCTCCTTTTATGGTCTGCTCTTTATGATGGGTAAGCGGATGACCACTCGGGTCCCTCCTGCAGGGAAATTGTCCATTTCAATTCCAAATGGCAGCCCATATAATACAGCGATACGCTCCTTGACGTTTTTAATCCCATAGCCACCAGGTGTAATTGCGGCTCCTTGATCCCAGTCCGCCTTTAGTCCTCGACCGTTATCAATGATCTGAATGAGGATACCATGATCATCCTTTTGCAAGCTAATGTGAATATGACCAGTTCTTCTTCCGTTAAACCCATGCATAATTGCATTTTCGATAAAAGGCTGTAGGGTCAGTTTTGGTACATAAAAGTCTGTACATTCTGCATCAATATCAAACACCACTCGCAGATTGTCGCCCCATCGGATTTGTTGAATGGTCAAATAACACTCTGTATAAAGAATTTCCTCCGAGACCTGAATCAAACCCTCACCTTTGGAAAGTCCGATCCGAAACATCCGCCCAAGCAGTGAAATCGCTCTACTAATATCGGACTGGTCGGCCTGAATGGCCATCCAATTTATTTGATCGAGCGTGTTATATAAAAAATGCGGATTGATCATCGCTTGAAGCGCTTTAACCTCCACCTCTTGTCGCAATCGGTATTGGTGCTCCAGAGACACATACAGTTCACCAATCCGGTCCATGAGGTTGGTATATCCTTGAAATAGAGAACCGAATTCGTTGTTATAGTCCGACGGCAGTCTTGCACTTGGCTTTTCCAATGAAAATTGATTCATCTTTTTTATTAATAAACGTAACGGCTTTGTAAAACCTCTTGATAATAATAGCGCAAAAACCAAAGCCAAAACCAAAGCAATACATCCAATATAAATTGACACCTGTTCGCTTTTTACGCTGCTTTCCGTAACGCGTTCCCAAGGCGTTAGTTCAATGATAGACCAACCTGAATATTCAAAATTAGACCACACCATAAGCTGATCATTGTCATTATGAAGCTGGATCCGTTTGTACCCACTTTGACGTACCAATTGATTAGCAAATTGCTTATAATGGTTGGCATAAAAGGACTCACTGCGACTTCCTATTGATGTGATGAGACTTCCTTCATTATCGATTAGCAGTCGGCTAACATCCTCGGATTCACTCTTCATCGTTTTCTGTATACCTGCAACGCTTGCATTCAACATGATGATGCCATATACCTGACCGGAATCTGATACGATTTTTTTCGTAAAACTGATCATTTGCGTTTTATTTTTAATGTAACTTTGTACAGGATGCTCAGGTATCCAGGCTTGCTGTTTGCTGGCAATCATCGGATACCACACTTCCTGCTTTAACCTTTCAAAATCCAGAATTTGAACAGGACTGTAGATATCTGTTGTCAACTTCGGGTCCTCGATATAAATTGAAATCGATTTAATAAAGGAAGAGGTGTAGACCATATTGGAGAAGGTATTTTTCATGTCCTGAAACCGAATAATGTCCGTCTGCTGTGAAAATAAAAACTGTTGCAAATCATTATTTAGCGAAGCCGTCGAAGCCGTCTGCTCGATAAATTTGATCTGATTGTTGATCTCGTCACCCATTCGATTTAGCAGCTTTTGCTGGTAAAAAGATACGCTTTCGACTGATTGGCGCGTGGTATAACTAGAATTAAACAAGGTCATGATCGATACCAAGATGAAAATCAACATAGCGAATCCACCAAAGAGAAGCCAATCGATACCGAACCTTTTAAATGGGTTACTGGTCAAGCGCACACCTCCTGAAAGAAGAAAAAAAGCTACAGAACTGCAGCTTTTAATTTTAACCTTTGAGTGCACCGGCGGCAATGCCTTCTACAAATTGCTTCTGCACGGCAAAAAACAAGATCGTGGAAGGAACGATAGAAACAAGCGACATCGCAAGCAACTGCCCCCATGATCCATCACCTGACTGCGTATCTACGAACAGCTTAATGGCTAATCCGACCGTGTACATACTTACCGAGTTTATATAAATCAGATGTCCGAAGAAATCGTCCCAATTCCATAAGAAACAGTAAAGTGCAGTTGTAACCAATGCAGGTCGAATTAAAGGCAGCATAATCCTAAAGTAGATGCTGAACCAACTGCAACCGTCCATCTTGGCTGATTCATCAAGCTCCCGAGGGATACCTCTCATAAACTGAACGAGTAAATAGACAAAGAACGAACCGCCTACACCTCCAGCCAGCAAATGAGGAATAATAAATGGCAAATACGTATTTATCATTTTCATTGAATGAAACATGGTGTACTGTGGAATAAGGGTCACTTGACCTGGCAGCATCATCGTTACTAAAAGGATGCCCAGCCACATTTTACGCAAAGGAAAATCAAGTCGTGCTAGAGCAAACGCAGTCAAGCTACAAGAGGCAAGCGACAAGATAATTAATATCAAAACTAATCCGAACGTATTCATGTAGAAATGGGTAAATGTAAATTTGGGGATCGCGCTCCATCCCTTAATAAAATTATCCAACACAGGATGTTGAGGAAATAACCCTGGAAGCATCAGTTCGCTGTCCTGCTTAAGTGACGCTCCAATCCACCACAGAACCGGATAAATCATAGTAAGACTGAGAAGAACGATACCAAGATGTCTGGCGGATTTTTCTTTACTCACTTCTATTTCCTCCCTGTTTCCGACTCATAGTACACCCAATATTGGGATGTGGCGAAAATAAGAGCTGTCGCCATTCCAATGACGATCAACAGTACCCAAGCTAGTGCTGATGCATAGCCCATTTGAAGTTGATCGAAGGCACGTTCATACAAATACAAAGCATACATATAAGTAGAATTGGCTGGTCCGCCTTTGGTAATAATGAAAGCTTGCGTAAACATTTGAAACGACTGAATGGTTGCCAACACCAGATTAAATAATAAAATCGGCGAAAGCATCGGCAGAGTGATCGAAAAGAACTGTCTGATCTTCGAAGCGCCGTCCACGGATGACGCCTCATAAAGATCATTAGGAATTTGCTTTAATCCCGCCAAAAAAATCACCATCGTTGATCCAAACTGCCAAGCCGCTAAAATGATCAGGGTCCCTAGCGCTGAGCTCGGGTCGCCAATCCATGATTTCCCAGCTATGTGGAAGTAGCTTAATAAGTGATTAATAAAGCCGTCCTGACCAAAGATTTGCTTCCACAGGATGGAAACCGCGATACTTGTTCCAATGAGAGAAGGAAAATAAATCATCGTGCGAAAGTAGGACATCCCCTTTATTTCTTTACGCAGCAACATCGCTACTAACAAGGCGAAAATCAGTTTCAAAGGTACAGAAAATACGACGAATTGCAGTGTAACACTAAGCGACTGTAGGAATTTGTCATCATCGATTAGAATTTGCTTGTAGTTGTCCATACCGATCCAAGATGGCTTTGCCAGTAAAGAAAAATTCGTAAAAGAGTAATATTGCGATAACGTCATCGGCCATAAAATGAAAACAAACAAACCAATTAGCCAAGGCGCCATAAATAAATAACCAATATAAGGAGTTTCCCATCTTTTGATTTTACTGACTGCCTTTACTTGTACATTAGGTATGTGTAGCTTAGTTGTCTTCATACCGTGCACCTCCCTGTTCCTTCAAGTATAAAGAGTGATCACGCTGGTTTGTATACTAGTAAAGAATAAAAAAGTTTAGAAATCGAGCACGAATCTCGAGGCACAATGAAAGAACCCGAAGGATGGACACTTGATTGAAAAAGTGTCCATCCTTCGGGTTCTAGTTCGTTATTCAGCTATTTTCCTACTTCGTCTTATTCAGCATAGTGGCGGAAATTAACGCTTATGCGGTTGGAGCCTACATCGAGAATGTGCAGCACTGCGCCATTCGCTCAGATCATTCAACCTACTGCAATGAGCCTCAGGATATGCGTCCACCTCTGTTCATGACTCTCATCGAGATAGACAGGACGAAAGCCCAATTTCCAATACACCTTAATCGCAGACAGCCGAAAATCATCGGTTTCGAGCAGCGCACTCTTTCGGCGTTCGCTTCTCATCCGGTGCAGCGCAGCTAAGGTTGCGGCACGGCCAAGTCCTTGACCTGCATACTCGGGCAGCGCCCCAACCATGTGCAAATAACCGGCTTCATCACCCGTTTCTTCCGTTTCCCAAGCTGTTGCGGTTGCTACAGGCTCGCTCCCACTGCATATGAATTGCACGCGCTCCTCTTGAAAGTAAGGGTATCCGCCGATTTTGGCCTCGAAGGCGATGCTTCTTTCAAAAGAACGATGGATAATATGCTCCCAGATGGCTTCATCACCTGGTATGAAATGGCGAAGGGAGTATCCGGGCAGAAGCGCTAGCGCCGGCAAATCGGCTAGGCTAGCCTTATGCATAACCAGCTTCGATAGGGGTGCATTCATTCGTCTTTCCCTCGATTCTTGGATCTGAAATCCGGGAAATCCATCTTCCTTCCACCGGCTGCTGCCGATTCTATGGATAGTGCAAACACCGAGCTCCACGTTGCCGCATCGTAGACATCGACCCCCGGAGCACGTTGTTCCCTAACCGCTGCAGCAAACTCTACGAAGACGAGCAAATCGCCGCCGCCATGTCTGAAGTTAGCGGCTTCATGACCCCATTCCTGCCAGAGCGGATGGTCGAACTGAGGCTGATAGTGGCTCAGCGGTTCCCACTGATCCGTCCGTCCGTCATCTTCTTTGGGCGATATTTCTTTCAGCCAAATCCAATCTTCTTCCCGCTCATGACGACCTGACGTATAAGCGCCAGCAGTTCCCTGCACGACATAATGCGTTGGATTAGGAGGTCTTGCAGATGTCCAATCCACCCGTAAGGTAATCAATACGCCACGCTCCGACTGAATCACCACCACCGAGGAATCCCCTTGCTCCCAATAGCCTTGCTGCGCTGCTGGATGCTGACCGCCATATTGCTCATGGAAATAATTCTGAAGGGATCTCGCGGGGGAAGTGAACGCCGTCAAACTCTTTAACCGATCTCCTTCTCGTTTGTTCGTACCGAGCCAGTGCGCAAGCGGACCTAGGGAGTGGGTCGGATAATTCATGCCATTGTAATCGCGATGGAGCTGTCCCCGCCACGTAAGCGAACCGTCTGCATGCGCAATGAGATGGCGGCAATCGTGCAGATAGCCTCCCTCCATATATGTCAACTCACCCAAAAGCCCCCGATCAATCATATGACCAACGGTCAGAACCGAGCGAGAATAACAATAGTTTTCCGCCATCATATAACAAAGACCCGTTCGCTGTACGGTCTCGACCAGTTCCCAGGCTTCATCCAACGTCTGAATCGCCGGAACCTCGCTTAGCACATGCTTCCCTGCCAGCAGCGCCAGGGTGGCCTGCCGGGCATGAAACGGCATCGGACTAGCGATGTAAATCGCCTCGATCCTTTCATCTTGAAGCATATGCCGATAATCCCGATAAGTCATAACTCCCGGATATTGAAGCTTCCAAGCCCCTAATACGTCCTCATTCACATCGCAAATTGCTGTCAGTTGAATGTGAGCAGCCAGCACCCTAAGGGCCTGCTCCAATCGGCCTCCCCGATTGCCTCCAACGATAGCAAGGCGCAGCGGCCCCCTGATCATCCCGGATCCCCTCCAATCGACGGTTCGACTCGGGCCGAAACACTTGACGAGAACTCATCTCCCTCAGAAGACGGGAAGGGCTCGAAATAAGGCATATGCCGACTGACGATCTGCACCGATTCCTTCACGTTCTCATCTTCGAACTTGATTAATTCAACACTTACCTGCCCATTCTCTACCGTAATAAGACGAAATGCAGGAATATCAAGCATCGCCGCCGTCTGCACGAAGTACCAGTTCTGCTCTCTGACGATCGAATTGACATGATTATGACCGTTGAAATAGAAGCCTAATCCAGCATGCTTGTTCAGAATTTGCCGCAGCTCGACAGCTTCGTGAAGCGACATCATCGCTTCTTCAGATCGCGCAGTAGTCCCGTAGATGGGATGATGGGCAAATACAAGCAATGGTTTATCGGGATGCTCGCCTATGACAGCCTCCAGCCATGTCAGCTGTTCCTCCTCCATAAACCCGCTCCAATCTGTCACGGTTTCACGCGCCGTATCCAGCATAACGAGTGTCGCTTGCTCTGTTTCGATCAGGTCATAGGGTTTTCTTCCCGTTGCCGCTAGGACATCTGCCTTATCATGTGTGTAGGTATCATGATTTCCTAGGATATGAATGAAGCGAACCCGGCTCCCATAGCTTTCAACTTTTTTGAAAATATAATCGAATTCAGCAAGCTCACCGGTATTGGTCAAATCACCAATAGAGATATGGTAATCCGCCTCCGTCTCCAAAAATGCAGATAAAACATGTTCAAAGAACGCGTCGCGCGCTTTCACCACCTCAGGGCGGTTAATCACCATAGACGGATAATGCAAATCTCCAATCATTGCGATTTTCATATCTATATACCTCCGATGCTCTAACCTTTAATCCCCGAATGCATGAAGCTGGAGATGAATTGTCGTTGAAAAATCAGAAAACCAATAAAGATTGGCGCCACCACGAGGAGTGTAGCTGCGCATACCTCCGTCCACTGACCTCCCGATTCTGTCGATTTGGCGAAGAGCGCCAAACCTACCGTGAGCGGGCGGTTTTCCACAGAATTGGTCACAATAAGCGGCCATAAGAAATTATTCCAGTGATAGCTGAAGGAGACAACGGCAAACGACAAGTAAACAGGTCGTGATAACGGCACATAGATTCGCCAAAGCAGTCCCAGTCGCGAGCAGCCTTCGACACGGGCCGCTTCCTCCAGCTCGTAAGGCAGTTGCTTGAAGGCTTGCCGCAGCAAAAAAATTCCGAACGAAGAAGCGAAATAAGGAAGCATGACACCAAGCTTCGTATCCAAAAGTCCCAGTTCTTTGAGCACGTGATAATTGGAGAAAATAAGCACATCTGGCGGCACCATAATCTGCACCAGAAAGAGCATAAACACGACATCTCGGCCAGCAAAACGAACCCTCGCAAACGCATAGGCGGCAAGTGTTAAACTAAACAACTGCACGGACAGTACGCCGCCTGTAAGGATTAGCGTATTGAGATAATAGTGGCCAAATGGAGCACCGTGCCATACCGTAATGAAATTATCCCATGTCCACTCCCATGTCCAGTGGAAGCCTAGAGCAGCGTCCTTGGGGCGAAAGGCTGTCCAAACGACCCACACCATCGGAATGAGCCATAGCAAACCAAGGATATACATGCAGGCATGCCAAAGTGTCTGTACCACGATGCGGCGGACGTTGATCGAAAATTGGGACCCGCGCAAGATTTGCTTGCGGCTATTCATGCGAGGTCGCCCAAGCTGCACCTCCATTTGATTCATACGATTCCTCCTAACAAAGCTTTATCGCTACTCATAATGAATTTTGCGATCCCATCCAAAAAATTGCAGCGAAGATACAATCAACAGCAGAACGACCAATACCACCGTCATTGCCGCACCCATGCCTTGGTCGTAGTAGCTGAACGCTGTTTCGTAGATGTAATACAAGAGCAGACTGCTGGCGTTATCAGGTCCCCCCTTGGTCATAATCCACAGATGATCGACCAGCTTGAAAGCATTCGTCACTGCCACGACCGCCACGAACAAAGTAGTCGGCATCGTGAGCGGGATCGTAATGCGCCAGAGTACCCTCCACATGCCAACGCCGTCCACAGAAGCGGATTCATATAAGTCCTTTGGTATTTGCTGTAAAGCGGCTAAATAGAAAATCATGAAATAGCCCGCTTCCTTCCATATAATCATGACGATCAGCGCCCCCATCACTGTTCCCGGTTGGCCCAGTAGACTAACTTCCTTTTCACTGAACCAGGAGGCCAAGTGCGCAAGCAAACCAAACTTCGGTGTGTATAAAAATAGCCAAATATTAGCTACGGCAATCATCGGAATCATATTCGGATAAAAATAGGCGACCCTCATGAGTCCCTTCCCACGAATAGCCTTATCGGCAAACAACGCCATTACGAAAGCAAGCGCCATGGAAGTCGGCACTGTACCAAGTGCAAACCATAGATTATTGATGAACACTTTCATGAACACAGGATCTTCCAACAGCCCTGCATAATTGCCCAGCCCATTAAAGACCGGCACCGGTGTCGCTAAGTCCAGCCTATACAGACTAAGCCATAGCGTCTTTACAATCGGATAATAAGTGAATAGACCGAGTATAAGCAGTGAGGGTAGCAGCAAGCCCCAACCCCAGCTGTTCCGCTTCAGCCTTTCGCGCCAAATGGTCGTCATCTTGCAGCTCTCCTTCAGTGAATACGACGCCCACCCGCACTGCGAGAAATATCGCAATGCCGATGGGCTGCAGCATCCACAAACAGTCGGTGTTTACTTGTTGAATGGGGCGAGCGCGCGTTCCGCTTCTTCTTGCGCTTTCTTCAACGCCCCTGCCGGATCAATCGTTCCTGACAGCACAGCCTGAATCTGATTCGTAAGCGCCGTCGATACTTTACCGTGATTATGCGTGGACAACTCCGCGTGCGCATATTGAAGCTGATCGCGTGCGACGAGCGCCTGCGGGAAGCTGGCTGCGTATTTCTTCATTGTATCGGTATCAAATGCAGACTTGCGGACACCTACATACCCCGTGCCAACGCTGAACTGCGCAGCTTGCTCCGGCTCTGTCATGAACTTGACGAATTCCCATGCTGCTGCTTGTTTTTTAGGTTCTGTGTCTTTGAAAATGTACATATTACCGCCACCCGTCGGCGATCCAAATTGCTTCTTCATCGGAGGGAAGGCGACACCGAAATCGAATTTCGCGTTATTTTTTACATTGGTGAGATTTCCGCTTGTATGCACCATCATGGCTGTTTTGCCTTGGATGAAGTCCGTTGGTACTGTCGCCCAATCAATAATGCCTTCCGCCATGACCTTATGCTTGCGGGAAAGATCCAACCAGAACTGAAGTGCTTCCACGTTCTCCGGCTGGTCGAACATGACTTCTTTCCGTCCGGCGACATGAGATTCACCTTAGGGTCTGTATGGTTTTGCAGAGCGAACAGCTGCAGCATCCAATAAGAATCGTCATTCCCCGGAATTTCCAAGCCTGCATGTCCGTCTCTCTTCAGCTTCTTGGCGTAATCAATCAGATCATCCCATGTTTTCGGCGGTTTTTCTGGATCGAGTCCTGCTTCCTTAAACATTTCCTTGTTGTAGTACAAGACGATTGTGCTGCGTTGGAATGGAATACTGTAGGTTTTACCGCCCGTTTGCGTATCTTCGACAAAAGCGGGGTAGAAATCTTTCATATTGATGCTGGGATCTTTGGCAATGAAATCATCGAGGGGGATAATGGCATTGGAATCCAGCATGGAATAAAGTTCCGTAGACATCATGACGGCCACATCCGGCGGCTGTTTCGCTTGAATCCCGGACTGGATTTTGATCGTATTGTCTCCATAGTTGCCTGTGTAGACCGGCTTCACTTTGATGTTCGGATGAGACTCCATGAATTTGTTCGTCATTCCGTCGATCACCTTCATGACCGGACCGCCTACGTTAACTGGGTAATAGAAGGTCAGTTCCACAGGCTCATTCGTAGCCTTAGTACTAGCAGCAGGTGCTGATGCAGATGGAGATGGTGAGGAGGGATTAAGACTTGCCGTCGCGTTTTTGTTTGCCGTTTGACCGCAGCCTGCCAGAAGTGTCATACCGACTGTTGGCAGCAGAAGCCATTTCAAATACTTTTGCATGGGTCGTTTCTCTCCTTTATCTTGTTTACATAGGCTTGATTACACCCTTCTCGTTTAGTATAGAATCGGATTAGACGTATGGACATGACCAGCTTTGACCGATTGTTTAACCATTTGCAGGGTGAAGACGGAATGAGGGAGAATTGTATCGATTAATTAAAGAGAGCGTAAATCACGCCAAATACGACCCAACAATTTATCATTTTTTGCCAAATATTTATCAGATGCTTTCAGCTAGTCCTGATAACGGGACGGGGAAACCCCTCTTACTTTTTTGAACATGCGGGTAAAAGAACTTAAGTTCTGATAGCCGAGCTTCTCGGAAATTTGGGTAAGCGGCAGCCCGCTCTTCATCATCGCCATGGCAGCTTCCGTCTTCTCGTAAAGGACATATTCGGTAAAGCTTGAATCCGTTACTTCTTTGAACATGCGGCTCAAATACGAGTTATTCATATGAAACGTATCCGCAATTTCCTGAAGGGAAAACTCCCGATGCATATTGGACTTGATATACTGCTTGATCAATAAAATGAGTCTCGACTTGTCGTCCTGCTCGTAACAATCTGCTACTGCTCTCTCGGCGCTGCGCACTTCTTCCAATAACAGATCAGACAGCTCTTCGAGCCTGTTCGCCGCATAGATGCGGTCTACGAGTTGATGATTCGTAGATATATCAGCCATGCTCATTTCTTCACAAGCTGACCAGAGGCGGAAGAGCATCTCCGTCATCATATTTTTCACAATATGGGGATGCAGAAAAGGCGACTCTAGGAGCGCCTCGCAAAGTGCTCCGAAGAGCGCATCCATGTCTGCCAATTGGAGAGACCCAATTCGGTCGTAGATGTCTTTTTTCATTTTTTGGATAGGCTCGGTGAGTGTATCGCGAATCAAATGCGTACGATCACTGAATATGCCCTCGCTTAGATGATAAAATTCAAGCTGAAGCAGCTCGGCAGCTTCAAGATCATACACACGCCATTCATACGGGTCATGGAAAACAGCACTAATCGCGATGGTTAGCGTCATATTCAGCTTATCCTGCATCGTTTCCTTCCACCGCTGGGCTTCATCTGCAGATGGAGCTCCTGCGAAGATCAGGTGCAGCCTTTGCTTAGCGGCATCCTCCACGATTCCCAAACAACGGCTGCCAAAATGCTGGACGGTCATTTGCTGGATATCCCCATCTAGATCGGGCCACCCGCCAAACGAAGCCGTGTGTTTGCCAAGTTGAATCACCCAGGCTTGGCAGCGGGTAGCTTGCAGAAGCGCAGCAAATTCTTGAAGCTGCACATCCGAACGCTCAGGCTCGAATTTAGGCAGCACACCGTCGAGCCAGCTTTGGAGAAATCTTTTTTTCCGCTGCGCCTGATCGGTATCACGCGCGCCCGTTTCGCTGCCTGCATGTCGTTTAAGGCGCAATTCAACCGACATATTTTGCAAAATATCGCATAGTTCCTTCATATCGAGCGTTGATTTCAGCAGGAAATCAGACACCTGCAGTTGGATGGCGCTTCGCGCATATTTGATATCCTGCTGACAGGTGAGAATGATAAATTTCGTGTCCTCACGGTGCTTCTTAGCAAATTGAATGAACCGCAGGCCGTCCATTTTGGGCAGCTCAATATCTACCAGCACGATATCCGGCAAGTGCCGTACAAACATTTCATAGGCTTCCGATCCGTCACTCGCTTCACAAACAAGCTCCATGCCGAGTGTCGACCAAGGCACTGCCTTTTTTAAACCTAACCGCACCAGCACTTCATCTTCAACGATCATGACCTTCATCATGGCCACCCGCTTTCTCTTCATTTATGATCAAGGGTAATATAATTTCGATTCGTGTCCCTTCGCCAAGCTTGCTATGAACTTCAATCCCATAGTCGCCGCCATATTCCAGACAAATTCTCTCCTGCAAATTAAGCAGGCTGATGCCGGAAGTACGCGTCCTGCTCCTCTCTTGATCTTTGGGAACCAGCAGTGTCCGGAGTGTTTCTGATTCAATGCCGTTCCCGTTATCTTCGATCTGGATACTCAACCCTTCTTCAACCGCTTGGATGCGGAGACTAAGCGTGGGCTTACGGTCGAATGGCGTGCAGAAGCCATGGGTAATCGCATTTTCAAGCAAAGGTTGAAGCGTGAATTTAGGGATCTGGGCATGCAGCATGTGCGGGTCGATCTCCAAGCTCAGATCGATCCGCTGCATCGAGCGTATTTCCTGAAAGCGGATATATTGGAGGGCATACTCCTTCTCCTCTTCCACGCTGCTGAACAACGTATGCGAATTTTTCAACGTGTAATCGAGCATCCGGGTTAGCGCAAGAATCGCGTCTGCCATCGTCGGATTGCCATGCAGAACAGCCATGAAACGCAAAGCGTTCAGCGAATTATGCCAAAAGTGCGGCCGCATCTGCTCCTGCAGCACATGAACCTCCAACCTTCTCTTCTCACTCTCCACTTCCTTGATCGTATGAATCTGCGTTTGAATTTGATCGAAAAACCGATAGATGCCTTCGTTTAATGTCTCAAGCTCCTTAAAGCCCTTGTAGTCGTACCACTCTGGCGATACGCCCCCTCCCGCTGTCCGCACAATACGTGACATTTTCTGTAGAGGGAAAAGCAGCTTCGTATAAAGAATATAACCAAATGTGACAATGAGCAGCACCGAAAAAGCCGTCGTAATGGCCGTCGTCTGCCACACGCTAATACTCTCGGCATGTAGAGAGTCCATCGGAATGATCGACAGTACTTCCCATGTGGTGGAAGGGATCTGCTTATAGATAAAATAACAGTCCTGACCGGCAATTTTCAGCTTGCCTGAACCTGTATCATCGCCGTTTTTTCGGAAGATTTCATCCATTTTTTTCCTGTCCAACCCTTGCAAATAGCCAGACACCTCTGAGGAAGGCTGCGTATTCGCAAACAGCACCTTTCCTTCCGGCGACAAAATAAACACGGCATTCATGGGGTTGAGTCTTACTGTATCGAGCAGCGTTTCGATAGCCGAGCCGTTCATTTTAATCGTAAGCGTTCCGAGTGAATGGTCATCCTGGAGCATGTTTTTGCTAATGTATAAAGCTTGCGGGAATGCGCTGAAATGAAAATCGGGGGCTACGTCGGAGTGAATAAAGCTGTTGTCGAGGAATAAACGTGTCCCGTACCAAGGGAATGCGGACATGGTTGATTTGAACCGCGCTTCCTCTTCTTGATCAATAGGCGGATAGGCGAATACACGATTTTGATCGGTAAGGATTTGAATATAGAGCGGAAGCCGCAGCCGAAAATAATTCAAGTATCCTTCAATCACATCTTTGGGAACATCATGGTTGTCCTGGATTCTCCGCGTCAAATCAGTCTTCACGGATAACGTGCGCGCAAAATCATCGATATAATTCAAATAATTAATGAGATTAACGGAAAGAGAATCCATTTTGTCGAATACGATTTGATTATATTGTTTCTGAATCGTAGCCGTGGATTGCTTGCTGATAATCATCCCCTGGAAAGCAATTAAAAACAGCACACTATACGACACAAGCACGAAAAGGAGCATTTTCCAGCCACTCAGATAACTTCTTATTTGTTCTTTCTGCAGCATATTTCCATTCTCCTTGAGGACTCCACTCTATCTATGCCACATTATAGTCTCTACTCATTATCAGAAGATTAGGCGTCATATGAATTTTGTGTAAATAAATTTGTGTACATAGAAAGAAAAGGTAGTATTCTACTATATTTGTTATTATTATCAATATAAAGCCTAGCATCTGCATCCGGAGGCAAAGAAAGAAAGTGAAAGTCGAAGGAGAAGATATTGTGAAACGTTATGTCATATTTGCTTTCGTTATTATGTTTTTTACATTCGTGTTAGATGATCTGTATAACATGCCGTCTCCCCCCAGACAGGAATCCGAGTTTTCAGAGGAAGACGTTCTGCAGAAGACAGTAAAAGAATTAGGATTGCCAAATCTGCCGAATAACACCAATACGACAAGAAATGTTAAATTTTGCGGTAAAGAACCTTATAGCGTTGCCTTTGAAATTAAGGTGCAGAAAGCAGATTCGGGCAACTATGTCGTGGTCGTATCAGATACTTGGACAAACGATGCTGATCGTCAGGAGAAGCTGAAACGAATTCGTATTTATTACGTATCTCAAGAAAGTTTTAAACAGCTCTATCTGGATGGTTCTCTCACGGCAGCTATCGGTGAATGCAGTGATGATGAATATGGGCTAAAATCCTTCCGACCAGTAACCTCGGGCGTATTTATTCCGAAAGAAGAAGTTGATCAAATGATGGAACATAGCGGGGGAACGGAGGCCACTCTCGCATTTGTGCGAGCTTGGGCTGCAAAAAGTCGGGAAGATTTCATGAAATGGAGTGAGCCGTCATCAGGCATGACTAGCATGGCGGATACGCTGTTGGATGATCGTTTTTCGTATGCATTTACGGGTATGCATGGTCCAATCCTCCAAGACGATCAAGGTAAGCTTTTCTGTTTAGGTGTTAAATACAAAGTCAGCGACTCCATTGAAAAAGAAGAACGGCATTTAGAAAGTGCCATCTGCTCAAGACCAACTAGCGAAGGGAAATGGAACGTGTACATGATCGATTAGCAGAAACCGTCTTTCAACACGCCATATAAGCGCAAAAAAGCCCCGCGGCTAGCGGGGCTTTTGGTTTATTTAATGGGAAGCCGAATATTCTTCCAATTCAGCAGCTGGGTCTAGTTTTTCTTTGCTCATGAGCAGGGATGCTAGCAGAGCAATGACAGCTGGAATAATTGCCCAAGCAAAGGTATGAACAATCGACGAGGAAAGTGCTTCTGTAATTTTATCGAGAATCTGAGAAGGAATTGTGTCCCGCGTACCCGGTGTCAAGATTTTACGCGGATCGCTTAGATCAAAGCCTTGCGGCATTTGACCGCCGCCGGCAAATGCGGAAGTCAATTTTTTCGTAAACGTATGACTTTGAATGATACCGAATACCGTAATACCCAGCGTCATTCCCAATGACCGCAAGAAGTTAAGCGTCGAGCTTGCAGAGCCGCGCTGCCTTGCAGAGAATCCGTGAATCGCCGCGTTGCTTAATACTGAGAACGATGAGCCAATGCCTAGCCCGATCAAAATCATGAAGATCGTAACCATGAAGCGAGAGGAACCGGTCGTTAGTGTAGTGAGCAGAGCGATGCCGATTACCAACAGCGCTAATGTAGGAATCATGATCGAGCGATACTTAAACTTACCCAGCAAGGAACCGCCTCCCGCGGCAGTAACAACAGATCCGAGCATCATCGGAAGCAGGACAAGCCCAGAATTCGTTGCTGAACCGCCAAGAACACCTTGGATAAAGATTGGAATGTAAATAGAGGCCGTAATAAAGGCCGCGCTGCTAAACATAGCCATGACATTGCTTGTTGTATAGAGGCGATTTTTGAACATGCCAAACGTGATGATTGGTTCTTGTGCCCGACGTTCAACGAAGATAAAACTGATGACCAGCACCACGAAAGCGGCGAATAAACCAATAATCACCCCAGAATCCCAAGCATATTGCTTGCCTCCCAGTTCAAGCGCGAACATTAGGCAAACGATTGAAGCTACCAGCGTAAATGCGCCAAGGTAGTCGATTTTTTGCTTGGAATGCTCGACAGACTCTTTGTAGAAGAAAGCGATCATGATGAAAGCAACAAGGCCCAGCGGTAAGTTGATGTAAAATATCCAGGACCAATTGATATAATCCGTAAGATAAGCCCCAAGGAGCGGTCCAAAAATACTGGAAAGACCGAAGACGGCACCGAACAAACCACCCAACTTGCCGCGTTTATCCGCTGGAACCACATCAAACATGATGGTGAATGCAATAGGCATTAGTGCGCCGCCGCCAATCCCTTGAATCGCACGGTAAATGCTCAATTGTACGATAGATTGTGCTGTACCGCATAAAGCAGAGCCGATCATGAAAACAATAATACCGAAGACAAAGAAACGTTTGCGGCCATACATATCCGATAATTTACCGAAAATAGGCATACCGGCCATCTCCGCTACTAAGTAAGCAGAGGTCACCCACATTAGTTTGTCAAAACCGCCTAACTCTCCGACGATCGTACCGATTGCTGTTGCTACAATGGTATTATCCATCGATGCCATAAGTATGGCCAGCAGCAGCCCCCCTAAAATAATCTTCATATTATTTTTCTTTGCCATCTACACTTGATCCCTCCACATTGTTCGTTTGCCATTTCATTTACTATCTCACATAGATCGATAAACCTTTATATTGTACCTGCACCTAAATCCCTTTACAAATTATGCATGGTTTCGATAGAATACATGTAATTAATATTTCGATAATCAAGTATCTCGATCATCAAGATATCAACATCATAAAAGGAGGGTTCTCTTTTGTCAAGTCATCAACAAGATCAAACTACAGACCCAAAGGAACACTTTGTCTCACTCATGCGAGGACTTGGAACCCGTACGGTATTATATCAAGAAAGTGTGGCTGCCTCTCTTGGGTTATACAATCATGATTTTATATCTGTGGACATCCTGAGAGAAAAAGGACCCATCACCGCGGGAGAGCTGTCCAAATTAACCGGGCTTGCTACGAGCAGCGTTACTGCATTAATTGATCGACTTGAGAAAATAGGTTATGTACGCAGGCAAAATGATCCCAAAGACCGACGCAAAGTGATTATTGTGCCAGAGTACGAACAAAAAGAAGAGGTCAGCAATACGTACCACCCGCTTCATACCGCAATGATTACTCTGGCCTCCTCTTATACAGATGAAGAGCTTGCGCTCATTACGCAGTTTTTGGGCAAAGCAAGTACGGTCCTGGAAGAGCAGATCCATGACCTCAGCTCAAACAAACCGTACTAAATCTTCCTCCTGAATCTTGTGTAAAAAAACTTAAAAGGACGATATCCTGAGAGTCGATTTGATTTCGGGTATCGTCCTTTTCCTTTATTAGATTTTGCATCATACCTGGTAAGCCAGTATCGACGAGAATCAGTGCATACCCCGATGACACCATTCTAATCGCGCTATATAAACTCAATATAAACGGAATGATGCATACAAAAAAAACGTAATTATGAACATCATAATTACGGGTTTCAAGATAGGATACCAGATCAGAATCAGTCTACTTTATTTATTCCAGTTGCGCCCTACGACTTTAACAGATGCCAAAACATGCTACTGGAGGATAATCGTTTCTTCTTCTTTATTAATGTAACGCCTGAATTCAAATTTTTGGGAAGCGGATTGGATGTCCTTGCTTGCCCAGTGCCTCACAGGTACGTCCGGCCAGGAGGTGTGCGTCAAAGCAGGCTTGCCTTATTGTTCACCGGCAGGATGCTGCGAACTGTTGATGAACGTAGCGACCTTTATTCTTTAGGCGTTATTTTCTACGAAATGCTGGCAGACCGTCTGCCTTTTATGACCAATAATCTGCTAGAATGGGTGTAGATGCATTTGACACTAAGCCCCCCGCCAATGACGAACCAACGATCACAATTGCCTGACGGTCTAGAATCTATCATCATGAAGCTATTAAAACTGCTTGACAGCGTAAGTAACATAAAAACGCATGCTATAAAGGAGAATATTCCTCCTGAACTGCATGCGTTTTAATCTATTCGTCAACGTTATTCTTTTGACTATCTTGATCTTTACTCTCTACTTCTTCTATCGTGTACTCCATCCCTCCATTTTGGGCATGATCCAAGACAACATTAACTTCCATTGATTGTTTAGTCTTGGGGTCAATTGAGGTGACGGTTTCCTTTTGTTCGTCCATTATCTTCACCTCCGTATTTAGTATTCGGTCTATGGAAAAAATCCTCTTTTGCTGTAATTTAAAATCTTAGTGGAGTTGCAGAATTCGTAGTTTGATGTAAGGTAAATCACATCTGCCTTATTATGAAAAAAATATATAGGTATTTATGCGTGAGAACTATGAAATAAATGTGCTCACTAATACTCTCCCCTGAAAGAAGGAACTACGAGGTATGAAAAAAGCTTCCTTGTAGAACAATAACATTCGCCATTCATGCTGTTAGATGGGAGGATTTTAGTTAAGTTAAGTGATTGTATTATCTTCTCTTCTATTATTTCTTCCTCTTGAGCCAGCTAGACCAAAGAGGCCGATTAAACCAAGCCAACCCCAATTAGCGCCGGAATTTGTAGTACTATACGCACGAACAGAAGAAGAATTGTTATTATAGCTTATGATACCATCATTACTTTTTCCTACTGCGCTGTAGGATACTCTACTTCCAGTGCCTGAAGCAACACTAGTACCATAAGCACCAGAAGTGCTTAAGCTATTATAAGGCCCTGTTGAAATAGTACCTGAAGTGGAATTCATTCCAACCCCTGCATTGCCTTGTGCGACAACTATTCCGGCCGAACTAAAACTAAATGCAGATATGAAAACAACAGCCATGGTAAGAGTTTGAAGCTTTTTCATGATTTATTCTCCTCTCACGAAACTTTGTCGTATTTCGAAGTTAGGATGCTCATTAGGATCTTATTTTAACGGGGGACTTATTGGCAATCTCGATGAATAAAATGGGAAAATTCGAAGCTTGAACCAATTTATTGCCGCAACGGCAAGGAAATACTTCAAAGCCCCAAAAAATAGAAGCCAACGGGGCAGCTCCTACTTCAATTTATTCAACTATCGTTTCCCGTTTGTTTAACAACCAATACATTTACTTAAGATTCAAGTTAATCGAATATACCACTTTAGGGAGAGCATTATTACATTCCTTCGACGGTTCTGATATTTCCCTCTACATTCACAGACATGTAAACGTCTATGAGATCCTCACTTTCAACTTTAAAACCAAACCGTTCATAAAGACGTTTAGCAGAGCTTCCTTGTAAGACATTTAATGTTACACGTTTTCCTTTTACATCATTTTGTTCAAGCAATTTTTTTAATACATGACTACCGACCCCTTTACCTTGGTAATTGGGATAAATATAAAAATGTTCCAATAAATAACCATCTAACGTTGGTTTAAGAGCTACGCAGCCAACAAAAGAAGAATCTGACTCAATAATCCAAGTGTGATCTGAGTCAAATGAATTACGGAAGCGCTGACGAACCTTCTCTTCATCAAACCTTCCTAACCTAGTTAAATCATTTCGTAGTACAATTGCCCGTAAATTAGCAATTGTCTCAACATCGGAATTTTGGGATTGGCGAAGAGTAATCTGTTTCATTTAACGTAACAGCTCCTTATTCTTTTTTAGACAGCATAGGGGTTGAGCCCCCTTAAAAATCATTGAAAATATTTATTTTAAGGTCATTATGTCCTTCGCATATTATAGCGGTTTAATAAGGGCGCATCTATATGTAGTCACTTGTAACGCTAAGATATTAACATTGGATAACTGCCCGATAGTCATAATGAACGAGGCGGCCCTCATTCGCCTAACGTAGGTTGCTTTTGGTTAGAATGAGTAGTGGATTCTACTTAAAACCAAATGCAGAGCTACAA
>NZ_VRTT01000129.1 GCF_008017805.1 Paenibacillus sp. N3.4 | reverse complement strand
CATGACAGCAGACGATTACGAGGGTACTTCGAGGAAACGAAAGATTTACCATAACGTCGTGAAGGAAACATCGTTTAGTGATGCGGAATCTGTGTCTGTAGATAAAGCGGCACTTGATATCGGTTATAGAGGTACCGATAAAGCAGCCAGTGTGACGCAGAACCTGACTCTGCCGGAAATAGGAACGAATGGAACGAATATCTCATGGGTGTCCAATTTATCGGCAGCCGTCTTCGCTGGACGGGTTACCTTTCCGGTTAAGGCATTTACTGTCGAATCACTGGACACCCATGAGATATTCGTTCCATTCGTTCCTGATGTCAGCAATGTTAGGTCCTGTGTTACACTAACAGCTTTATCGGTACCATGATAAACGATATCAAGCGCCGCTTTGTCCACTGACACGGATTCTGCTTCGCTAAACGTTGTTTCCTTCAAGACGTTTACTTTAAATTCTTTCGTTTCCTGCGTGTTACCTTTCTTAATCGTCGCTGTCAATGTCACCACTTCATCGTTAGACGTCTTCAACGGACGGTTTACCATTCCGGTTGTAGCAACAACGGTTGGTTGGCTTGACACCCATGTGATGGTCGTTCCATTCGTTCCGTTTTCCACCAATGTCAGGCTCTGTGTTACACTAGCTGCTTTATCGGTGCCGAGATAAACGATATCAAGAGCAGCTTTGTCTACAGACACAGATTCTAACTCGGTGAACGTTGTGTCCTTCAAGACGTTTACTTTAAATTCTTTCGTTTCCTGCGTATTACCTTTCTTAATCGTCGCTGTCAACGTCACTACTTTATCACTGGCCGTCTTCAACGGACGGGTCACTTGTCCGTTTTGAGCAATGACTGTCAGGTCACTGGACGTCCATGCGATATTAGTTCCATTCGTTCCGTTTTCCACCAATGTCAGGCTCTGTGTTACACTGGCTGCTTTATCGGTGCCGAGATAAACGATATCAAGTGCCGCTTTGTCCACAGACACAGATTCTACCTCGTTGAACGTTGTTTCCTTCACGACGTTTACGGTAAATTCTTTGGTTTCCTGTGAAATACCCTTCTTAATCGTCGCCGTCAACGTCACCGATTTATCACTGGTCGTCTTTAACGGACGTTTCACTTCACCATTCCGGTAATGACTGTCGAGTCACTGGACACCCATATGATATCCGTTCCATTCGTTCCCGTTGTTGGCAATGTCAAGTTCTGTGTTACGCTGACCGCTTTATCACTTCCGCTATAAACGATGTCAAGTGCTGCTTTATCTATTGCTACCGATTCGATATTGTTGAATGACGTTTCCTTAAGGACGTTCACTTCAAACACTTTGGTACTCTGCACGCCATTTATCGTAATCGTTGCAGTCAGCGTCACCACTTCATTGCTAGCTGTTTTCAGCGGACGAGTTACTTTACCAGTTGCCGCATTGACTTCGACTGCCGAATTGTTAGATACCCATGTGATCGTTGTACCATATGTTCCTACTGTTGGAAGCGTCAAGTTTTGTGTTACTCTAGCTGCCACATCAGCGCCGGTGTACACGATACCAAGTGCTGCTTTGTCAGCTGCTACGGATTCACTATCGGTAATCGCTTTTTTGATTACCTTGACTACAAACTCTTTGGTCTTCGTGACGCCATCTTTGGTCAATGTCGCTGTCAGGGTTACAGTAGCATCACCTGCCAAGTAAGCAGGACGAGTTACCGTACCGTCAGCAGCAACTACATCTTGTATATCCGTGCTCCAAGAAATCGTCGACCCCTCGACTCCCAATAATGGAAGGGTAAGCTTGTCTGTAACATGGCTAGCGGCATCGCCAGTAATGAACCCAATTTCTAACGCAGCTGTATCACGGTTTAACGCTCCTGCTTCTAATGCATGATCAAGCGCCGCTTGAATCTCTGCTGCATTCACAAAGCCGGTGCCCGGACGAGCCACAAATACTTTATTGGACGTTTCCTGCTTGTCCACATTACCTAACGTGTTGTAAACAGATAAATCAATTCCAAGTTGGATAGCTTCAAGCGCGCTTCGCGTAGCCGCCGCATTGGCCGCTACGTTCACGTTTGCCACAGGCGTACGTGCAGTTACCGCCAAATTGAATGCCGTTTGTACAGCTGTTTTGTCCGCATAGCCTGCACCAACTCCTGTATGCACAGCTACCGCTACAGCCGTTTTATCCGCAGCTGTCCAAGATAGGTAGATGGTGCCCAGCGTCAAGTTGAGCGCATTTGCTTCAAGCGCCGCTTGTGTCGCCGCCGCATCCACTGCAACGTTTACGTTTGCTACCGGTGTACGTAGTGTTACAGCTGCATCAAATGCCGCTTGTACGGCTGCTTGGTTTACATATCCGGTTCCAGGACGGTTTGCATACACCCCGGCTGAAACCGCAGCTTTGTCTGCGTTCGACCATCCATTGTAAACACCCAATGTAAGTCCGAGAGCTACTTCTTCCAGAGCAGTTTCCATCGCGGTTGCATTAATCGCATTATTCACAGCGGCCATCGGCGCATCTTCAGCAATAGCGTTCTCCAGCGCTAACTGTATGGCAGTTTGATCTACAAAGCCGGTTGTAGGGCGTTGATTCAATACATGATCTGCCACAAGCAATTTATCTGCTGCACTTAGTGTGTCATAAGCTGATAAATCCAAGTCCAAAGAAGCATCTTCCAAAGACACTTGCATTGCCGCCGCATTCGCCGCCACATTCACATCTGCTACTGGCGTACGTTCTGTTACCGCTACATTGAATGCCGCTTGTACGGCAACTTTGTCCGCATAGCCTGCACCCACTCCTGCATGCACAGCTGCCGCTACAGCCGTTTTATCAGCAGTTGTCCAAGATAGGTAGACAGTACCCAGGTTCAAGTTGAGCCCACCGGCTTCAAGCGCCGCTTGTGTCGCCGCCTCAGTTGCAACGTTTACGTTTGCTACTGGCGTCCGTGCCACTAAGGCTGCTCCGAATGCCGCTTGTACGGCCGCTTGGTTTATATATCCATCGTCCGGAAGGTTTGCGAGCACGTCCTCTGAAACCGCAGCTTTGTCTGCGGCCGACCAACTATTGTATAAAACTAAATCAAGTCCAAGGGCCACATTCTCCAGAGCAGTTTGCATTTTCGTTGCACCATCTGCATTATTAACAGCAGCCATAGGGGCATCCTCGGAGATAGCGCTGTCCAGTGCCACCTGTATGGCATCTTCATCAACAAAACCGGTTTGAGGACGATGATTCCGCACATGATCTGCCACAAGTATTTTATCTGTCTCATGGAGCTGATTATAATCTGTCAAGTCCAAGTCAAGCGAACCGTCTTCCAGCGCCGATCGCATTGCTGCCGCATTTGCCGCAACATTCACTTTTGCTACTGCCGTCCGCGCCGTTATGGCTGCGTTAAACGCCGCTTGTACAGCTGGTTTGTCCGCATAGCCGGAACCCACTCCTGCATGCACAGCTGCCGCAACAGCCGTTTTATCCGCCGCTGTCCAGCCAGCATACACGCCCTGTGTCAGGTTCAAAGTAGCAGATTCAAGCGCTGCTTGTGTCGCCGCCGCATTCAATGCAGTATTCACATTTGCCACAGCGGTTCGTAGAGCTACTGCTGCGTCGAACGCTGTTTGCACAGCTGCTTTGTCTGCATAGCCTGTACTCACTCCTGCATGCACTAGTGTCGCTACAGCTGTTTTATCCGCTGCCGTCCAGTTCGCATATACGCCCTGTGTTAGGTTCAACGCACCAGCCTCAAGCGCCGTTTGTGTTGCTGCTGCATCTGCAGCTGAGTTCACCGCTGCTACCGCCGAACGTAAAGCTACAGCTGCATTGAACGCCGTTTGTAAAGTTGCTTTGTCTGCATAGCCTGCACCCACTCCTGCATGCACAGTTGCCGCAACAGCCGTTTTATCCGCCGCTTTCCAGCCAGTATATGTGCCCAATGCCAAGCTCAACGTAGCATCTTCAAGCGCCAGTTGCGTTGTCGCTGTATCTGTTGCCACGTTTACATTCGCTACAGGCGTACGCGTTAATATTGCTGCGTTGAACGCCCCTTGTACGGCTGCTTTGTCTGCATAGCCTGTACCCACTCCTGCATGCACTAGTGTCGCTACAGCTGTTTTATCCGCCGTTGTCCATCCCGCATATGCACCCTTGATCAGGTTCAGATCAGTAGATTCAAGCGCTGTTTGTGTCGCCGCCGTATTTGCCGCAACGTTTACGTTGGCTACCGGCGTCCGTACCGTAACTGCTGCGTCGAACGCTGCTTGCACGCCCGCTTTGTCGGCATAGCCTGTACTACGCGCTGACAGAACTGAAGCCGCTACAGCCGTTTTATCCGCTGCCGTCCAATTCGGATATGCTGCGCCCTGCGTCAAATTCAGCGTTGTGTCTCCTAGTGCCGTTTGCATCGTTGCAGCATTTGGAGCAATATTTACGTATTCAAGAGCCACTGCCATATCCATCGCAGCCTGCACCGCAAGCTTGTCCACATAGCCGCTGGTCGGACGGTTGTTCAGAACCCAACCCGCAACGGTCGTCTGATTTGAAGGCGATAAAGAGGTGTATGCCAAACTCAAAGTTAGATCCAAATCCTCATCTTCCAAAGCGTCTTGCATGTCTCCAGCATTCCCTGCACCATTAATGTTAGCCATAGGTGCAACATTGTTGACAGCTGTATCAAAAGCACTTTGAAGAGCCGCAATATTTGCAAAGCCATTATTCGAAGGACGCACTGCCAGCAGTGCTGCAGAAACAGCGGCTTTATCTGCCGAGAGCCAAGAGTCATAAGAGGCTCCCTTGTTCAGACCCAAACCGACAATATCCAAAGCAATCTGCATAGCAGCCGCATCCGAAGCAATATTCACTTGCGCAAGTTTCGTACGTAATCCTAAAGCCGTATCAAACGCCGCCTGCACAGCCACTTTATCCACATAACCGCCAGTAGGAAGGGCTGTTAATACAGCAGCTGAAACTGCTGCTTTATCAGCTGCCATCCATGTTGCGTAAGCGCCTAAGGTGAGAGTCGCATTCTCTAAAGCAGTTTGCATAGCTGGCACATCCAGAGCGATGTTCACAGCAGCAATAGCCGTACGGTTAGTCAAAGCAGTGTTAAAAGCATTTTGTATCGCCGTTAAATCCGCAAAGCCTGCTGACGTACGAGCTGTAAATACCGCTGCTGAAACTGCTTTATTATCTTCCGTTTTCCAAGTTGTATAGGCACCTAAATTCAGCGTTAGTGTTACATTTTCTAAAGCAGCTTGAATAGCTGTAGCATTAGCTGCGCTGTTGACTGCCGCAACTGGCGTGCGTGCCGTAATGGCATTATCAAACGCTACTTGCACCGCTGCCAAATTCACGTACCCGTCTACAGGACGAGCTCCAATCACTGCAGCCGCTACGGCTGTTTTGTCCGCTTGCTTCCAATTGGCATACACCCCTTGGACTAGACCGAGCGCTCCGCTTCCAAGAACTGCTTCCGCAGAACTCACATCGGTGGCTCCGTTGACAGCCGCCATCGGCGCATTCGTTGAAATCGCACTATCAAGTGCTGTTTGAACTGCCGCTTTATCCGCAAAACCTCCGCCACGGCTCGTCAGAACCAGGTTGGCTACTGCATTTTTGTCAGCAAGCACTAAGCCGTTGAAGGTTGTAAGCGTAAGTCCTAACTTCGTGGATGTCAAAGCGCTCTTTATACTATTTACGTCCGCAGCTGCATTAACCACGTCCACCGCTTGTGCCACCTGCTCTGTATGAACAACAGTATCCAAAGCCGTTTGAATGCTCGGTTGATCAGCGAAAAGGCCGCCGTTTGCATTTTTATAGTTTAAAAGCGCCTGGGCAGCAGCATTCTTATGAGCTGCAGTCAGTTTGTAATATTCAGTCAGGTTTAAGCCAAGATCAGAGGATTCAAAAGCGGATTGTATATTAGCCGCCGTCGTTGCATTATTGACAGCTAGTACAGCCGCCGCATAGGCCTCGTATTGCGCCCTCTGGCTGACATAGGCATTCAGCTTAGTTTGAATTGCAGCCTTATTGGCAAAAGCGCCGCTTTGCTTAAAGGTGAACATTTGCAGGGCAACCCAGTCTTGACTGGCAGCGTTTAAGTTATTGAAAGAAGTCAGCACCAGACCAAGATAGGCATCTTCCAAAGCGATACTCATCGATGCAGCATCCGTGGCAGTATTCACATTATTTACGGCAGTGGCAAGTGCTTCTGCATCCAACACATTTTGTACTGCGATATTAAATTGGTTCTGGATAGCTGATTGGCTCGCGAAGCTGCCAATTCCCCGACGATAATCCAGCACCATCTGAGCCGCTGCCTGCTTACCGTCCGGCGTACTCAAGTTATTGTAAGTTGTCAGGATCAGACCGAGCGCCGGATCTTCTAGAGCCGTTCTCATGTCATTTACACCAGTCGATGAATTTACGGCACTAATGGCTTTTTGCAAAATCTCTTCGTTTTGACGAGCGGAAACTTCTGTGTTCAACGCCGTCTGAATAGCTGGCTGTGAAGCAAAGTTGACGTTTTTATTGGGGTAATTGACTAATTTTTGAGCAACAACGTCTTTTCCAACGCTGCTCAAGGAGATGTATCCTGTAAGGTTCAAAGCCAGGTCCTCGCGATTAAGCGCAGCCTGCATTTCGGAAACATTAGTTGCAGCATTTACTGCGGCAATGGCGGCGACTTCGTCCGCATTTACCACTTGAGCCGGCAGTACGGAAACTACTGATGTAGCTGCTATCGTGGCTGACAGTACGGCAGCCATACCTTTGGCTAAAGGCTTTTGTTTGTCGCTTTTTTTCTTCGACATATCATCGTTACCTCTCTTTATCGCATTTATGCAGTATTGGTTAAATATTACCGTTTATCATTATTCCATCTAAAATATATCTACATCAGAACGGATCAGGGTCACTAGTTATTCGTATTTTCTCTGTCTAGACGCATGCTGACACAACCATTTATTTCGTTTAGGAATGAACCGATGCGATGGCTGTATTAAACGCCTTCTGAATATCAGTACGGCTTACGAAACCGCCTGTAGGAATAGCTTTACGTACGGCTTCCGCTGCTGCAAGCTTGCCCTCAGCGTTTAGTTTTCTATAGTTCATCATGACAAGCCCCAAATAGGGCGTTTCCAGGGCACTTTGCATCTGTGACGCACTACCCGCCGAATTGACTGCCGCAACCGCATTACGCAGTGCCGCCACGTCTCTTTGAACTGCAACAACCTTGTTTAAGGCTTGCTGTACGGCTGCTGTATCGGTATAACCCTCTGTGGACTGGCTTAGCAACGCTTCTGCTGCTGCCACTTGATCTTCCTGGCTCAACGCGTTGAAGCTCGTCAAGTTCAAAGCAAGCCCTGCTGCGGTCAAAGCCGTTTTCAGCTCCACTGCGGATTTGGCATTTTGTACCGCTTCCAATGCCTGTACGGACGGTATAGCGATCACCGGAACAGGCAGAACGATCGGTTTATATACCGCATCCGTTACACTTGTGGATGGAACATCTGGCTGATTGTACACGGCATCGGTTACGCTGCCGCCCTGGGACATATCGGCTTTGGTGAAATCTGCAGGTAGAATCGCTACAACGGTAGAGGCCGCCATGGTTGCCGTCAAAACTTTGGCAATACTTTTGCTTAATGGCTTTTTGGAATCAGACTTCTTCTTTGCATCATTTGGTAATACCCTCTTTTCTCCATTAAATTTTATGGGTGAATGTTAAATCCTAGTGAAAGAATGACTTACCCTCGAAATCAGTGCTTGACGCTTAGCTCATCGAAGTTTGGGGGACCTAATAAAATTAACGATAACACACCTTAATGACCAGAAAATGACAAACTCCGACAAAAGGATACGCGATTAGCTGGGACCCCCAACGGGATCATATAAATTCCAATATGGAAAAGCATTTGTCTGCGCGTTTTGAATGGACAGCATATGGGTTAGATAAACAAATACCCTGACTTCATCCTTGTCGCACCATACATGGCTTATGCAGTCCCGTAAAGTGGAAGGGACTTTTGGCTTATCATCTCCTGAATCAGCCCCTTGCTGAGAGCACGTTGGTATTTGCGCTCGAACTTCAGGTACAGATGATAGGCCTCCATCTCATAAACTTCAGCGGGGTCCCGTTTTTCCAATGCCCTGTAATGAATGCCTTGCTTGATAAAGCCAAGCAGTTCCAAGTGATCCAACCAACATTCATCAATCAAACGCAAATATTTATTCCGCCAACCAGAACGCCACTGCTGCAGTGTCTGAGCCTCCAGGAATACCGCCCATTCCTGCGCCCATCTCTGCTCCACCTGCAGAAGCATTTCCTTTGGCGTCATATAGTCTGTAACCGCAAGGGGATACGATAGCCCGAATTCCTGTCTGAGCAGCTCCACTTTCCATTCTTCCGGCAACTGGTCAGGGGGACAAAACCGTTCCACGCGATCCTTGATCCAAAAGGAAACTGAACGAAGAATGGCTTCTTCCACCGGCTCCATCAACAAAATTCCTTGTCTCTGGGCATAGAAGCATTCCCGCTGCCGGTGTACGACGCAGTCGAATTTATAAACCAAAGATCGAATTTCGTACATTTGCTGCTCGGCCCGTCTTTGAACCATTTCCACAAAATACAACAACTCTTTGGAGGAATTGCCTTCCTCCCCCCACTTCCACTTGTCACGCCAAACTTCAGCCTCTTCGTCCGCATAGCGTTGGAATAAATCATCTTCGAGCGAGATGAAAAATTGCGATGCACCCGGGTCTCCTTGTCGTCCCGATCGTCCTCGGAGTTGAAGATCAATCCTCCGGCTTTCATGCTTCTCGAGTCCGATCACATGCAGCCCTCCCAATTCAGCAACACCTTCGCCGAGGCGTATATCAGCCCCGCGTCCGGCCATATTGGTGGCTATCGTGATGCCTCCTTTCAATCCGGCATGACTGATGATTTCTGCTTCTTCTCGCTCGGTCTTCGCATTCAACACCCGGCATTGCAAATTGACTTTTGACAAGCGATCCGCCAGTTCCTGCGACTGTTGAACCGTGGTCGTGCCTACTAATATCGGGATACCCTGATTATGTAAAGCAGCAATCTCATCCACTAACCGTTTATACTTAGCCTCTTTGCTGGCAAAGACGAGATCGGGTGCATCTCTCCGGGCATTAGGTTTATGTGTAGGTATCGGCAGCACATCCAAACCGTAAATACGTCTGAGCTCATCACGATCCGTCTGAATCGTACCGGACATCCCGATTAATCGGGAATAAAGACTAAAGTACTTCTGAACTGTAATTGAAGCATTGGATCGGGTCTCTTCACTGATTGACAGCCCTTCCTTGACTTCGATCGCTTGATGCAGACCATCGCTGAATTCCCGCCCGTCCATCACTCGGCCCGTATAGGAGTCGATGATTTGCACTTTTCCGTCTTTGATCAAATAATCTCGGTCAACCTCCATCAACACATGAGCACGCAAGCTTTGCAGCAAATAATGGTATATAGTTGTATATTCCAAATCGAACAAATTATCGACCATGAACATCTTTTCGATTTTCCGAATCCCCGCTTCGGTAAACATCACTTGGTTCGTCTCGACGTCCCGCTCATAATCTCTTTGCTCTCTTAAGCCTCTGATAAATTGGGAACAAATGTAATAAAGATCCGGAGATGCTTTCGTCTTACCCGCAATGATCATAGGCGTCTTTGCTTCATCTATGAGCACACTATCCATCTCATCAATGATCGCATACGCTAGCGGACGCTGTACTTGCTTGGATGGTTCAAACACCAAATGATCCCGCAAATAGTCAAAACCAAATTCCGACCAAGTGCCGTAAGTTACATCACACCTGTATACCGCCTGCTTTTCTTCAATATGCAGTCCCGCTTGATTCAAACCAACCGACATACCCAGTATTTGACATACATCTCTTGCCTGCAAATAATCCCTTTCGGCCAAATAAGGATTGACCGTAATCATATGTACACCCTTGCTGTGAAGTCCGTACCAAAAGACTGGAATCAAAGAAGCCAACGTCTTCCCTTCACCAGTCAACATCTCAACCACTTTGCCCTGCATCATCTCGTAACCGCTTAGCAACTGCTCGTCATGCATGATCAGTCCCATCTTACGCCTGACTGCTTCCTTAACCAGAGCAACAGCTACATAAGGAACATAATCGGGAGGAGTACTTTGCTCAAGTTCAACTCTGAGACGTTCCGTTAGCTTCATGAGCTCAGATTCAGGTATATACCGCATCAGATCGTACTTTTGGTTAATCAGACGGATGGTTTTTCTTGTGCTCACTGATTCACGAGATACTAAGACTTTCGTCCACTGTTTCCATGCCGAAAGCAAGTTATCAGCTCCTACACCAAAAAGTATGGTTCATATATCCTACACATCAATGGTCACAATATTATTATATCGGACCCATTGGACTACTTATTTATAGTGAATTTTATCTATGTCGACAAATAATCTTATATTTCGCTAATGTTTTCTCTGAAATTTCCTTATTTCGCATCCCATTAGTCCTACCTCATAGCAAAATGGCCCTGTATTCTGGAGTTTTAAATACACTTATTTTTAGCCCAAAATTAGTAGACTAATCCAGTAAAGACATCACCTCTTTCACTTGAAAGACACGCCATTGATCGTTGGAGAAACGGACTAGACTGACGAGATAGTCAATCTTTCTTTCCCCTGTCTTCGAGTCCTGAAAGAATACTTCCATATTGCTGCGATAAACGGGCTCATCGCCTAACGTGACAAAAACTTCGTTTTGCAAGGCAAAACCTTTATTCCATGACGATTCCACATGGATGCTTGGGAACACAAATTGCCCAGAGTATTCATCAACGATGCGAATCATCTGTAATTGCTCGGCTAAAACGATCCCTTCGGTACTTTGAACCATTTCCTCTTCATGTAACTGATCAGGATTCTCTATCACTAATTCCAACTTTGTTTCATTAGCTTGGTTTCCAAATAAACGCTGGCGAATTCGCATAAGAAATCCTTGATTCTGTGCCATGCTGCACCACCTGACTATGTTTTGATTTGGTAGATTCGGTGATTTGGATATCGCGCTTACATTTATGTAATATAGTATTGACTTTGAAAGTACGGCAATGACTTCCGTTCATTAAAAAACGCTATCTTTGTCATTTGGACGAAAAACAAGCCTGTGGGTGGATACTGGAGCCACTTCTAAGCCAAAATTTGCTGCATTTCTTCTGTTTTAATCGTTTCCGTCTTACCTTATGTCGAATTTTCGGTGGTTCTTAGCTCCTACCTATTTTTTAAGATAAGATCATTCTCACTTGCTTTACGACAAATTACCTAATTATCCTTTATTAATCGATAAAAAATACCGATACTTTTGAACTATTTTAAACTATTACAATCATCATGTAAATGCAACTTGCAAAAACTTATGTAATCTTTATGTAATGTTTATATAAAATTAGTCTTTATACCTAAATTAGTGCTTGACGGGATTGTATATTCAAATTCCTCATAAAGACAAAAAAACCCGAACCCCTATTCAAAGGAGTTTCAGGCTTTTTTTTAGGATGCAGTCGGAGGATTTAAACCCTCACGCCTTTTAAGCGCCCCCCCCTCAAAGCAGGGATGGGGGCATTCGCTTCACTTTTGTTCACTTTGAGCCTCTGAATACCCTTTACTGACGCAGTTTCGGCCTCAATTTTTGGTTATCCACCAAATTCCCGATAGAACAGCAGTGAGGTGTTCAAATTTTAATATCCACTTTTGGATTCATAGAATTTGAATCCTTACGAGGTACCACTTCCCCATACTGTACGGAGTTATTTTTACTCCCTGAGATTTCCACCATTTTTGCAAGATGTCTTTCTATTTGTTGAACCTCTCATGACTAAAGTCACGAGATTCTTGGGTAGTCTCTTCTAACGAAGAGAAGTTTACCAAGCTAACCCTGTCGCTCCGACAGTTCGTGTAGTGTGACTACACAGTAAGCAGTCTTTTGCCTTCGGCAAGAATATTTAGACTTGCATTGAAGTCTCTGTCGTGATGCGTTCCGC
>NZ_VRTT01000128.1 GCF_008017805.1 Paenibacillus sp. N3.4 | reverse complement strand
TAAATAATGGCGAATTCTCATTCAGATTGAATGGAAATTCGCCATTATCAATTTAGATCTATTTCAGAAAATTAAAAGCGCACCTTTTTCAGTGGCCTCATAACTGAAGGGGTCTTTCGTACTATGTAGAAAGTCGAAAATTATATAGGTACTTGAAATCTGTTCTGTTATTGTAAGATTTTCAATGTTTATATCAATGATATTCCGTCGATACTAATAAAATAACAGTTTAATTTCATGGAGGTTCGGGTATAAAGTCCTGTGGCTTCTCATATATGTATCGGTTTATGACGGTTAGTATCTTTTTTTGTTGCGAATTAAGTGAAAATAAGTTATGATACAATATGTATCAATTCTTGCTAATATATAGGATGAATCGGGTGATCAAATTTGTTTTATATCGTATGTTACAAAGGTAAAGCGATGTGTTCGCCAATAACCCACTTGGCAGCAACAGAGAAAATGATAAAGTTAAGTCGTTTTTTTTCCAACCTTGAACTTCTCGAATACAAACCTCAGGATGAAGTCATTCACCAATTGATTGCTAAATAAGAATAAACATGTACGCTATAGGACGAGAATCAACTCCCGGGCATTTAGGGGAGTTTTTGTCTTGTCTTTTTTTCGCGAAACAATAACAGGAATTCATCAAGCAAGGGAAGAGGGCAAATAAAAATTTATCGGAATGTGAGAAACTGGCAGAATAGATGGGCAACTCGGAAAATAATGATAGTAGTATACTTTGAGGAAAAGAGGTGTTGTTCATGTACGACTCCACAGATATCCATAACAATAAAGGAATGGCCATTCTTGCTTACATTTTATTTTTTATTCCGCTCATCGCAGCCAAAGACTCCAAATTTGCTTGGTACCATGCAAACCAAGGACTTACATTGTTTCTGGTTATGATTATCCTTAATGTTGTACTCAGTATGATTCCATTTCTCGGATTTATATTACTTCCATTTGTGAACTTGGGACTCGTTATTTTAGCTGTTTTGGGTATCGTAGCGGCTGCACAGGGGCAAGTAAAACCATTGCCCATTATTGGTGGGTATACGCTGCTAAAGTAACCTACATAAATGTACATAAGTAAAAGCAGGCTAGCCGGTTATGGCAGCCTGCTTTTCTCATTTATAGGGCCAACTCGCTTATTCGTTGGTTAACGTTGTGTTTGAATAAACCTCCGTGATAACAAATGACTGCGTGAATGTCGAAATCAGTGAATTTTTTTAACGATTTCACGGCCAAGTTATAATCAGAGGCTTGTTCGGGTACAGGGCGGTGCAATTGTCCATCCGTCACAATCATAGCATCACCGGCTATTAGCGTTTTGCTTGCTTTATGATACAGGCTCAAATGTCCTGGTGTGTGCCCTGGAGTATCAATGACGACAATGCCACCTGCATAGTGGAGCTCTTGACCACCGTGTAGGAGACCGGTAACAGGAGCTTTGGGTGGGTTTTCGAGTGTAGCTCGGAAAGCATTTCGCCATTCAGGTGTAACGTGACTCGGTAAACTGTTCACGGCTTCCTCAATTTTTTCTGATGTAATTTTAATTAGCATTTTTTCCCCTTGTATATAGGGCTTTTCTATTTCACTGGCAAGAACCTCTATGAACTGTGGTGACTCACTTAGGAAAGTCGGTAAACTGCCAATATGGTCAAGATCTTGATGAGTGATAAGAATCGTGTGTAACTGGCTAAGTTGAACATCTTCTTGCTCCATTGCTTGGCGTAAAGTGGGAAACAAGCCTGGAAATCCGGTATCAACCAAAATTGCACCACCCTCATCGACAAGCAGTGTGGGGTAAATAACATCAATTTGTCCCATAACTGGAACAGATAGTTCGAGCATATACAATCCATTTGCAAGTTTCATGATAAACCCTCCCTAAGTAATATGGAATACAATGAGCTAAAGCGATAATTGAATTCGATGAGCTATTGCTATCATAGTCAGAGGAAGACATTAAGTCAATTTAAATATTTTATTATAACACACTTTCAACTATATGTCAATATATATTTTTGTGAGATTTTTTAACCATCGATTTGTATTTTCATAATAAAAGAATAAATCAGGCAAACTACATGTGTTTCTATTTAATTGAAGGGAATGAAGTTTACCGTGGAAGGAACAAAGACTGATTTTCTGTCAGCAATTCGATCAAGACGCTCTTATTATGGGATTAGTAATCAATCACCGATTTCGGCTGATCGCGTTAAAGAGCTTGTTGAAGAGGCTGTGAAGCACACACCTTCGGCGTTTAATTCACAAAGTGCAAGAGTAGTTCTCTTATTAGGTGAACAGCACAATCAACTGTGGGATATGACGAGAGATGTGTTAAAGGCCATCGTTCCGGCAGATCAATTCGAGTCGACTGAACAGAAAATGCAAGGCTTTCGCAGTGGATTTGGCTCCGTTTTATTTTTCGAAGATTGGTCTGTGGTGGAAGAACTGCAAGGGAGTTATCCGGCTTATCAAGACCGGTTCCCGGTTTGGTCGCAACATTCCTCGGGCATGCTTCAGCTTGTTGTGTGGACGGCGCTTGAGGCAGAAGGGTTAGGAGCAAGTTTGCAGCATTACAATCCGCTTATTGACGAGAAAGTGAAAGAAAAGTGGAGCCTGCCAGAATCATGGCAATTAATAGCCCAGATGCCATTTGGAACGCCAACGGATTCTCCTGGGGATAAACAATTTAAACCGATAGAAGAACGATTCAAATTGTTTAAATAATCACGTTAATTGAATTTGTCCAAATTTTGATCATCTTGTGAATAAAATATGAACAAATCTTCAAACTTGTGGTATACTAGATATAAAGCACTTACATTCAAGTTTGGAGTGATCATTATGGCAATTAGAACAGCTTCTGCAACTCGTGTAGAACGCAGTGAACGCGACGTGACACCTTTAATTAAAATGATGACAATGGCAGCGTGGGTATTGTTGGGTATCGGATTACTATTAAGTTTGTTCAGTATGGATCATTTTAATGATCGTAATACTTCTCTTATGGTGGGTATCGGGTTTATGGTGGGGAGTGTGCATATCTATGTGATACGCACAGCTATTCATTTGGTACACTCTCGTCATACATCCAAGGTTGAGTGAATAAAGCTAATCTATTAACAATAAAGCCCTTCAATGTAAATTGAAGGCTTTTTGATTTGCATACATTTAAGCAATAGTCAACAAACGTTCTGTGACAGTTGTTTTACATTAAAACGTCGATCCTTTGACGTATTTGTTAAGTCCTGAATACGGGAGTGTACTTTTCACTGTAATTTGCTATCTTGAGATTAGGTTATTCATTAAATCGTTTATGGAATGGAACAGGAACGATTACTACGTCGATTTTGATTTGGGAGGTTAAGTATGGTGAAAAAGAGAAAACTTGTACAGGCTATTCTACCCTTCATGATGATCGCCATGATTGCCGTATTGGCTGGTTGTAGTGATCAAGCTATGGTGCTGAACCCAAAAGGTCCAATAGGTGCACAACAAAGGGATTTAATGATGATCTCTTCCGTATTGTGTGCCGTTATCCTTGTTCCGGTGCTTGCGCTAACGGCATGGATTGTCTGGCGATATCGTGATAAAGAAGGGAATAAGGCATCCTATCGGCCGAACTGGGCGCACAGTACAACATTAGAAACAATATGGTGGTCCATACCTATTATCATTATTGTCACGTTAGCTGTAGTAACGATTCGCTATACGTATGCGTTGGAGCCCTCCAAGCCATTGGTTTCCAGCAAAGCACCCGTGACGGTACAAGTCACGTCTCTAGATTGGAAATGGCTGTTTACGTATCCTGAGCTCGGAATAGCAACGGTGAATTATCTTCAGATTCCTGAAGGCACGCCGATTAAATTTGAACTTACCTCGGATGCGCCGATGAATTCCTTCTGGGTTCCGCAATTGGGTGGTCAAATTTATACGATGTCAGGCATGGCTATGACGCTTTACTTGCAAGCGGACGAAATTGGCCATTACTTCGGTACAGGCGCGAATTTCAGCGGTGAGCATTTTGCAGATATGACGTTTGACGTCAATGCGACTTCACAAGCTGATTTTGATGCATTCGTCGCCAAAACGAAACAAGTGAATACTGCTTTAACGATGGAATCCTACACTGCTTTAGCTAAACCAGGCAAATCGGGCGTGCAATATTTCTCGTCGATCCCTGACGGACTGTTTCAATATATTGTGACGAAATATACAAATGGTCAAACGCATAGTGGTCATGGCAGCATGGAATCTACAAAAGAGACGAATAAATCCTCATCAACAGACAAGATTGCACCAAAGGAAACCATGAAAATGGACCACAGTCAGATGAAGATGACGAAATAAGATCGAAGTATCAATGAAAGGAAGTCATGCTCATGCTAGATACAATCAAGCAATTCGCCTCCGAGTTTTTCGTGACCGGCGATCCACTTATTCTGGGTGCTCAAGTCAGCATCGGATTAGCCATGGTAGCCATGGTCTTCGTCCTGACGTTTTTCAGGAAATGGGGCTGGCTATGGCGCGAATGGTTAACAAGTGTTGACCACAAGCGAATCGGAATCATGTATATCATTTGCTCCATCATGATGCTCTTCCGCGGCGGCGTTGACGCACTCTTGATGCGGTTGCAATTAGCCATGCCTAATAGTGAGTTTCTTCAGGCGGAACACTATAATCAAATTTTTACAACGCATGGCGTTATTATGATTTTGTTTATGGCCATGCCTCTTATGTTCGGATTATTTAACATTGTTGTTCCTCTGCAAATTGGAGCCCGAGATGTGGCTTATCCGTTCTTGAATTCATTAAGCTTCTGGATGTTCTTCTGGGGAGCGATGTTGTTCAACGTGTCGTTCGTTATCGGAGGTTCACCGGATGCTGGATGGCTTAGCTATCCACCGCTTTCTGAGATGTCTCATAGTCCTGGTGTCGGAGAAAACTTCTATATTTGGGGTATTCAAATTTCAGGTATAGGTAGTTTGGCGACGGGGATTAACTTCATTGTCACCATTCTTAAAATGCGTGCTCCTGGCATGAAACTGATGAAGATGCCGATGTTCAGTTGGTCCGTTTTCTCCAGCTGTATCATGATTATGTTTGCTTTCCCGATCTTAACAGTTACACTCGCTTTATTATTTCTGGACCGTTTCCTGGGGGCTCATTTCTTCACGCTGGACGGTGGCGGAAATCCGATGATGTATATAAACTTGATTTGGATGTGGGGCCATCCTGAGGTCTACATTGTTGTCGTACCGGCATTCGGGATATTCTCCGAGGTTGTAGCTACCTTCTCAAAGAAAAAATTGTTTGGCTATAAATCCATGGTTTATGCCATGTTAATTATTAGCTTGCTGTCCTTCTTTACTTGGGCGCATCACTTCTTCACCATGGGATCTGGCGCGGACGTAAATGCCTTCTTCGCCATAAGTACAATGTTGATTGCCATTCCGACAGGAGCAAAAATCTTTAACTGGCTGTTCACCATGTACCGCGGTAAAATCCGCTTTACAACACCGATGATGTGGACGGTCGCCTTTATTCCCTGTTTCGTAGTAGGCGGGATGACTGGTGTACTCTTATCTGTGGCGCCTGCTGACTTCCAATTCCATAACAGTTATTTCTTGATCGCACATTTCCATCAAGTCTTGATTGGTGGGGTAGCTTTTGGTTACTTCGCAGGTCTTTATTATTGGTGGCCGAAGATGTTCGGCTTTAAGCTGAACGAGCATTTAGGTAAATGGGCTTTCTGGCTATGGAATATTGGGTTCTATGTCTGTTTCATGCCGCAATATTTCTTGGGCTTAGACGGTATGACACGTCGTACCTACACGTATAGCTTTGATATGGGTTGGGGACCATTGAACCTCGTTTCCACCGTTGGTGGGTTCTTGATGGGGATAGGTTTCCTGTTCCAAGTTTGGCAAATTGCCCACAGCATTAAATTCCGTGAGCAGGATGTTACTGGCGATCCATGGGATGGGCGTACACTAGAATGGTCAATTCCGTCCCCTGCGCCTATTTATAATTTTGCGCAGCTTCCAGTAGCCAATGAAGTTGATGCCTGGTGGGAAGAGAAGCAGAAGCAAGGTGCGGTGACGAAAAATAAAGCTCCAATTCACTATGAACCGATTCATATGCCTAAAAACTCGGCTATTCCATTCATCATATCAGCAATGTGGTTTTTTGCCGGATTCGGATTCGTCTTTGACTGGATGTGGCTCACGATCCCTGCTTTAATCGGGGTTGCCATTTGTATGATCGCAAGGTCATTCTCCTATGATACGGATTATTATATACCAGCCGATGAAGTGAAACGCACGGAAGAGGCATTGAAAGGAGCGAACGTATAATGGCACAGGCAACTGCACAGAACGGTCATCATGCTCACGATCATGAGCATGAACACGAGTCGCTCAAAACGTTCGGATTCTGGTTGTTTTTAATTACGGATTGTATCTTGTTCGGTTCGTTGTTTGCCACTTATGTGGTACTGCACCAAAACACGAATGGGGGACCAACGCCAGAGGATCTCTTTAAAATGCCGGGCGTTATTGCAGAGACCTTCATCTTGCTGACGAGCAGCTTCACCAGCGGTTTAGCAATACTTGGCATGCATAAAGGCAATATGAAACAACTGATTGGCTGGTTAATTGTTACAGCGCTTCTTGGGGCTTCATTTATCGGGCTTGAGTTACAAGAATTTATTAACATGGTTAATCATGAAGGGGCCACAATATCTACCAGTGCATTTCTGTCAGCGTTCTTCGCTTTAGTTGGAACTCACGGACTTCACGTTTCTGTCGGTTTAATCTGGATGATCGGTTTGATCTTTCAGTTGAGACGCAGAGGCATTACTCCGGTAACTATGCGTAAAGTAACGATTCTTTCCTTGTACTGGCATTTCCTGGATGTTGTTTGGATCTTCGTATTTACAATCGTTTATTTGATGGGGGTGATGTAAGATGAGTCAGCCGCAAGCGGGTTCGCATGACAATCATGGCACTCATGGTTCATTGAAATCTTATGTCATTGGTTTCATTCTTTCGATTCTTTTAACGATTATTCCACTAGTGGCTGTCATGAACCACATGTTGGAAAGAACGGGTACTTTACTCTTAATTCTCATCATGGCGATACTTCAATTTGGGGTTCAATTGTTCTTTTTTATGCATGTGAAAGAGGGCGAGAACGCTCGTTGGAACATCATGGCACTCATTTTCGGTTTTATCATCTTAGTGACTATTGTTGGCGATCCATATGGATCATGACTTATAATCAAGTTGTGCATTAGGTAATAATATTGAAAAGACGGTCTCCCGCGATTGGCGGTGAGATCGTCTTTTTTTGTTCGCTCGCCCCTGAAGAACGACGAAGTCGTTTATCCTTGGTTAGCGGTATGAACAAATTAACAAGTTGATTTTTTCTCATTGTGTTCTTTTGATTCTCGCTTTTCCTGTTGAACGGCTTTTTCTCCAAATTGATCTAAGCGAGAAGGGCTGCTTGCAGGGCCATTATTTTTCGGTGAATTGTTCCTTCCAGTCATTGAATATCACCTCCATGTTTCAGCTTTTGTCAAAGGATGACGATTCATGCAAGCAAGCAAAAACAGTTGTTATTCTGCAAAAGAAATGATACATTAAGATATCAAATGATACCTAATGTATCATTCATTAAACTGGACAAGCATTCTATCGAATGGGAGGAGCAGAATGATTCGCCGAGGCCAACGATTTCAAACCATGCTGGATGAGAATTTGATTCATTTGCATAAAAATTTTTTTATAAGCTCGGGCGACCCCCAGTATTATGAGAAAGTACTTCGGTATTTGGACGCTAATTCACCAGAAGCTCATTACAAAATGGGGCAGAAATATCAGATGAACGGGAATCGAAAGAGGGCTATGTTTCATTATAAGGAAGTTTTGAAGACATACCCTTCACCTTTCTATTCAGCTGCTAATCGGGCTATTCATCTCTTGGATCAGCAGCATGCCGCGCATGCGGCAGGGCTGGAAACTGTTTTTCCAAAGGCTAAAAAACAATTATTACCTCCTTTTATGAAAATATTACTTCTTGTCCTCTTTATCGTAAATTTGGTGTTAGTCATGCTTTTTTTCGGGGATACACCCATTTATAAAACCATTTCCCAACTGAAAGTATGGAATGTGGGAAGCGACATCGTTTATGAAACCGTAGATACGCCATATACGATGTATTTTGCTCCTGATGCAAAGAATGAAGCCATGGAAACTGCTCTTCATAAGCAGGCAATTGCCTTAGCTCAACAAACACCCAAAGCCAATATCATTATTTACGGCATTGTGTCTCCAGATAAAGGGGAGCAAGGCAAAACCTTGTTACTAACGAATGAAGAGCTTATGAAAAGCGCGGTCGTCATCGCCCAATATCACCCCGCATCTGACCGTACGGTGAAAATTCGATTTCTAAATTCTGAATTCATCAAGCACCAACCGCTTAGCGCGATTGGTGCTAATTTAGTTCGAACTGCTTTGCAAACGTATCAGAACGATCATGGTAGATCACCTAACGCGCTAGAAGCCTTGCTAGAGGATTATCCTCATAATTATTTAAGCTTTATACCTATAGAAGTGAACTCTGGTTCTAATGGCACTTCTGCTGTTTTTAACGGAGAGGGTGGATGGGTCTATGACGCTGGGGCAGGCAGTTTGGATGCCATGTTCTATGCCAATGTAAAAGGCTTAGAGAGAGTTCCCTTTGACCCTCTGCATATTGAAATCAATGAAGATGAACACCATATGAAATTAATCAGCGGAACCTATCTGCTGTGGGATAAAGCCATTGGTCTTGGCGTGAACGGAAGCACCCCACAAGGCAGCTTTCAAATCATTGACCGCGTGCAACAGCCGAAGGGGAAAACCTCAACAAGTTATGGTGAGGCAGGCTTGAGTCTTGGGCGGATTGCGCTCCATGGCACAATGGATGAGAGCTCTATAGGCCGAGATCAATCTATGGGCTGCATACGATTAACCAATGGAGATATCCAACAAATATTCCCGTTTGTGCCGAAGGGCACTAACGTCCAAATTGATGCTGCCAAATGGCCGACAGCTCTTGAAAAGCAAGTAGAAAACACTGGACTTCTGATTCCTTCTACATTGCCTAAGATAAATCAGAAAGCGGAAGGCATTATTTTTCATTGGCTGGGATAATTCTTTGTCACAAAAGCACATAGTATATCGTCTTGATGGGGAAGGCACCTTAAACGGTGTACATAAAAGGAGGTAACCCACATGACATTAAGAATGGATTATAAGAAAGAATACCCGGAAGCATTACATGCTATGCTCCAGTTTGAGCAATTCGTGAAGGGAAGCGGAATCGATCCAACCTTGTTAGAGCTCATTAAATTACGTGCTTCGCAAATAAACGGTTGTGCTTACTGTCTTGATTTGCATTCGAAAGATGCGCGCGCTCAAGGTGAGACCGAACAACGAATATACTTACTGAACGCTTGGCGGGAGGCACCTTACTATACGAATGCAGAGAGGGCGGTACTGGCTTTAACTGAAGCGATAACGCTAATTTCTGAGAGCGGCGTTTCGCTGGATGTTTATGATGAGGCTAGAATTCACTTTGACGGGAAACAATTTATGGCGATTTTGATGGCGATTAATGCCATTAACTGTTGGAATCGGATTGCTATTTCAACGGGGATGATGCCTGATTGAATGCGGCGTTAATAAGGGAAAAAGCAGTTGCTGGTTCTCCGAGAAATAATCGGAAACAGCAACTGCTTTTTTATTTAACTACATTAAATTTTCAGGGTTCAGCTTCTCAAGTTCTGGAATGACGAAGCGACCGTCTTTTCGAATCAGAACATCATCAAAGTAAATTTCACCACCGCCATACTCTGGACGTTGGATCAGGACCATATCCCAGTGAACCGATGAACGGTTTGTATTATCCGCTGTCTCATAAGCTTGACCAGGTGTGAAGTGGATACTTCCGTCAATCTTCTCATCGAATAAAATATCTTTCATCGGATGCTGAATATAAGGATTTACGCCAATCGCAAACTCGCCGATATAACGAGCGCCATCATCCGTATCAAGGATATCGTTAAGCTTTTTATTATCGTTGCTGGTCGCTTCTATAATTCGACCGTTCTCAAAGCGCAGCACGATGTTTTCAAAAGAGGTACCGGAGTATATCGTTGGCGTATTGTAGCTAATAACGCCGTTTACCGAATCTTTCACAGGTGCTGTGTATACTTCGCCATCGGGGATATTCCGAAGACCCGAGCAAGGAACGGCGCCAATGCCTTTGATGGAGAAGCTAAGGTCCGTGCCTTTAGCTACTAAACGAACACGATCTGTAACGTTCATCAGGTCGACGAGGGACTTCATAGCTTCCGCCATTTTGCTGTAATCGAGGTTGCATACATTGAAATAGAAATCTTCAAAAGCTTCCGTGCTTTTGCTCGCTAATTGGGCCATGGAAGCATTCGGATAACGCATGACACACCATTTGGTGTTATTGATACGCTCATCGAAAAGCGGACGTTGGAAGTATTTCAAGTAGAGTTTCATTTGATCGTCAGGCACATCCGAAGATTCGGTGATATTATCTCCGCTGCGCACAGCGACATAGGCATCCATTTGCTTCATGCGCTGCAGCTCGAACTCGGACCATTCGCTGAATTGTTCTTGCGTCCCGTTCATTTGCAAGCTTCGTGTAATGGCTGGATCACGCAATTCGATGAATGGTTTACCGCCCACTGCATACACTTCTTCAATAAAGCATTTGGCGAGCTCAGGGTCTTTAACTCCAATTAATTCAATTAATATGTTCTCACCGGGTTGCAAACTCACCGAGTAACGAATAATGTTTCGGGCAAATGTTTGAAGTCTTGGATCTCTCATGATTGGTAGTCTCCTTAAATTTGAAAATAGGTACGTCAAAAGTATACCGTAATGGCTTCGCTAATGCGAATCAGGACAACATATCGTTGAATGTCTTAGAATATATGATACAATGACACCAATTCGATACTGCATGCCCACAACCAGAGGAGGAAGCCATGGCTAAAGAACAGATTAAAGTACCGTTTGGGTACGAACCAACCGTTCAAACTCGCAAAGGAACTGTTTTCTTATTTGAAACTTTTGAGGATTGGACAGATGCTGAGATGGGTGCGTTTACGCTATGGGCAGAGGAAAGAAAATTTGTTCGAGCGATTTTCTATCCACAACATGAAGAAACACTTCGTAGGATGGATATTTCTTGCCGGCTGCCTTACTATGCCAGGGTGAAGCATTTAGAAAATCTAATTAAGAATGCGAATTCCTCCGTTCAATTGGATCTGGACACATGGGAGGGAAAGCGGAAGAAATACACACCGTTAGAAACTTCGCTGAACTTTTTGACAGACAAAAATCCAGGACCTTATTTTGTTTGCATGAGTGATCGATACGTGAATTTATTCGTTACCTATCCTTCTTTCAAGGAATGGATTAAAAAAGCACGGCTAGTAATTCTTAACCAGTTTCATGTTCCTCTTCAGCAGAAGCTTTATGAATACGCGGAAAGATGGGAAGCCGTGGACTTAGAAAATGGCTTTTCGTCTGTCAAACCTCGTTGATACACATTGTTTCATCAACGACAAAGGACACTCAACCCATAAGAAATGGGAGGAGTGTCCTTTATGTTTGAACGATTATCCAATTTCGTAGCTTGCAGCTTTATCCGTCATGTAACGTTCTGTTAAAATGGTCAGCATCGAAATTCCGATTTCGTTCTCTCCGCCTTCGGGTATAATTATGTCCGCATATTTCTTGGAAGGTTCGATGAAAGCGTCGTGCATCGGCTTCACTGTCGTTAAATATTGATCAAAAACGGACTGCAGCGTACGGCCTCGTTCATTAATATCACGAGAGAGTCTGCGTAGTATACGTACATCAGGGTCGGTATCCACGAACACCTTAATGTTCAGTGCGCCGCGAAGCTCTTCGTCTGTCAATACATGAATACCTTCTAGCAGGACGATGGGTTTAACATCAATCCGAATGGTTTCC
>NZ_VRTT01000127.1 GCF_008017805.1 Paenibacillus sp. N3.4 | reverse complement strand
ATTTTGAGTGGTTCGATTGGCGTTACAAGTGAGCTTGGAGAAGGTAGTTCATTTACGTGCTGGTTGCCGTTGTGTCCGGCTGAATCCCCGCCTATCATAGACAAAATTGCTGCAAACCTTGACGATCAGACAGAAGAGAGCAGTGAAGTCAGCATTCTTCTGATTGACGACGAACCGTCCAACCAGCAATTGATGCGTAGATATTTAGCCAAAAAAGGCTGGAGCTTAGCATTTGCCGAGAATGGGCAAGAGGGGCTGCGTTTAGCTAAAAAATTCCATCCGAAAGTAATCTGTTTGGATATTCTGATGCCGAGTATGGATGGGTGGCGTGTACTGTCTGCGCTCAAAAGTGATCCGGAGCTGAACAATATCCCTGTCATCATCGTTTCTATGACTGACGAGAAGAAGTTAGGATTTTCATTGGGAGCTACTGAAATTCTTTCGAAGCCCGTAGAGCGAAACCAATTAATTAAGGTCATTGATAAATATATTGGACATCAATCGAGCCATTCGATTTTGGTCATTGAAGACGATGTGACAACCAATGAGATGATGGCAAAGCTGCTGCGTAATGAAGGCTTTACTGTAACTCAGGCTTTAAATGGTCGGGACGCGATTGCATGTGTGGCAAAGGAAGTGCCAGAACTGATTTTACTTGATCTGATGATGCCTGAAATGGATGGATTTGAATTCGTATCCGAACTACGCAAGCAGGAAGCATGGAGTACCATCCCCGTCGTGGTGTTGACGGCTAAATTAATTAGCCTTGATGAACGAATGAAACTCAACGGTTATGTGAACGATATTGTTCAAAAAGGTTCCTTTGATCGTAAATCATTATTAGCTGATATTCGTCGATTTATGGTGGAATAGAGGCGATTAGTGCGAACAGCATGGATATGATGAAGAAAAAGGCTTGCGTAGGAGTTTCCTATGCCAGGCCTTTTCAACGTATACCTTCCTACAATTACCATTGCTATTTATCGAACAGCCTTAGCATTGCATACGTCAAATCCTTTGAAAGTGATAAATTCGGCTAGAAGGCCTACATGGTCAACTAAATAGCTGAAAATAAAGGAGCAGCAGCATGAAAAACACACTTAAAGCTCTATTTCATTGGCAAACATGGTTAGAAAGATTCGATACGTATCAGCAAGCCAAAATGCTTCAATGGAAAAAACGTTTGAATCCCCTAACAAACAAGATAGGTTATGGAATTTATTTTTATAAAAATATGACAATCAATCTTAACCGTGTAAATAAAGAACTGAAGGAAATTTCTCAAGACATCGTCACGCTTTCTTATTTCAATATACATTCATTTCCAAGCTTTATTTCGGTCGCTGACGGTATTTATGCTACGATGTTTTCGAAGCTGCCCAATCATATCATTCAACGGATTATCAGTCATGTGATTGCCTTGCCAGCTTTCAAAGCTGTGGAAGCAGCCTCCCGTTCCTATGGATACCAATGCGAGCTTCATTATAATCAAGGAAAAGTATTTTTTGGTTCGTTACAAATTTATTTTAAAAAGGTAACATCGAGTTAACAACAAACACGAGGTGGACATATGGACGACACCGCTTTTTCTGTAAAGCATTTACTGCAAATGCCCCTGTTTCGTGATGCGAAATGGATAGGTGGACAAGCCGGCATAACGAATGAAATATTTTATATCGATAGTATGGAGATGCCGGATTTAACAGCAAGTACGGATATTGCGGAGAGTTGTTTCCAAGGTAAATTTTGGCCGCAATATTTTGCTGCGAAGTATGCTGTTCCTTTTCTTTCTCAGCATGGATCCATTGTACTCATGTCCGGCGCTGCCAGCCAGCGGCCAATTCCAGGAGCTGCTTCGTATGCGGCTTGCAATGGTGCAATAGAAAGCTTGGGCAAAGCTTTGGCAATTGAACTTGCACCAATCCGCGTTAATGTTGTTGCACCAGGCACGATCCGGACGGAGAAAGAACGAACAGAAGCCTATGAGGCCTACAAAGGGATGTGTCTATTGGAGCGTGTAGGGGATGTTCAAGAAATTGCCCATTCTGTTATTTATTTGATGACGAATCGATATACAACCGGAAGCACTCTCTTTCCTGATGGTGGCTATGTGTTGAGGTAAGGAAAAAGACGGCCAAATATTTTTCATCTATTTTTAAGGTAAAAGGGTTATAATGGTAGAAAAGTGACGCAATCATTGATTTATCATTTGGAGGGATACCTATGTTAGCAAAGAAATTGAAACAAATCGTAGTCATCGCAGCCATTACAGGACTTACTGCAGCTTTCCCTATGTCCGCCTTCGCAGAAACGAAGACATCGACACATAACGCAACGGTACATACCTCCAAACAAACGCATACGGTAAAGTCTGAGAAAAAAAGTGCAGAGAGTGAACTTGCTAACATCGAAAAGTCAATTGAGCGTACTAAAAAGCTATTGGAGGAAGCAAAGGTTTCCAAAGATCAAACCAAAATCAATAAATATGAGAAAAAACTTAAGGTTTTAGAAGCAACCGCTAAAAAGCTTAAAGCCAAAATAAAATCACTGAAATAGGACATGTTTACACGATGAGCTCTTTCAAGTTCCAAATGAAGCTGAACTATGATTAGTAAAGGTGGAAATTTATTGAAAAAGAAAGAGCTCATTATTGGGATTTCATGTATTGTTCTATTGTTTATGCTAGCTGTTTACATGTTAACCTCTTATAAATGGATGCAAGGCATTTTATCGGATAGTAACGAAAGCATAGATGGTAGCTTCGTTGTCATGCTGCTTGATGCTTCCAATAAACCAACCAAGTATTGGGTGCTCGAGGATGAGAACGTTGATTTGTCCAACGGACTCATTTCGTTTTCTGAGACAGATGGACAGACGATCCATTTACACGGAAATGTGATAATGAAAGAATATGATGATGCGAACCAACTGTTGGCGATTAAGAAAGAGTATGGACTTAAATGAATAGGAATGAATAGATAAGGAAGGCTGCGTAATTGGGCTTTCCTTTTTTGCGCTTGCTGGCGATAGTTTGATGAATATCAAACATTGAGAAAAATTTTCAGATGTGTTACTTTCAGTAGTATGAGAAATATGCGTTTTTATTGACGGTGATGAGTCCAGAAGAAGTGTTTTCACTCACTAAGGAGCTTATATGACGAAAATTTACTTTATAAAGATAGAATCATATATGCAAGAAGATATTTATAATCATCTACAAACCTTTATTAGCATTGAAAAAGCAAGGAAGATCGGCAAAATGATCAAGCTGGAGGATCGAATCCGTCATTTGGTCAGTGACCTACTGGTTCGTTTTGTAATCAACAATCAGTTGAAGATTCCGAACAGTCAAATCCAATTTCACTATAATTCCTATGGGAAACCGTTTATAACTGAAGCGGGGCAGCCTTTTCATTTTAACGTTTCGCACGCCGGAGCCTATGTAGTGTGCGCCATAGATACCGTGCTCGTTGGAGCTGATATTGAATGCATAAAGGATATTGATCTCTCTCTTGTTAATATGGTATTAACCAAAAAAGAGCTTGAAGAATTAACTAGCGTTTCGGAAGAGCAAAAGCTGCATTACTTTTACTCCAGATGGACATTAAAGGAAAGTTTAGTTAAACATGTAGGCAGGGGATTGCAAATCCCGCTGAATGACATCCATATTCAAAAAGATGCTTTATTTCATTGTGAATTTGAGAATAAAAAGTATTTTTTTCAACAGTATGAATTAGAGATAGATTACATACTTTCCGTCTGCTCGTCCAAGTCGGCATTCGATTGCGAAATCATTCAATTGGATTTTCAATATCTGTATGACTTTGTCGTGAAACAATTTTCTTGAATGACGTGTCTTTTGTTAATGAACAGAGCCTCATACTTCATTTACCACAGCCTTTTTAGAACGATGAAGTTCTATAAAGGCTTTTTTTATGCCAGGAATCATGGTTGTAAGGAGAAGAAATTTGTCACGAGTACCAAAATTCATTGGCTGTGTTGTGCAACTGCTTAAATCGTTGTAATTTCAAGTTATTTCCTTGATTTCATGATAACGTTGTAATAACGTAAAAACAATTAGATTTATGAAACGATATGCATATAACCTTATAAAATCTGTTGACAAACAAATATGAAAGTGTTTTAATTACCAATAACAACGTTGTAATAAAAGTCAAACAGAAAACAAACGAAATTATTAGCGATATCTTCCGTGTAAATGCTTTGCATTCGTTTTCATTTCGTTATTTTTCAAGAATAACCTGTATTTATCTAATTTATTCATTATTTACAACGTTATTATTTCAAGTGATTATGAAAGTGTGATTTCCTCGTTTTTAATAACAACCTAAAGGAGTAAGGAACATGTTAAAGATGAAATTGATTCATCCTGATATCCTTTATACGCTCGGAAAAGCGGGTCATGGCGCAAAAGTATTGATTGCTGATGCAGACTATCCTGTCTCCACGACTGGCGGAAGAAATGCCCGAGTCATCCACTTGAATTTGGCACCCGGACAGGTAAACAGCACCCAGGTTCTGGAAGCTATTCTTTCTGCCAAGATCATTGAGGCAGCCGAGGTGATGGATGTACCGACAGGCCAGACACAACCTCGCGTATGGGATGAATTTAAGCAGATTATGCAAGACAACGGCTATGATATGCCGTTTACTGCACGAGAAAGATTCGAATTCTATAAGACTGTTCGCGAGGAAGATACGGCATTAATTATCGCAACGGGTGATCAACGGGAATACGCTAACTTGCTCCTTACGATAGGCTCTCTGTAAGTGCGGCAAATTAGATATAGGCTAACCAGTCAGTCAATTTTACTTGGGAGGAATGCAAATGGACATTAAATTGTCATGCAGCGATGTGATGGTTCCGGGTCGCTCATTAACAGACAAAGCGGAGAAATTGCGTCAATGGGGTTACGATGGGATTGCGGTTTTTACCAGCTATGCCCAGTGGAGCGAAGAGAAGCTTGAAGAACTCCTTCATCTTAAAGAGAATACAGGAATCGCTCCTTGTGAGTTTGTGTTTATGGATTCTGTGTATGGACATCTCATGAGCCCTGACAAACAGCTCAAGTCAAAAGCAATGGCTATGTATAAGGATGCGATTGGGGTTTGCAAAAAAATCGGCGCTATGACCGAAATGGAATTCGATTATGGTATCCAAGACCCATTACCTCTTTTTGAGCCTTATAAGCAAATGTCGAATTCCGAAGAACAAGCTTTTATTGAGGTATTAAAGGAATTGGGTGAGGTAGCGGCTGGAAGTGAGGCCTATATTTTATTAGAGCCAATCAATCGCTATGAGACGAAGTATCTTACCCGTTTACAGGATTGCAAGGCGATTTTGGAAAAAGCGCAATTAGCCAATAGTGGTTTATTGCCTGATTTCTTCCACATGTCGATAGAAGAAGTGGATTTGCCGGGCAGTATCAAGAATGCTGGATCTTTAATTAAACATGTACACCTCGGTGATAATAACCGATTGCTTCCGGGCCATGGACATACCAACTGGCATGCATGCTTTGAGGCATTGAACGAGATTAACTTCAAGGGTTTCATGAATTTGGAATGTGGCATTTCAGGTGTCCCGGAGATTGAGCTGCCTGAAACGGCAACATTCTTAAGGAAAATAGCCAGCGCTATATAGGCTGTATGTGCTAGTAATCTTTTAGGTACATGAATTACATCAGGGAGGTATTAAGAATGAGAAAGCCCAAGGCCCTAATTATTCCTTTTCGGTTTCGAGAAGGTTATCCGGAAGATTTGGTCACCGAGCAAATAACGACTTCCCAACAATTGCTCAACGAGATTGAATTAGAGAGCGATTTTACAAAAGTCGTCGTTTATAATGACGATGCTGATGAGATCGTCTGCAGCTACAATGCAGAAAATTACGATTTTGTTGTGCTTCTGGTTCCTACATGGATTGAGCCGGTATTGGTTATCAGAGCGGCTAAGCCTTTCTTCCATAAACCTATTGTCGTCTGGGGATTTGGAACTTTTAACAAAAATGGAGCGCGTGTAGGGCTTGGATCAACCGCAGGGGCAGGCGTCGTGAAAGGAACCCTTCGCGAAATGGGCATCAAACACGAATACCTGTATCACTTGCCTGGCAATCCGGAAACCGATGAGAAAATCAAAGCGCATATAGGCAAGGTGGCGAATGTTGCCAGAGCGATATCACTACTGGATAAGTCCAGATTTGCAACGGTTGGTTATCTGTTTGGCGGCATGTCGATCGGTGACATTGATGTAACCAAGATGCGTACGAAATTCGGTCCGGAGCTCATGCATATTGATGCCTATTCCCTCATTCGGAGAATGGAAGCGCTTGACAGCAGCAGTATGGCTTATATAGAAGGTAGAAAGCATGTGGAAAGCCACTTGGCTGTAACCATCGGTGATCGTATAGATCGTATTGTAAGAATGTATGTAGTTTTGAGGGCGTTTGTTGATGAACATGATTTAAAGGCAATTACGCTGAAATGTCATTTTGAGCTCAGCCAAGAATACGGTTTAACCCCTTGCATTCCATTATCGGTAATCGGCAATGCTGTTGTCGCTTCTTGTGAGGCAGATATCCCTGTTCTTTTAACGCAAACGGTTATGAATTATTTAGCAGGAGGGCTGACGACTACGTATGCCGATATTCATGAGCTGACAGGGAAGAATGCCTTAGTTGGAGCTTGTGGTTATGCGCCGTCAAGTATGTGCTTGAATGATCAAATTATTTGCGATGTTCCCGACGAAAGCGCACAGGGGCTTGGGGCAACGTTTAGCGGGTATATCACCAATAAGAATCACTTAAAAGAAGGCGTTGTCACGATGGGGCGTTTTCTTAAAGAACCGGATGGACGCTTCACGCTGCACTTTACAACAGGGAATGCCTTGGGAGATATCGGAAAAGTAAGTGAACTGGATATGCCGCAATATCCGTTTACGGAAATTGTGCTGGATGGGGATTTGGATGAATTTGCGCAAAATATGGGCAGTCATCATTATGCCATCGTGTATGCAGACATTCGTGAGGAGCTCGCTATGTTTTGTAAATACAAGGATATGCAAATCATTCGCTGAGGTTAACATGAAATTCCAAAGAAAGGAGGCAGCCTATGTACATGAATTATGAAATCACAGCACCTTTTTTTGAAATAGGGCCGAAAGCTTATTTGTATGGGGAGAAAGCGCTACAACTGGCTAAAGAAGCCGATCGCATTAGTCATCAGTACGGCGTTCCCATTATTTTTACACCGCAAACGGTTGATATACAACGCATTGCAGCGGAGACCGAGCATATTCATGTATTTGCACAACATATGGATTCCCTTGAAATCGGCAGAGGGGTAGGTTCGGTGCTTGCCGAGGCGATTAAAGAAGCGGGGGCAATAGGTATTCTGTTGAATCACGCCGAGAAAAGGTTGACGCTGGCAGAAATGAACAAAGCGATTCAACGGGCGGACAGTGTTGGATTGGCCACACTAGTATGCGCGGATACAACGGAAGAAGCAATGGCTATCGCACAGCTGGAGCCGAATATTATTTTGGCAGAACCTCCTGAATTAATTGGCGTTGGCCATCAGGGTATGCAAAATCGAAGTTATCTAGTTGAGTTAAATAAAGGAATACACGTTATTAATCCACGTATTCGCGTTCTTCATGGTGCAGGAATTAGCAGCGGTAAGGATGTATATGATCTTGTAACGCTAGGCGCGGAAGCAACGGGTTCAACCAGCGGTATTATCAAAGCTGATGATCCTTTCGCCATGCTGGAAGAGATGATTAAAGCTATGCGTGAAGCATGGGATAAGGCACATTCTTGAATGTAATCAGCAAATTTCAAAGGGGGATCCACATATGACCGTCTATCACGAATCTTTTACGATCCAGTCAGATCGAAGGCCAACTTTTCATGATGTCACAGAGCAAGTACAAGCAATTAAGGAAAAGTCGAGTATAACAAATGGCATTCTTCTCGTCTACTCCCAGCATACAACCTGCAGTGTCCTTATTCAGGAGGAATCCCATGATGCGAATTACTGGGGAACCGAGTTTCTTCTTCAGGATTTAGTAACGGTATTTGAGAAAATAGTACCTACTTGCCAAACCGAAGGACAGTACTTGCACCCAGGTCCTAAACATATCGATTATGCGAGCACGCAGCTGAAAGAGGAAGCCTTCTGGAGTTTGAATACAGATGCGCACCTAAGATCTTGTCTGCTTGGCAGATCGGAATCGATTCCCATTCACCAGGGAAATCTGGAGTTGGGTCAGTTCGGACGGGTATACTTTGCTGATTTTGACCAGATTCGCGCCAGAGAACGTACGGTCCGGGTTCAAATCGTTGGCGAGTAAGCATAAGCCTAACTGTCGAATGTGTGAATACTAAGGGGGTGCGGAAAGTGAATGATGATCAGATAGACCCAATCGTTGCAATGAAACAAATAGGGAAGAAATTCGGAAATGTGAGGGTGTTGGAAGGTGTAGATTTCGATATTTATCCCGGGGAAGTACACGTTCTTGCTGGGGAAAATGGAGCAGGAAAAAGCACTTTGATCAAAATTCTCTCTGGTGTACATACAAGTTTTCAAGGAGAAATATGGTTGAATGGTGAAAAGGTAGCCCCTTCATCGCCCCTTGAAGCCAACCAAATTGGTATTTCAGTGATTCATCAAGAGCTTTCCTTAATTCCTGCAATGAGTGTAGCGGATAATCTGTTTCTTGGCCGGCCGGATACCAAAGCTGGATTTATGCGGGATAAGCGGCACAGAGCCAAGGCGCAGGCGCTTGTTAAAGATATGGGCATCGAGATTGATATTGATACGGCGATAGAAAATTGCTCGATTTCCATTCAGCAGCTTATCGAAATAACGAAAGCGGTTAGTATTCATGCGAAGGTTATCGTGATGGACGAGCCGAGCAGTGCACTCAATGCCCGCGATGTCGAAACCTTATATACGCTAATCGATAAATTGAAAGCAAGTGGCTGCGGGATTGTATATATCAGCCATCGGATGGAAGAAATCGAGAGGCTTGCCGACCGCATAACGGTGCTGCGCGACGGTAAATATGTCGGAACCTCGCTGGCCAAGGATTTGCCTATTCCTAAGCTTATCAATTGGATGGTCGGTCGCGATATATCTGAGCCTATTGCTAGAAGCGGGAAATTGTCTGGGGAAGAGAAGCTTAGCGTAGAGCGGGTAACTGTCTATGAAAACCAAGGAAGAGGAAAAAAATTGGTTGATGGCGTCAGTTTATCCGTAAAAAGTGGCGAAATTCTTGGCATTGCAGGTTTGCAGGGTTCAGGAGCGAGCGAACTGCTGATGGGCATTTTTGGAGGGTATGAAAAAAAGACGGTAGACCAGCTTATTCTTAACGGGAAACGAATACAAGTTGAATCACCTGGTGACGCAATCCAAAATGGCATCGCATTTTTGACCAATGACAGGAAGGCTACAGGCCTAGTTCTTTCTATGTCGATTACGGATAATACATGTCTGGCGGATTTAAACAATTTGACGAAGTGGGGCTGGATAAGCGCGAGCAGGGAGAAGAAGGTAGCTGAAGAACACGGCAAGATGATGGGTTTGCGTCTCCCATCTTACGAAACAGAAGTCGGAAATTTGTCTGGAGGCAATCAGCAAAAGGTCGCTATAGCCAAGTGGTTGCAAATAAAGCCGCATGTCTTACTGCTGGATGAGCCTACTCGAGGAATTGATATTGGCGCTAAGCATGAAATTTATGCACTTATTAATGAATTAACCCAAACAGGGATGGCTATTCTGCTGATTACCTCTGAGATGCCGGAGCTTCTTGCTTTAAGCGATCGGATTATGGTGATGCATCGCGGGAAAATAACCGCGGAATTCACACAAGATGAGGCAACGGCTGAAAAAGTTCTGGAAGCAGCTATGGGAAAGGAGAAAACAAAATCATGAACGTAGTCGTAAAGCCTCAAACATCTGGCGCAGGAATGGTAAAATCCGTGCTGAAAAGCGAAATAGGGAGAGCGTTGCTAGCTTTAGCCCTGGTGCTTATTTTAGGGTTCATCTTTAATGCGGATGGTGCCTTCTTGAAAATAGGGACACATAGGGATATGCTCCGCCATGCATCCGTATTTGGAATTCTGGCGTGTGCAATGACAATTGTCATCATAACAGGAGGTATTGACCTTGCCGTTGGCAGTACACTTGGCCTAACCGCCGTTTTGTTCTCTGTTTTTACCATCCATTTAGGATGGTCGGCCTGGGCGGCGATCATCGTTTGTTTAGTTATAGGAGCTATGATAGGAGCCATATCGGGCAGTTTAATTTCTTATGCGAAGCTCCAGCCTTTTATCGCTACGTTAGCCATGATGGTTTTTGCAAGAGGATTGGCAAGGTTTATTACGGGTGACAAGAAGGTGACAACGTATGTGACCGATGCATCAGGAAATATCGCAATAAAAAAGCTGCCTGATATTTTCTCGGCCATTGATTCCAGGATACTCGGCGGCAATATCAATGTGGTGACCGTCATCTTTATCATTTGTGTCATCATCACATGGATTCTGCTTGCCAAACATAAATGGGGAAGGCAGCTATATGCGATTGGAGGAAATGAGGAATCCGCAAGGCTCTCCGGTGTTCCTGTAAGACTGTCCAAAACATTGGGGTATTTATTCGCAGGTATATTGAGTGCCGTAGCGGGAATTGCTCAGGCTGCTCAAGAAACACAAGGAGATCCGGCAACCGGAAACGCTTATGAGCTTACAGCAATTGCCATGGTTGTGATTGGCGGTACCAGTATGGCTGGTGGGCGAGGCGGTATGGGTCTCACACTTTTGGGCATCTTGACGATTGGTTATTTGGAAAAATCTTAAGTATCAATGCTGTGCCCGAAGCTATTAGGTTGATGATTACGGGTCTCATCATCGTTGTTGCTGTGCTTGCACAGCGGAAAAAAAGCAAGTAATGGCATGAAGTGTGAAAGATGAAAATGTGTTATCAAAATGGGGAGGTTTTAAGAATGAAGACAAAGAGATCGATGAGCGCCAAATCCGTTGTCATCGTGTTACTTATTACCATGTTATTAGCTGCTTGCGGAGAAAATAAACCCAAGGAAAACACAAAAGGAGGTTCAACCACAACGAAAGGGACCATTACAATCGGGATGAGCCAAGGAAATCTGGGCGAGCCGTGGTTGGTGCAAATGAACGCTGATGTAAAGATGGAAGCGGAGAAACATGCGAATGTAAAGGTTCTCTATAAAGATGCTCAGAACGATGTACTGCGTCAAAGATCTCAGTTGGAAGAGTTTATTAGTGCCGGTGTGGACGCTATTATCGTTAATCCGATTGAAGGCACACCCCTTACTGAACCTATTGCCAAAGCAGTAGCCGCCAATATCCCTATTTTCGTCATGGATAGAAGAGTGGATGGCGATAAATACACGCAATTTATAGGCACGGATAATGTCACCTTGGGTTATGCTGTAGGCAAATGGATGGTTGAACAATACAACGGCAAGAAAGCGAAGGTTGTTGAGTTGGAAGGGCTTATGACCTCTACGCCAGGAGCCGAACGGCATGAAGGCTTTAAGAAAGCCATTCAGGGAAGCGATCTGGAAGTTATTTTTGCGGCGGACGTCAAATGGCTGGAAGCCAATGCACGTGCAGAAATGGAATCTGTATTAGGCCGCTTTAATAAAGTCGACATTGTATTTGGCGGCAATGATGCGTCAACGCATGGAGCTTATCTAGCAGCTAAAGCTTCAGGGAGAGAGAAAGAGATGGCTTTCATTGGCATCGACGGATTGGCGCAAGAAGGACGTTCGTATGTCAAAGACGGCATTTTGAATGCTACGATTTATGCGCCGACAGGTGGAGATATCGCTGTGCAGAATGCGCTTAAGCTTATTAATGGTGAAAAGATAGAGAAGGACGTTCTAATTGATTGTGTGATGTACGATAAGAGCAATTTGGATACGGGCGGCAAGCTCCTCAATTTTCCTGAGCTCAAAAAGAAGTAAGGACTAGTTATATAGCCTCGTGATTGCAGCGGGGCTATTTTTTATAAACAACGAGAGAGGGTTCCTCTAGATGGATATGACATAGAAGGAGTAAAGCGATGCTTCATTGGATGAGCAATAAATCGTTAAAAGCGCAAGAGTTTATTTCTCAAGGTGGTATTGCCTATGCCAAAGATATTCTCGAAAAGGCATTGGGTTCCCAGAAACGCTCTCGATATTATTAATCGTTTAACGGCTACGCTGCAAGTGAGGCCTTTTGATTTTGCCAGAAAAGCAGACCCGGCACAAATACTTAATTTTATCCAA
>NZ_VRTT01000126.1 GCF_008017805.1 Paenibacillus sp. N3.4 | reverse complement strand
CGTAATCCCGTTCGGGGTGAATTCAAACGTCCCCATCTTTCCGTTCCATAACTTCTCAAATTCCTTCAAATTAGAAATCGTGGCAAACTCGGGATCCAACAAGCCTTCTTTATACAATTTATTCAGGAATTTGATGCCATCCATGAATCCGGGCTGCAATACCCAAGGTATCACTTTCCCGTCAATCAGCTTGCCCCTTCCGACCGGAACGCCGTAAGCTGCAAAGATATGAGAAAACGTACTGTATACGTCGCTCTCTTTTCCTCCTGCAAAGTAAGCACCAACGCCGATCGTATCCTTTTGACCGTTGCCGTCAGGATCCTGATTAGCGAATGCTTTTAACACCGTATAGTATTCATCGATCGTCTTCGGAACGGGCAGCTTCAATTTATCCAGCCAGTCTTTACGTATGGTCAAAACGTTTCCGAATCCCCAACCACGCGGAATGGCGTACACTTTGCCATCAACTTGAGCAGCGCCTTTTAATATGGAACCTTTGTTGTCCATAACGTTTTTCCCATTAGTCTTCAGTAAATCATCCATAGGAATAATCACTTGATTACTGACCAGATCTTTGATTTTCGCTTTATTCGGGTTCAGGAATGCATCGGGCATATCATTTGACGCGATCATCGTATTTATTTTCGTTTCCAAGTCCGGAGCATCCACGGCCAAAAACTGGACATTCACACCCGTTCTTTTGCGGATTTCCTGGACTACCGTGTTATCTTCAGGAAAATTAGTCGTCTTGTCGATCAATATTCGTACCGTTACCGGTGCTGCAGGTTTGCTGCTTTCACCTGTTTTATTGCCTTCTTTGCTTGTGGTCCCTGGAGTAGAGCAAGCGACCGCACTCATCATCATCACGCTGATTAAACTAAAAGTGACTGTCTTCTTCAATTTCACCATATATATACCCCCCTAAGTAATGTATCTATTTTGAGAGCTTACAATCGCTCTTCAAAATCTAACCTTTAATGGATCCAACCATGACGCCTTTGACGTAATATTTTTGCAAAAATGGATACACAATCAACATTGGAATCACGGAAACAACAACAGTAGCCATTTTGACCGATTCTTCCGTGACCAATCCGATTGAGGCAGCAAAGTTATCCGTCCCCTGGACCTGCTGTAAGGAGCTGCTCTGCAGCATCGTTCGCAAAAACACTTGAAGTACTTGTTTGGCATCGGAGTTGATGTAAAGAATAGCATCAAAATACGAATTCCAATGGGCTACTCCGTAAAATAAAGCAATTGCGGCGATGACGGGACCTGAAACGGGCAGGATGATCGAAAATAAAATGCGCATCGGAGCAGCCCCATCAATGTTTGCCGATTCTTCGAGCTCGGCGGGTAAGCTCTGAAAGTAATTTTTCAAAATAATCAAGTTCCATGCACTGAGAGCGCTTGGGATAATGAGCGACCAAATGGAATCGATTAAACCGAGCTCTTTGACGATCAAGTAAGTCGGGATCATCCCCCCGCTGAACAGCATGGTGAAAAAAATCATGAGCGTAATGATGTTTCTTCCCACAAATCTTCGAATGGATAGGGGATAAGCCAACATGGCGGTCAACACAATATTGATCGCAGTTCCTATAACTAAGCGGAAAATGGAGTTTCCATAAGCATAGTAAATCCCTTTGCTATGAAGCAGCAGTTCATATGAAGTGAGAGAAAACCCTTTCATCCATAAAAATAGCCCTCCACCCATAGCTAGCTTTGGATCACTCAACGAATACATCAGCACATGCCAAAATGGATACAAGGTAACAATGGATAGCAGCAACATGCCTACATTCAGACTGAAATACCATATACGTTCCCCAAATGACTCTTTCACCAGATGAACCTCCTTCGTACGAAAACGGTTACAGCAAACCACTATCTGAATCAATTTTTTTCGCAATAAAGTTCGTAAATAAAACTAGGACTAGACTAATAAGCGATTTGAACAAGCCCGATGCTGTAGCCAGATCATATTTCGCATCTTGAAAAGCCAGTTTGTAGATATACGTGTCCAAAATTTCGCTAACCTCGTAAACCTGTGGGTTGTAGAGTGCAAATATTTGATCCAGACCGGTGTTGAGCATGCTTCCCATACGAAAAATAAGCAAAATCACAATCGTCGTCCGTAAACCCGGCAGCGTAATATGCCAAATTTGCTGCCATCTCTTCGCGCCATCCACTTTTGCCGCCTCGTACAACTGTTGATCAATCGTTGCTATGGTCGCGAGATATAGTACCGTACCAAAGCCCGCTTCCTTCCAAATATTCGATATGACAAGCAGGCTCCGGAAGTATTCCTTACTGCTCAGCAGGTTGAAGGTAAAATTGTCATACCCGAAAAACCCAGCGATTTCTTTGATCACACCGGTAGAAGGAGATAAAATGGCAAACAAAATACCCGAGATAATAATCCATGACACAAAATGAGGCAGATAAATGGCCGTTTGAACGAATTTCTTATACAATTGATGCCGGATTTCATTCAGTAGAATAGAAAGAATAATCGGGACCGGAAATGCAAATACCAGTTGGTAAAGCGAAATGATAATGGTATTCTTGAAAGCTCTGTCGAATCCATACATGCTGAACAACGTTTTGAAATTATCCAACCCAATCCATTCGCTGGCGAAAAATCCTTGGTAGATATTGTACTTTTTGAATGCGAGCAAAATGCCGTACATCGGTATATAGTGGAACACAATAAAGAACAAAATCCCTGGAACAGCCATGAGATATAATAGCTTATCTTTTCGAATATGGGACAACTTCCTCTTCCGCTCCAGTGACTTTGAGGATTCCTTGAGATTCGTCACCGTTTGATCATACAACACGCTCAGCCCCCTTCTCTTGTAAGCGTTTTAATTTATGAACGAAAACTACATCTAGGTTTTAGATGGTTTTCCCGTTGCTTTCATTCTTGTAATCAAATCCTGTTTGGCCTTAATGACGTGATCTCTGGCAATATTTGCGGCAGCTTCCGCATCTCGATTTTTCAAAGCCTCCAGCAGCATCCGATGATCGTTACTAATATCGGTTCCCCGGTTCGAACCAAATATTTGGCGCATGCTGTCAATCAGTCCCCAGTGCCGATCAATAATGCGAATCGCTTCGGGATTTTGCGCTAGGTTGTTGATGATTTTATGAAAGCTCTCATTCAGTTTCAGGCATAATAACAAGTCGCCGTCCTCTGCTGCCTTTTCATATTGCTCTTGAATGGCAACAAGTCTGTTGTAATCGCTATCCTTCATGTAAGATACGCCATTGTAAACCAGCATCGTTTCAATCGCCATTCGGATATCGTACATATCAGATACGAACTTCTCGTTTACCTCCCGTACGCTTGCTCCTTTATGAGGCAGCAGACTAACGAGTCCTTCCCCTTGAAGCTGCTGGAGAGCTTCCCGAATCGGCATCTGACTGACGCCGTAACGATTGGATAAATCGACGATCCGCAAGCGTACGCCAGGTTTAAATTCACCTGATAAAATATCTTCGCGCAATTTATCCCGAACCCGTGAGTAAGTCGTTTCATTTAATGCTGATTCCGGTGTTACATTCATACTTTTTTCTCCTCTTCATTTCTTTTATTTGATATTTGATATAATATCACATTTAAATTAACGATGTAAACATGATATTTGATATTTGATCAAATATCAAAAGAGCAGCTTAAACATTCAAAAACTATACCACGAAGGAACTATTGGACGAACTTGATATCTACAAAATTAAAGAGCCCTCTCCGGCTCATTCCCCAAGGAAAGGGCGTAATAGAAGAGGTCCGCAAAACCTTCATTGCATAGGTTCGATTCCGATCGAGTTAAACTATTTTGCTTTAGTTTCATCTAAAAACCAAAAAAATAAGCCGGATCTATTCACTCTGTTCGAGCGAAGATCCAACTTATGGCCATGACTTCCCCCGAATATTCGTTCGCTGTAAACGTAACCGGTAAATGCTCCATGGCTGAAAGTGTTCCTGTATAAGTCATGCTGGCCTCTTCTTTCAACACGGTCTATACACAAGACTGGCTCACTTTCAAACCTACTGCAGCATTCCCGGCAAAAGAAGCCTCAATCACGTGCTGGGAAGAGCTTTGTTCCGAATGAACCGCGCTGCTACTCTATGAATCGCCTGATAGTCCATGGGCAAGTGTTTCATAAGCAAATACAAGCATGCCCGATACAACAGAACTCGGGTATGCTTGTAGAGTAAACAGAGCTGCCTAAACAATCTGCAGCCCTTGATCTTGCGACATGCGAATAGTCGTTGAACAACCTTGAGCAGAAACTTCAATCGTGTTGTCAGATACCAGCCTCAAAGCGACACCAGAGCTGGCTCGGTACACGTGGATAAAGCTGGCGCGGTTCCCGATGTGGCGATGAAGTAGAGCGGTCAGCGGCACGCTCGGATCGACGGAATCGCCGGGCGTTTGGACCGCGAGCAGCTCGTCGCCGGGAAGCGCAAGCGCCGTGTGAAACACATCCGTTCCTTCAACCAGCGTGTACTTAGCATGTATCTCCGCATGAGAAGGTCGAACGATTACCCCATCACTCGACTCCATGAATACAGGATTGTCCGAATTGAGTTGCTTCTCATCCCCCACAAAGCGGCCAATCACTTTCAGATCCGGCAGCGCAGGCTGAATGCTGATCGGGGGGTACGCTTCCTCCTTCTCCGCTGAAAGCTCTTGATGCTGCTCGGACACAGCTGCCACCACAGGATGCATCCACCATTCTATGGATCGACTAACGCCGCCTTCCAATGAGACTTGAAACCAATCCAGCAGCCAGTCTCCGGTTAGCAGTAAATGACGATCAAGTCGACATTCTGCATATGCAGCATCCGATTGCAGCCAAGCGTAAGTGGCCGCTTCCGATTGCTCGAAGCGTTCGCAACGGCCCGTGTGTGCAGCTTGCGAGGTTCCGTCTAGCGAAACTGTGTTATGACTTGCGGTTTCACTAAACCACGTCCGCAAGGAGGAACCGTAAGGAACGACGCCAAAGTCCGGCGTCAGTGTACGAGCTTCATGGATCAGAGTAAGATGCAGCTTATCGTAATGGCCATGTGCGCCGCCGTGCTCGCCGAAATCCACGAGAAACGAAAGCGGATTACCCGCATGTCTACCCACGACGAAGCCGGAATCCGGCCATAATTTGGAGCCGCGAGGTGGAGATGGTGATACCAATGCGGATCGCTCCGCCCTCGAGCTAACTGATGAACGGTTCCGGATATCGGCCGGCACTTCCCCTGCCCCGTACAGCAGCGCTTCGAGCTGGATGCGCAAACCGTCCGGCGAGCCCATCTGCCGGTAAGCTTCGCGCAGGATCGGGGCGAGCCCCTCGATCGCATAGCGGGCAAGCCCCTGCTCGGCGATCTCGGCAATCTCACGGGCGTAAGGCAGCCGCCCCATCGGTCCGTCGTGCAGCGCAGGCAGCACGCCCTGATCGTCGGCCAGCTCCGCCAAAGCCACGAACATGCCTTGAATCGATTGCCCCTCCGTGCCTTCGCACGCGTACAGATCGATGCCGCACCGCTCGGCCATCTCGGCGGAGATCAAATATGCACGCAGCACGAATATGTGATAATACGTGCTGCCTTCGAACTCAAGCTGATCGGGCTTCACGCCGATCGACAGATGGTGGCGGAAGCCGCCTTCCCCCACGATCAGCTCCCCGATCGACTGCCGATCCCGACGGGCGGCATACACACAGGACAGCGATGCGTTCAGCCAAGCTGTATAGTTGTTTTCCGCATTCTTCCGCTCATGAACCAGAATGCCGCGATACTCCGTCATGCTCGTATCGAGCAGCGTCAAGAACGTATCGATCTTGCCCTGCTCCTCGCCACTGAACACGACTCCCTCATCCAGCAGCAGTAAGTATGCCCTAATCAGCGTCGTAGACCAGATCGCCTCGGTCAACGCTTGATGAAACGCGCGACCCCTGAGCATCCATGACTGCGCATCCGGATGTACCGGATACAAAGGGAACTGCGCCGCATATTCTATGATCAGCCGCTTACTCAGCTCAGCATACGACGCCTCGCGCAGCGCCGCATACACCGCAGCAGATTGCAGCGCCACACGCGCCAGCAGTTGATGCTTAAATACGAGCCAAGCGCCCCGGTATTCGGCGCCTTCAACCTCACAGCCGTGCGGACAAAGGAACTGCGCAGCATCGGCAACGAAAGGATCGAATTCAAGCTCCGTATGGTGCTTCGGGCACACATACTGGTGCCACCATCCGCCGGGCTCCAGCGGAATTGACAAGCTCCCTGCGTCACGCAGCCGGTCGATCTCTTCCTTCAGCGAAATCGCTATACCCTTCACCCATTCCAGCCGCTGCACCTTAGAGTCCAGCTTCTCATTCAACCGCACAGCTCTGCTCATCGCATCATCATCCCACCGTTAACCTCAATCGTTTCACCTGTGAGATAGGCGGCGAGATCCGATGCCAGATACAGAACCGCGCCCGCTACATCCTCCGGTGTTCCTTCCCTCTGCAGCGGAATGCCGCCTATCGTCGCTTGACGCGCTGCATCCGTCGTGAAAGTTGAGTGGAACATCGTGTTCCCGATAAAGCCGGGAGACACGTTATTCACGGTAATGCCACCCGCTGCCAATTCCTTCGCCAGCCCCTTTGAGTAAGCCATCACAGCCGCTTTGCTCGCTGCATAAATGCTGGAACCCGGCCCGCCGCCGTTATGCGCAGCGACAGACGACATATTAATGATGCGCCCGTACCCTTTGGCTTTCATCCCGGACAGCACTCTTTTGCACATAAAAACGGTGCTCTTGAGGTTGACGTTCATAATCCGCTCGTACATCTCCTCGGTCATCTCTGCGTTCGGTACACGCTGTACCAGATGCCCCGCATTGTTGACGAGAATGTCGATCGTACCGCCGAAAGCCTGCTCCACCTCGTTCACCAGACGATCGATCTGCACCGGATCCGTCACATCCGCCTGCACCAAGATCGCCTCGCCGCCAGCCGCACGAATCGCAGCGACCGCTTCCTCGCCTTGAGCTACGTTGTTCAAGCAGTTTACGCCGACCTTCGCTCCGTTAACCGCAAGCGCAAGCGCGATGGCACGCCCGATGCCTGCGTTAGATCCTGTGACAAGTGCAATTTTACCGGTTAAGTTGATGTTCATATGATATCTTCCTCCCAAAATGTTGCTGTTTTTAGTATATTGATTAACCTATGCAGCCCGTAACTTATCCACAGTAGGCCGTAAAAAACCTGCCAAATGCTCGCCCATCACGATATGACCATAATCCGAAGGGTGAATTAGATCGCTCGTTAATGAAGTGAAATCCGTCATAATCCGCTTGCCGTCCAGCAAGATGAGATTCTCGTGATGACGACTTGCGTAATATTGCTCCAACACTTCGTTGAAACGCTTCTCAGCCTCGCTGAACGAGTAAGTCGAATCTTGGAAATAGGTAGCGCGGTTTGGAAATATAGACGTCAGAAAAATCGGCTTTTCAGGGTAACGCTCGATGATCCCATCCAACAAATAGGCAGTCCGTTTCTGAAATTCCTCAACGGGAATGACTCCCCTCATATTTACGCCCATCTCCAGATAGGCGATGTCCCAGTCGTCCCGCGCAGCCAAATGATCCGCCAACTCGGGCTCACAAAAGCACGATCCGCTAAGGCCCAAATTCAGCACATCAATGCCAAGCCTGCGAGCGGTCTGCTGGACATAGCAGTTGTAGTGGCTTAACGCTCCAGCCCCCTGTGTAATTGACGAACCATATGCGAGCAGCGTCAACTGCGGAACCTCGTGACGTTCAGGCGGACGAACCACGAATCCGAATGCATCTATATCATAAAAGATAGCGCTGAATCGGTCGCAAAACACACGCCAGACCTTCGACGAAAATGCCGCGTTATTCAGCTTCTCCGGTATCACCTCAGCGAATCTTTCCGGTTCTTCCAATTCAATAGTCGTCACAACACCGGCCTTCAGGTCATAAGCAGCATGGAACAGATCTCCCTTGAATACTAGCACCTGCCCATTTTTTTCCTGAGAGGCCATAGTCACTCTGATGTACCTTGCTTCTGTCACGAACCTTAGCTCGCAACCGTTTGATTCGACGGCCTTCATGCGCCCTTTTTCCGTTAAGGATTCGCGAACCTGCCTCGGAAACCGCTGAAGCCGCAGGCCCGGCAAGTAAGACCTCTGTTCCAATTCCATCACATTATGAAAAAACACATTATTAGGCAGCATGGTTTCACTCCACTCTTTCTATCTGGTTAAAATACTGGGGAGATCGGAACCTAATTGATATCCGTTCCTTCTCTCATCCATTTTCCAAAGAATTAAGACCCATTATAGATATTGGCACCCGACAAGCACATGATCGAATTTAAGCAGGTTTGTGCTTTTTTAAAAGCGAGAGCTGACAGTGAGGAGAATCGCTTGTTCCTCGCAGCCCTCTTTGGTGTTTGCAAATGCAATCATGCGCCGCATATAAGAACATGATTCCCTCATGCCGTTGCTGCCGTGGTTGTTGCCCGCTCTTAACTTTAATGTTGCCCTTGAACTCCTGATTCATGGCTTGAAACGCAGGTGTCCCCGATGTGTCGGCTCCGTTCCAAATAAGCAAGGTGAAGGTGCCGTCAAATCCGTTAGTGAATCTGGTGTTTACTCATCCGACCCCGCATCCGGCATGCCAACACGCGGCTCATGCTCCATATCTTCGGTTATCAGGGATAACGAGCCGCGACTGTCTAAGGAAGCGTCGATCGCTGGGCTGCTCGGCGTTAGCTTTTTATACCTGATCGTCCTAAGTCGTTCGTATTCGCTTGATGTCCATAACCAGGCATACTCGTTTCGGTCAAGCTCAAGCACCTCGTCGCGCATCAGTGGGTAGGCCACCTTAACCTCAGACTCGCTAAGCGGCGCGGTGTTGCCGGTAATAAGAGGAACGCCGTTTTGTGGAAACATCATATTGCCGGACCATACAAGTCCTGGAATCGGCGTCATAATTTTGATCAATTCTTGCTGCCCGCTGACGACGATGTTATTGATAAACGTTAGGTTTTCCGGCGCGCGGCCATAACGAGTCATCCCAAGCTCGATGCTGCCTTTGTTATTGATAAGTATGTTGTTGGCGATGAGTGCATTTTTGGCAATATAATGGTTAGCTGTTCTGGAAATTGGCTGTGTCATATTGTCATTATCGCCGGTTGTGAAAGTAATCGCCGCGTCCCACACGGTCCCCGTCAGATCCTGGAAATAGTTGTTGTAAACCTTATGATTCTCGCCATACACACGCACGCCGCCTGGGCCTAAATCTATACCGTCAGGGTCGGTCGCAGGCTCTATCCGCCCGTTGCCGATAAACATATTGCCATATACACTCGAGCCATTGCCCGATCTAAGAGATACCGTCCCCAACGATTCGATAAAATAGTTGTAGCGGATCGTATTCGCGCTGCTTTTGACCGAAATAATTTCCGGATCGCTATCCACATGATCGAAAATATTGTACTGAATGACCGCATAGGCGTTTAGATGAACCAAATCGCTCACGCCGAGTCGGATGCCCTCCGATTCGTTCTCTTGCCGAGGCAAGGTGTTGCGGAAAATGTTGTACTCCAACATATCGTTTTGCGTAATCTCGTAGATGCCTGCTGCTGTGTCTCGGAATCCGTCGAAGGTGATGAATTTGCCGGTATCCTTCTTATTTTCCATTAAATTGTGGTCGATCCGGTTCTGGTGGCTGTTCTGGCCGTCGATGAGCACCCAAGTTGATTTGGTTGCCGACGTGGCCGTACCCGGTGAGTGAAAATAGTTATTGGTAACGCGCATATGATGGGACCCGGTCAATCGCACCCAGTTGGTCGCAGCGCTGCTCATTGAGAACTCTATATCCTGCATTGTAATGTAGGAGCTATTGGTGAAACGAATGCCAGTTGCATTGAATACCGCCATGCCTTTGTTCTTCGCTCTAATAACAATCGGCTTGTCGGGCGAACCGTTAACCCCGGTGACTCCGAAACCGGCATAGCTCCCGTTCTCAAGTTCAATAACATCCCCAGGTGCTGCCGCTTTAAGCACTTGAGCCAGCTGGGTCGAGTTCGTGACGGTAACCGGCGGATTCGGTTGTGGAACCGCGGACAGCGCAGGTGAACTGTTGCCGCTTTCGCCCGCTGCATTCACGGCACTGACAACAAAGTAGTAAGTTTGACCTACCGTTAAATTGCTTGCCGTAAAACTGTTCAATGTGATGGGAGTACTGTTGATAGTGGTAAAAGGTCCATCCGCGCTGGAAGCCATTTTCACATTGTAGCTTGTCGCATGGTTGGATGCCATCCAAGTGAGCTTCACTGCTCCGGTGCCTGGAAGAGTTGCAGATACGTCCGTTGGAGCATCCGGGATCGTCGGCACAACAACTGTATAAGCGGACACCTCAATGTCGTCAAAAGCCGTCGTACCAGCATTGCTGTACAAACCGACATGGCCCGTGTTAAATGGTGCAGTATCGGTGCCGGACAAGACGAGCGTGCTGCCGTAAAAACCTTCCAGCGTTAATGTGGAATCTGTGTTCTTGATGACATTCAGCTTGAGAGGCATGTACCCAAGCGTATCGTAAGAGGAAACTAGCGTTTCATTCGGGATCGAGATGCCGCTTGCATTCGGAGTTCCCGGAGTTTGCGTGACGGCCGCTCTCGTATTTCCTGTCACCTTTTCCAAGTAAAATTGGTAGCTAATTGTGTTCTTCTTCATCATGAATCGGTAGTAGGTGCGCGTGGAGCCGGTTCCTGAATATTTGGCAACGAGTCCCGCGTAGGTGCTGTTTGGGCCCATTACCTTCACCTTCCCTGACAGTGTGATGCTGTCGGTTGTGATCGTTGGATCGCTGTTCCCCCAGTATTCGTTCGTCACCACAAAGGATGCAGCCGTAGAAGGATCAGTTTGTCGTAAAAAATGGTTTGGCGCACCGCTTGGGGACGTTTCTTCGTAAACTGCCCAGTTGACAGTTCCGCCAATTGCTGCCTTCCACGGCTGCGATGCGGTGACGGCGCTTCCAACCGGTAACGCAAATCCCGACTGTACGTTGCCGTAGGTTTCGAAGCTTTCTTGCAGCGATTCGCTTGCTGCGAGTGCTGCGGCCTGTTCAGGCCATAAGCTAAGACACAGGGAAATCGCCAACAGCATACTCATTAAACCGCTTACATTTTTCTTTATTCCCCATATGCTCATCAAATTTCGTTCACCATCCTTCTATTCTACTTAACAAGTTTCATTATAATTTTGAGAGGTTGGTAAGCACATGATTCATTTTAAGCACGTTTATGCTTTTTTAACTTTCGGTTGTAGGTATCTAGCGTGACTCTTTCTTTTGCCCTATACTAGTCATTAAATGGTCGTGAAGCACACGCCGCTCCAAATCCTATGTAGGCACAAGTAGAACTTACTTTGTCCTCGTGGTTTGGGGCGGCGTTTTTGATTGGGGCCAGTATCATGGAGGTTGATGTATGATGTTTGAACAAGCATTTGAGCAGTTTATGCAGCGGCAGGTCAAGGAAGAAACAAATGGGAGAAGACGTGAACGTCTGGAGAAAGGGTTAGGCCATGCGGAGGCGGAATTTCTGCGCACGATTTGGTACCCGGTAGTTGGGCATTTTGAGCATCTTTATCCGGAATGGGAGGTACGCGATTTCTCCAATCGGTACCGATATTTGGACCTCGCCTACATGCCTGGGGGTGCTAAAGGTGTTATTGAGGTGCAAGGTTACGGCTCTCACGCGCGCGATATCGAAGCATGGAGATTCAAGGACTTATGCTGGCGGCATTGTCTCCTTGCATTGGACGGATGGGTGGTCATGCCGATCGCCTATTCCTCGATAACCGAAACGCCGAAGCAGTGTCAGCAGTTGGTGCTTTCCTTGATCGGAAAATTCGTTTCGGCGGCCGTGCCGGACGATTTGTCATGGCTGGAAAGCGAAACGCTACGCTTTGCACGCAGGGTGCTTCGCCCTTTTGCCCCTACAGAGCTGTCGGATCACCTCAAAGTCAGCACGAGACATACGCGCACGCTCCTTCGTAATCTGGTGGACAAGAAGCTGCTGATTGTCATGAGCGGTCAGGAGCGAATTCGGACATATCAGCTGCTTAGCTGAGGTTGTCGGGGAACGAGGATCCGCTATTTTGGCGATTGTGTCGATGCTGGGCGGTAGGCGGAACGAGGATCCGCTATTTTGTTGTTTAGCCGCGTTCTAGCCTCTATTAAGAGCAAATAACGGATTGTCGTTCCGAGAGAACACGATGTAAGCGTTATCACCAAAAAATAAGACATCCATGTTCCGCGAGAAAGCTGGTGGTGATACAGATTGAAGGGGTTCGGGGTTCGGGG
>NZ_VRTT01000125.1 GCF_008017805.1 Paenibacillus sp. N3.4 | reverse complement strand
AACAAAGAGGGTGTTTTTCTGTCAAGATGAGCAAAATTTCTCCATTAACCCTTGCAACCATAAGGCTCAACTAGCTTTTCGTAGGTGCGAAAGTTGAGTAAATTATTTCTAGCTTTGCTAGAATTGAGAAGGTTTCATCTTATCTCCTTTGCCTCAGATTCCTGAATATTTAATTCCCCTTCAACAGACCGCGTTGTATAAACTGCTGTTACTGAGTAAAATTCGTCACCGTTAGTTATTTTATAAAAATAATCTCGTCCAGAAAGAATATCCAGTAACTTCAGGTTGCTTATTCTTAATCAAGTTTCCTCAAAACTTCCCTTACAGCAGTTTCAGTTAGAGATTCACCTAAATCCATTAGTCCACCAGGAGAACCCCACTGCCTATCTTGTCTGTGTTGTAACATTATTTTTTTCGTGTTCGTTTACAATGATAACGAATGCTCCAGGTAAAATAAGAGGGCTATTGCCAACAAACTGCCTTAATCTCTTAAAGTATTCCAATATTTCATCCTCCGACATGGTAAAATATTCCCATAACTCAACATTCCTACCCAATACCTTAACGCTTCTTCGTTAGCTCAATTTTATGGAAGTTACTTAATATGTTAATTTACGTTTTAGTAACGTGTCACCAGCTAAGTCAAATACAATCGGTTTCCCTGCTTCTTTGGGATCCCAACCATGATGAATTGCCTGTGTTATGAAATGGGATACATCTCTAGGCTTTATTACCTTTAGATTCATATCATTCACATCAGGAAATCTCCCCCAGAGGTTATTAATGTCAGAAGTAACATAAATCTCAATTCTTCTTCCCTTTACTTTCCCGTGTTCTGTAACAAAAACTAAGTAACCACTGTCAGGCGACACAGTCCATCTATACATTTCCTCTTCAACTATAATTGTTCTTGAATTCTTCTTAGCAATGGTAATAAAATCACTTCCCGCCTTAAATTGAAACTCTTTGCTCCGAAGATATATTACTATATATTAACAATAAATATTCTTAGTGCCATTCTCTATTCCGTTAATCTCCCAATAGAGTTCAACATGCTGCAAAATTTAATGAGTGGCAGTAGGTAACCCATTGGCTGTCCCTCTTTAATTGTTGCTAAATACCTTTACATCGAACCAAGCTTCACTATTGGAAGCATATTTCGAGAAGCGAAATCCGTGAGGAAGTGCAAGGTATGTAAGCAAATCTGGCCTTTTGAAAGCTAGATGATAATAATGAACGACCATGAGTGAATCTATGTTACCATCATAAAGATCTGTTGTAATATACCACCCAGTCATATGATCGGGGCTGGGATACCTTACACCGTCACAATCCATACCCTCATACACACCTTTAGAAATAGCTAACTTTTGCCCAAAAGTAGGAAAATAAGGACGCATACCTCTCTTCGTACATTCCTCTTCCTGGCTAGAGATAAGCTCCGCCGTGTAATCGATACCTTCGGCGAATAATCCTTCATCGTTAACAAGCTCCCAAAGATCGTAATAAAAATCCGTGTGTGGTACGAGCTTGAGTATCCACGAATAGTAAGCTATAGTTTGATATGGTTTTATTACAGCTTTTGTATCAATGATAAAATCAATCAGATATATCAGGGCCTTTTGACAATGAATTTCCAGTCTTTCTTTACTTAGGACTCTAATTTCATAACCAAAATCACGATTTAAACCACTGGTTACAAAATGATTATTTTGACATTGTATTTTTATTCCTTTGTGCTCATTATTCATCCGTTTCCCACTATCTTCCAGCCCCTTTAGATTTATATACTCCATACTTACTATGTCCGTTACTTCAATGAGCAAATGTTGAGCCGCCCGAAGCAAGCTCCTCGCTATATTTCTTTGTAAATTAAGCCCCATTTTAACATTTGGTGTCCTCATCACTATTGTACTCTCGTACTCAGTACCACCCTATAGGGGGCATACACATATCTATGTCCTAAACAAATCACCATTTGTGACTTGTTTATGTATCTTTTGATTTACGAATTTTCGTTGATAAGGGTATACTTTATACAATGGATTTATTTTCCATGTGAAAACGAATTAGTAATCACTGGAGGCATCGCTATGAACGCTAAAATTTTCCGTGGTATCATTTCTCTCTTCATAATCGGAGTAGCGAGCCTTCTGATGGTAAACCACTCTGAAGAATCGCAAAGCGTGTCAGAACTCTCTCCTGCGATATCAGCTATTGTACCTACACCTTCACCTAGCCCTAGCTCTATTCCTAGCCCTTTTCCTACCCCATCGAAGGATGTTCAAGGGGCGATTGTAGAAACAACGGCAAGTCCAACCGAAAACGAAATGAACACCTATCTTGCGAAAGTTACAAATGATGAATCGATTCGAAAAGACTTATATGCTCTTTACGGGCGCTTTAATGCACTTGTGGGAAATTTTGATAACCATAAAAAAACAAGCTCTGAAGAATGGAAGCAACTGCTCGAATACAATTTTCTTAAAACAGAAGTCTATGAGAGATTTGCTGAAGTGACTTCAAGCGATGAATTACGAAAGGATTTCAAAAACGCAGCTCAGTTAGTTGCTAAAGCACGGAAAGGTATAGAGCATGGACGAGTATCGGATGATGAACTTAAGGCATTACGTTATGCCTACGAAGTGGTAAACGATGTTCAAGCATGGTCATTACCTCAAGGTGGAGAAAATTTGAAAGTACGACATAAGTTCGGAGCCTCTTATGCACTCGACGACCACAAACAAGTTAGTATCATTGAAAAATGGATAACAAATCACAAATAACAAGGTAGTTATATCCAGAAGGAGAACCCCAACTGTTGAACATACGAACTGCTATGGTTTGATATTCAGGAATAACAAGTAAAGTTACACCCGTGTAGCCTAGTATTTGATAAGAGCCTTTGGGAATCAACTCACCGATTTCATTGCGTAAATCAGAATGATCTTTAACAAACCATAAAAAACCATTTTGTGGAGAGTCAGTATCCTTTAATAATGGATTTTGAAAAGAAGTTGCCATCTCGATGATTTTCTGTTGAGCGGTCAACTGGTTTTAAAATATAATTGTACACTCCTAATTGGATTGACTCTTTGGCATATTCAAAATCACTGAAAGCACTTAAGACTACAAACATGATTCCTGGGTGAACAGATTTGGCTTCCTTAATGAAAGTTAACCCGTCCATAAATTTCATCCGAATATCTGTGATCACAAAATCCGGTGTTTGCTCCTGAATCTTCTCCAGACCTTCCAAGCCATCGGATGCCGTAGCAACTATATCAAAACCAAGCTCGTTCCAGTTCAAGATATGCTTCAAGCCATCCAAAATAATGGGTTCGTCATCCAAAATCAACAGTTTATACATGGCGGTCCCCTTTCTATCTTCTACCCGAATTATAGCATTCCGTTCATAATAAAATCGCTTCATTTATTTTTTCTATCGCATCATGCACCAAATAATCCTCCAACAAATGTATATTCATGCATTTAATTGTAATATTATTCAATGATATTTTTAACGATATACCATTCGCTCTACTGTCCTTTAGCTTAATCGCCCGGGCATCTTGCGTCCATGTATTTAACAATCCACCTGAGAAAGTGTTCGTTCATCAGCTAGGATATTATTCTCCTCCACCATGCCAAAAATAATAAGCGTTCACCCAATAGAGTGAACGCCTAATTACTTCAGAGCTTTATTTGTGAAAATGATTTGCAAATTAAGTTTTGAAGTGGTACTTTCGGGGAAACAACCTGAATTACAGATATGTTTTGAAGTACTTTTACAAAATAAGTTCTGAAGTGCTTGTTACAGCCGAAGCCCTAACACTACGATCCGATGATGGTCAGCTCTTTTGGAAAAGAAGTCAATACCTCTGCGCCTTCTTTTGTCACCAACACATTATCTTCGATACGAACTCCACCAATTCCAGGCATATAGATGCCTGGTTCAGCTGTGAATACGGACCCTTCAGGCAGAAGATCGTAGTTGTTCTCGTGTATAGACGGGTATTCGTGGATTTCCAGTCCGAATCCATGACCTGCGCGAGTGATAAAATACTCACCGTACCCCTTCTTAGCAATGACATTACGCGCAGCGAGGTCTAAGCTTGCATAAGTAACACCCGGACGCGCAGCTTGAATCATCTGTTGATTGGCTTGCAAAACCGTCTCATACATCACCTTTAGCTTCTCGTCGACATCGCCTACCGCAAACGTTCTTGTCAAATCAGAAGCATACCCATCAACAAAAACCCCTGCGTCAATTAACAGAAACTCTCCCTTTGGATCTTACGTGTTCCCGATACACCATGCGGCATTGCCGTTTTCTCGCCCGACAGCACTAATGTGTCAAAAGAAGGTCCGTCAGCTCCCAACAGCTTCATCTGATACTCGAGTTCGGCCACGATTTCAACTTCGGTTACGCCGACTTTCACCTTTGGAAGTGTTGCGTGAAGCACGTTTTCGATGCAGACGATCGCGCGTTTAATTGTGACGATTTCCTCCGCGCTTTTAATGACGCGCATCTCCGTAAGCCGTTCTTCCAGATCGACCGATTGTTCCGCTCCAATAGCTTTCATCAATGCTTGGTAACGTTTTACATTTACATAGCCTTCTTGTAATCCTACTCGTCTAATAGTGGATGGCAGTTTGCCTTTGAGAACTTCAAATGGGTCCTCAGAGTCCTTAAATGAGTAAATTTTCTTGCAGTTGGAAGCCTGCTCCGCCTTCTCGAGATCCAGCATGGGAACGAAGAGAAATGGCTCCTTTCCCTTCGGCAAAACAAGCGCGAGAAAGCGCTCATGTGGCTCCGTATAAAAGCCGGTGAAGTAATAAATCAGTTTCGGCTGCGTAATCATCACGGCGTCTAATGACCGTTCTTCCATAAAAGAATATAGCCTTTTGATGCGAGTATTCAATATAAACAACCTTTCTATAGGTTAATATAAATGACAGGCAATCCAGTGGTCACTCTGAATTTCTTTCCATTCTGGCTCCATGACGCTGCACTGTTCCATCGCTTGAGGACAGCGCGTCCGAAATCTGCATCCGCTCGGCAAATTGGACGGGCTCGGCAAATCCCCTTCCAGCACGATCCTCTCCCTTTTGACAGTCGGATCGGGAATAGGAATGGCCGAAAGCAGGGCCTGCGTATACGGGTGCAGCGGCTTTTTATAGAGCTCAATACTTCCCGCAAGCTCGACCATTTTACCTAAGTACATGACGCCAATCCGATTGGAAATATGCTGGACCATTGACAAATCATGCGCGATGAACAGAAACGTCAATCCGCGTTTATGCTGTAAATCTTCAAGCAAATTGACGATTTGTGCTTGAATGGATACATCCAGCGCCGAAATCGGTTCATCTGCGATAATAAACTGCGGATCGACCGCAAGCGCTCGAGCGATCCCGATGCGTTGGCGCTGCCCGCCGCTGAATTCATGCGGATATCGGTCGGCATGTTCAGGTCGAAGTCCGACAAGCTGCAGAAGCTCGCGAACCCGTTCCGCTCTATCTTTGCCGCTTAAATCCTGGACTTTCATTCCTTCGGCAATAATAGAGCGGACATTCATGCGGGGATTCAGGCTGGCATGAGGATCCTGAAAGATCATCTGGACATCGCTGTTAAACTGCTTGCTTTCTTTTCGTGAAAGCTGATGGACATTTTTCCCCTTAAACCGGACCTCGCCCTCCGTGCTCTCATACAATCGAACGATCGTCCGCCCCAAGGTTGATTTACCGCAGCCGCTCTCTCCGACAAGCCCGAATGTTTCCCCTTTCCGAATCGCAAAGGATACGCCATCTACAGCTTTTAGATTCGTTCCAGCTTTTTGAGCGAAATATTTCTTCAAATTATTAACTTCAACAAGGATTTCAGACATTAGGCTTGCCTCCCGACTGCTATGAGTTCCTTGAATTTAGGGGCACGCTCATCATGCAGCCAGCACGCCGCGTGATGGCCGTTACCGAAATATCTGACAACCGGCGTCTGCTCCGCACAGATTTCCATTGCATAATCGCAGCGCTCCGCAAACGGGCAGCCCTTCGGCGGATTGAACAAATCGGGAGGGGTTCCTTCGATTGGAACCAACCGCTTCTTCTGTTCGCCATCCAGATGCGGCATCGACTTCATCAGTCCCCATGTATAAGGATGTTTAGGCTCCGTAAACAGATCATGCGTAGTCCCAGATTCCACCACGGTGCCGGCATACATGACTACTGCCCTGTGAGCGATTTCCGCAACAACCCCCAAATCATGGGTAATCAAAATAATAGAAAGCCTCGTTTGTTCCTGTAATTCCTTCATCAAATCAAGGATTTGCGCTTGCACCGTCACATCCAAAGCAGTTGTTGGCTCATCGGCGATGACCAGTTTCGGATTGCATGCCAGCGCAATCGCAATCACGACACGCTGCCGCATGCCGCCGCTAAACTCGTGCGGATACTGATCGACCCGTTTCTGCGGATCCGATATTCCCACCTTATTGAGCAGTTCTATGGCTTTCATGCGGGCTTCCTTTTTGGATAATCCGTGGTAATAAACCAGCCCTTCCGTGAGCTGCCGGCCTATTTTCATCGTCGGATTTAGCGCTGTCATCGGATCCTGGAAAATCATCCCCATTTCAGAGCCCCGCATCTTCAGCAATTCCTTTTTAGAGAGTTGGGTGATGTCTTGGCCGTTAAATCGAATCTGGCCATCAGCGAGTCTACCCGGAGGGATCGGAATCAAACCCATGATTGAAAGAGCTGTCACGCTTTTCCCACAGCCGCTCTCGCCTACGATAGCAACCGTTTCACCGTGATCGACATGGAACGAAACGCCGCGCACCGCTTTCACTTCTCCACCATGCGTTTTGAAATTAACCTTCAAGTTTGTTACTTCTAATAAATGTTCCATCACTCTTCCCCCTAATCGCTAAGACCTGGATCCAACGCATCCTGCAAACCGTCTCCAAACACGTTGAAAGCAAACATAGTCAGCGATATCATAAGTCCCGGAAAAAAGAGGCGCCACCAATCTCCGGTTAGGATGACACCCAAAGCGTCGTTCGTCATCGTTCCCCAACTCGCAATAGGTGCTTGAACTCCCAGACCCAAAAAGCTTAAAAATGCTTCCGAAAAAATCGCTGCAGGAACCGTAAAGGTCAGTGTCACAATAATAATCCCGCTCGTATTGGGAATTAAATGTCTCCATATAATTCGCGCGGATGAAACCCCTAATACTTGCGACGCGAGGATATATTCTTGTGAGCGAAGCTGCATAATTTGGCCGCGAACGAGCCGGGCCATGCCTACCCATCCAGTAACTGTTAAGGCCGTGATGAGCGTCCAAATTCCGGGCCTCATAATCACCATCAGCAAAATAACGACCAATAAATAGGGCAACCCGCTCAGGACTTCAATCACGCGCATGATGACATTATCGATCCGTTCACCTCGTTTACCGCGTCCTGCCGTAAAACCGGCGATCCCGCCGAGGGTTACACCGATAACTAAGTCGATGAGCGCGGCTATCACTCCAATCGTCAGAGAAATACGAGCGCCGTACCAAGTTCTTGCAAATACGTCCCGGCCCAAATCGTCTGTGCCAAACCAATGTTCTTTCGAGATCGTCAGGTTAGCCTCGAGCAAACTTTGATCGGAAAAGCTATATCGCGCAATATACGGACCGATGATCGCCATGATGAGAATCATCACAATGATCGTGAATCCAACCATGGCCAGTTTATTCTTAAACAATTTGCGTAAGGTTAATTGCCCATACGTGAGGCTCGGACGAGTAGAAGCGTTCTCGAATATCTGCTTGTTAAGTGGGCGAAACGATGTATCCAATTTCGATTCTGTAATCATTTTTTCTATTCCTCCTTGACGGTCAATTTGATGCGCGGATCGATCAAGGTATACGCAATATCAATCATCAACACAGCCAAAATTAGAATCGTGCTATAAAAAATGGTCGTTCCTAGAATGACCGGATAATCGCGGTTAAAGATACCCTCAACGAAATACCTGCCGACTCCTGGAATTGCAAATACTTTTTCCACCACAAACGTTCCGGTAATCAGCGCCGCCATCAGTGGACCGAGAAAGGTGATAACCGGTAAAATAGCATTGCGAATGCCGTGCCTAATTACGATCAAATGCATGGGAATACCTTTCGCTTCCGCCGTACGAATGTAATTCTGTCTCATTACATTGATCATATTTGTACGCATATACCGCGCTACGATGGCCAGAGGACCAAACGATAGCGCGAGGGAAGGAAGTACAGTGTGCATCCATGTTCCCCAAGTAGCTACCGGAAAAATCGGCATTTTAATGGCAAGGTAATTGATGAGAAGAGGAGCCATCAGAAAGCTCGGAATTGAAATACCGGCAATCGCTAGAATTGTCATCACATAATCCGGTATACGATTGCGATTAAGCGCCGCAACAATACCAAAGAAAATTCCGAAAACGAGGGATATGCACATCGCTTGGATGCCTAGCAAAGCCGATGCCCGAAATCCATCACCAATCATACTGTTTACGCTGCGCATGTCGCTTTTTATCGATTGACCTAGATCAAGCGTCACTAAATTTTTCAAATAATAAAAATATTGCACCGGATAGGGATCATTCAAATGATATTTGGCACGCAAGTTCTCCACAACCTGTTTGGGCAGTTTGCCGGACTCCGCCGAAAACGGATCGCCAGGTATGAGATGCATGAGGACAAACGTCAATGTAACGATGATCCACAGTGTGAGAATCATCATCAAAATACGTTTTAGCAGGTATCTCGACACCGGTTTACCTCCTTTTTCATCACATCGGTATTAGATCTGGATAAGAAAGAAGAGGGTATTGAGATACCCTTTTCTAATTGTTGTTGTAAGCATTTTTGTTTATTTAGCAGTAATTTCCACTTGTTTATAATCGATGAGTGATGCTGGGTGGCGAATAATACCCTTGACGTTCGGACGTTCCATATATGCTTTCGTGCTGTAGAAGAGCGGCAGCACCGGCATATCCTCGAAGAATGTTTTTTCGGCGTCGTGCATGATGGAGAAACGCTTCTTCTCATCCGGCTCGATGCTGGCTTTTTGAATCAATTCATCGAACGCTTTGTTGCTGTAGTTAATTCGATTTCCCGGATGACCTGTTTGGAATATTTCAATGAAGTTCAGCGGATCGGCATAGTCGGCATAGTAGGTACTTAAAGACATTTGATGCTTGCTAGCCCGTTGCTCGTCCAAGAAGACTTTCCATTCCTTGCTTTCCAGCTTGACGTCCACGCCCAAGTTTTTCTTGAACATTTCTTGCAATACCTGCGCAACAGATTTATTCAAATCGTTCGTATCATATGTCAAAGTAACTTCAGGTAAAGTCTTATACCCACTTTCTTCCATACCTTTTTTCAGTAGATCTTTTGCCGTTTCCAGATCGTTATCTTTAAAGTAATCGCCACCGACAGCGCGGAAATCTTTGCCGTCCGGCTCAGGGAACCCGACAGGAACTATGCCCATAGCCGGCACTTGCTTACCTTGAACCACCTTGTCGATAATCAATTTGCGATTGACCGCTAGTGAGAACGCTTTACGGATGTTTTTGTTGTTAAATGGCGGCATTGCCGTATTCAATCGATAGAAGCTAGTCGCTGCCTCAGGCGCAAGCTTGGCTTCTCCGGAGTCAAGCAATTTTTGCTTGACGTCTTTAGGAACGGATTCAATGTTATCCAGATTACCAGATTTAAACATCTGATATTGCGTATTCTCATCGTTCACCATTACCCAATTGATTGCGGGAAGCTTCACATTATTTTTATCCCAGTAGTTGTCATTTTTGACAGCCTTGATTGATTGATTATGCGTCCATTCCGTCAGCTTAAACGGTCCGTTGGAGACGATAGTTGCCGCTTCCGCAGACCAATTCGGATTTTCCACTGACTTTTTGTTAACAGGAGCGAAAACCGGTGTTGTAATCATGCTTAAAAAATATCCTGAAGGCGCTTTCAAGACAACTTCGAGCGTTTTATCATCAAGCGCCTTTACTTTCACATTGTCTACAGTCCCTTTGCCTTTGTTGAAGTCTTCTGCCCCCGCGATGACAAAAGCGAGAAATGAAGCCGGGAAGCCGTTCTTCGGATCAACCATGCGTTTCCATGAGATTTCAAAATCATAGGCAGTTACAGGGTCACCATTGGACCATTTGCTATCGCGAAGATGAAAGGTGTACTTTTTCCCATTATCCGTGATTTCCCACTTCGTTGCCATCGCAGGTATAATCATGTGTTTGTCGTCTAGGCGAACCAGACCTTCTAACGTGTTGTATAACACTTCGAATGCAACTGGATCGTACGCTTTCGGCGGATCGAGCGATACCGGCTCTGCTTTTAAATTGGAGCGTAAAGCAGCGCTTGCTTTTGTCGGTTCATTTGCGGGTGACTTGGACTCGTTGTTTACTGCTGCTGGTTTGGTGCAACCTGTTAAAATGATCGTGCTTAGTACTGTCACTGTGCAAACCTTTGTAAGTACTTTTTTCATTTGCTTTCCCCCAAATTATTATTTTTTCCTAATTCCTATGTACTTACCGTTCGACAAGCACCCAAACGATTTCGCAGTCCACGTCTCCAGAGTTATATGCCCAATGCGCTTCACCTGCTGGAATTAACGTCGCATCTCCTGCGGAAATCAGGTACTCTTTGCCCCCGCTCCCTGTTTGGATGGCTCCTTTGATCACAATGGAATATTCGTCTTGGTCATGCGCTCCTTCTCCATGTAGCGGAACTCTAGCTTTCGGAGGTATGACGATGGTACCGAATTTTACCTTCCCTCCGGCAATAGATTCTTCAGAGAACAATGTTTTCAGGGAGACTTGTGGTCTATCATCCGGCTTTACTGTGTTGACATTCACTACGATCATTCCATCACTTCTCCTTAAAGTTAGTACATCTCTACAATGGAATTATGGATTACGCCTTAAAAATGACGGGCGTCAAGACACATAAAATTTGTGCCGGTTCATCCGAGTGGTTATACCAAGTATGATCAAGGGTAGAAGGAAAATGGATCGTATCCCCCTTGCTCATTTCATGCTCTTTGCCATCGACGACCGTGACGACTTTCCCCTCTAAAATAAAGTAAAATTCTTCGCCAGGATGATTAAACGCAACCTCTTGCTGCTGTTGAGGGGGTAAAGTGATGTGGATGGGCTCAAGCGCTCTGTCTGGGAAATCGCCACCCAACCGAACATAAACGACGTGAGACCCTCCTATTTGAAACCGCTTCCGTTCTTTCTCAGGCAAAAAGTAATTCTCATTCGCTGGTTCTTCAAAAAAATAAGTAATCGGCACCTGTAACGCTTCCCCGATTTTTGCAATGAAGTGATCGCTAGCGAGCTATTCCCCCTTTCTACCTGAGAAAGAAAGCTGATCGATAAACCGGTTTTGATGCTTAAGTCTTTCAATGTCATGTTTTGCTGCAATCTCAGCAACCTGATCTTTTCGTAGATACTTTCCAGATCGTCATCTCCTCCTAAAATAATTGACAAAATATTTAGATTTATTGGATTATATTATTATACCAACAGAATTTTGTCTATATTTTTTTAATAATACTGTAATTTCCTTTATTTAAAACTCAACTTCCGCACCCTGTATAAACACTACAAACCTCGATTTAACTGAAAAACATTGCGAAAAGGCACTAAAAAAACACCCTATCCTTTGGTAAACTAGAGTTGCCAGACCATACAACCAAGGAATGAAGTATTTCATGGGATAATAAAAGGACCTAATTCTCTAGTCTTTCTAGTCCTCATTATTTGTTTCATCAGACCATGATTCAGCCCAAACGATCTGATCCAATGCTGTTGGTTGCAACTGCCGTGAATGTATAGGTGGTGCCATAGGTTAAGCCCGTGACTGTAATTGGGCCACCTGTACCGCTTGCCGTCAGACCTCCTGGATTTGAGGTTACAGTATAGCCAATAATGGAGCTGCCTCCATCATTGCTTGGCGCCTTAAAGCTAACGGTCGCTTTCGATTGACCTTTCACCACCTCAGCTGTTACATCCGTCGATGCGACCGGAGAAGTAGTCACAATTTTCAATTTCTGGATGCGGTTATTGTTAGATTCAGCTACATAGACATCACCGTCAATATCCACCGCGCTTTGATGTTGGGTGACAAATAAGTTTTGAAGTGCAAGAAACCAGCAAACATAAGGGGAGGCCACTGAAAAAGTTCCCCTAATGAAAAGCAAAGGTACAGATATTCTCAATTTTTTTGAGGAGGCTGTATCTTTTTTTCTGTATAATTAAGGTATTAAACTTAGCGGGTGATTAGGATGATTAAAACCAACAATCGATGATTTTAAGCCCATATATAGATATTTACAACTTGGTTGTTCCTAAGGATAACTTGCTGCGGCAAATTGAAGAACTTGTTGACT
>NZ_VRTT01000124.1 GCF_008017805.1 Paenibacillus sp. N3.4 | reverse complement strand
TATCCATGGATGATGCCACCGCTCTGCTACACCAAAGCTCATACAGCCAAGACAAAGCCGGGATACATCCAAGCCAGTATTTCCAAGTTTCACATATTCCATTTGTCGATACGCTCCTTTGTTCCCTTTTTTTAATGGGGTATAACCTTATTATGCAACAGATGAAAAGGCGACCGTTATCCCATTCATACCAAATGATTGCCTAATTCTCTTGCTACTCTTATGTATCTTACGAATATGGAATATAATCGAATTATAGGGAATGACGGAACAAGGAGGATCTTATGTCTGAAATTATAACTAAACAGCAGAATGAACTTGCCAAACTAATTGAGCGGTATGCAGTCCAGGACGGTGTTCACGCAACTGCCATTCCGACTTTATTTTTCATACGTCGATCTAAATTGACCGGACCAAGTTACGGAGTTTACAAACCTTCCTTATGCATTGTGGTTCAAGGGGCGAAGGAGGTATGGCTGGCACAGGAGCGCTTCAAGTACGATCCAGCGGATTACCTTATTGCATCAGTTGACTTGCCGGTTACTGCTCAAGTCACTGAAGCTTCTTCCGATATTCCGTATTTGGGTTTTAGACTTGAATTTACGGCGAGTGAAATCTTAGATGTTCTAAGTGATTCTGAAATTCGAATCACCCCGAGAGGAAATGCTGAACGAGCTATGTTTGTCGGTCAGATGGAGCTACCTATAATGGATTCTATATTCAGATTAGCTCGTTTGCTAGACATTCCGTTCCTTGCTCCTATCTACACAAAGGAAATTCTATTCAGGCTTCTGCAAGGGCAGTATGGAGTTACGCTGGCACAAATCGCAATGGAAGGAAGCGGCATCTATGGAATCAGGGACGCAATCGAACAAATTAGCAATAACTATGATAAGCCTTTGCGCATTGAAGAGCTTGCAGAAATAGCCAGTATGAGTATTTCTTCGTTTCACAGACACTTCAAAGAGGTAACTGCTATGAGCCCTATTCAGTTTCAAAAACAGCTGCGATTGCAAGAAGCACGTCGCCTTTTATTAACCGAATCAGCAGATGCCGCTGATGTGGCATTTCGAGTAGGCTATGAAAGCCCCTCGCAATTCAGCCGCGAATATTCTCGCATGTTTGGCTTTCCACCAAGACAAGATATAAAGCGCCTAAGAGTATAAAATATTAAGCCTCTGAGGCTAGTCACGCATTACCAGACCCAGTGGTCAGGATCAATCAGACTGGTCAGAAATTATTGGGACCCCTTGGTCAAAATGTCTGAATAAAAGGGAGTTGCTTCCGTAACAATGAGGATGCTAGATAAGCATGCGGTTACACCAGCATCAGGTAGCGCCGAGGGAGCGCTTGAAGCAGAAGCGGCCCAGTTGGCACGCTTGATCTATACCCATGCTCCACATGACGGTAGCTTTAGCCAGCGCATCCCAGGTTTGCACATCGGTCGCTTTTCACGAATAGACACGGAGTACGTGAAAACCTTATACTTGCCCTCTTTGTTAATCGCTGCACAAGGGGCAAAGGCCGTTACGATGGGGCAGGAGGTCTATCAGTTCGGCAGGTCGAATATGCTCGTGCTCCCCGTTGCCCTACCTGTTGCTCTCCAGATCACACATGCGAGTCCTTCCGAGCCGTTCCTCGGTGTTAGGCTGGACCTCGATCCGCAAAGGATCGCCGAGTTGGTCCTGAAAGTATATCCCCAAGGCCTGCCTCCAGTTCGTCAGCGGAGCGCAGGTTACGTCACGAGTGCCGACTTGAGCATTGTGGGCGCGGTGAGGAGGCTGGTGGAGTGTTTGCCCAATCCCGGCGACGTTGAATTACTAGCCCCACTCGTGGTGGATGAGATTTTGATACGAGTCCTGCGCAGCCCCATAGGCGTTCACGTCGCCGAAATTGGTTTTGCGGATTCAGGCGTGCAGTGAGTTGCGAAGGCGATTGCTTGGCTCCGCGCCAATTTCTCCCAGCAGATGAAGGTTGCAGACTTGGCCGAGTTGGTACACATGAGTGTGTCCTCGTTTCATGAGCATTTTAAGGCAGTCACTTCGATGAGCCCACTGCAATACCAAAAAGCACTGCGCCTTCATGAAGCGAGGCGTCTGATGGTCTCTAGTTCAATGGATGCGACTACTGCATGTCAGCTAGTGAGGTATGTGAGCACCTCCCAATTTAGCCGAGATTACAGCCGCTTTTTCGGAAGCCCGCCAAACAGAGACATCGTCAAATGGCATCAACAAACACAAATATTGGACTGATCCAACCGTATGGGCTGTCACCAAGGCCTGTCACCTTCCCGGCTTGGGTCTTTACTGAGCGAGATACAACGATCCCGACTTTTCCCACGTACCCCGCGGCCATAAGGCTTGGCGGGTTTTCATTTTTCCCTGCGGAAACCAGCCATATCGGATGTCAGTACCTTCAGAATCTTCCATGCGCGTTGATTAGGGATCAAGGTGCGTTCCAGAGGATCAGGCAATCATCTTGGTGAAACGAAGACTATAATCAGTTTAGAGTTTAGACTTGAGGCCAGCGGTGCTGATCGTTTACGCGAATCCCAGGTGGTTCAAGTAGCTCTACTACTCAACAGCTTAAGGAGGACTTCATTATGCGTGTTTTTGTTACTGGTGCGACAGGCTTCATCGGCTCCGCCATTGTTCGCGAACTGATCGGCGCGGGGCATGAGGTGCTCGGCCTCGCTCGCTCGGATGCGGCCGCCGCGTCACTCGCCACAGCCGGAGCTGCAGCGCATCGCGGCTCTCTGGATGGTCTCGACAGCCTGAAGCGCGGAGTGGATGCATCGGATGGCGTCATCCACACTGGCTTCATTCACGACTTCTCTAACTTTGCAGCCGCCTGCGAACTGGACAGGCTCGCGATCGAGGCGCTCGGCATTACGCTCGCGAACTCTGGCCGCCCTTTAGTTGTCACCTCAGTGTCCGCGCTCCTCACGCCGGGACGCTTCGGGACAGAAGAAGATGCGGCCAATCCCATCTCGGCCGCGGCGCACCGCGTCGCTTCGGAAGAGGCAGCTCTTTCGATGGCATCGCATGGCGTTCGCGTGTCGGTGGTGCGGCTTCCGCCATCGGTACATGGCGACATTGATCACGGCTTCGTTCCGGCCATGATCAATGTCGCCCGCAGCACGGGTGTCTCGGCCTATGTGGGCGATGGCGCTAACCGTTGGTCTGCTGTGCACCGAATTGATGCTGCACGTCTTTACCGGCTGGCGCTTGAGGCGGCACTTGCAGGTGCCAAGCTGCACGCGATTGGCGACGAGAGTGTGCCGATTCGGGATATCGCCAGCGTAATCGGCCGTCGCCTTAATGTGCCGATCATCAGCAAGTCTCCTGAGGAGGCAGCCGGCCACTTCGGTTGGCTAGCGCACTTTCTTTCGATGGACTATCCGATGTCAAGCGCCCTGACGCAGGAGCGGTTCGGGTGGCGTCCCGTGCAGCCAACGCTCATTCCAGACATCGACAGGGAGCAGTACTTCACAACCTGACGATTTCGGATAATCGGAGCCACTAGGGATAGGACCCATAAATTTCTGAACGTTCTGTCGGTTGGATGATTCAATCTCCCATGATGAGAGGGATATTCGGCTGACAAATGATCAAATGGAACGGCTGAGGCTTTTCTCAGAGCGAATGACTGATATTTCATTCTGCTAACGAGTACTGATAATTCAATAAAACAGCGACAGTCTAGGACTTTATTTCTGGTCCATGACTGTCGCTGTTTTTATTGTTTTTTAGCAATGAGTTTGGATGTTTTACTTCTATTCTGTGCTTTCAGTTGCGGCAGTTCGTGCTTCTGCTAATTGTGCATGGGCTTGGTCCAGTTCTTCTTGTGCTAACTGAATAGCCTGCCGGCGATTCGTGCTTACTGATTGTGCTTGATTTAACTCGCTTAATGAATCAGCAACCGCATTATGAGCTTGGGTTTCGGCATTTTGTTGCTTAGCTTGGTGGTCAGACATTGATATCCCTCTTATCATTTGAATTTTTATACGTAGTTAATATGCCAAATTTATGATTAGATCATTCAATGATAATTCTTAAAACGAGCATCTTCCGGTAATACGTTACAATTGTTCTCGATATGAGCTTAAAAGTGTAATCCTGAGTATATTGAGGTAGAATTAATATTGGATACTTACCAATAGAAGTGAATTAAGATTTAGGGGAAAAACCAGAAAGGAAGAATCCATGCAAATACGTATATTACAAGAATCAGATGCTCAAGCGTACCAAGAAATAAGACTGAGTTCGTTACAAATAAACCCAGAATCATTTGGATCAACGTATGACAGTGAAGTAAGATATTCACAAGAGACGATCGTGGAGCGAATAAAACCAACGAAGGACAAATTTGTTCTCGGGGCTTTTGACGGAAATGATTCGTTAGTTGGGATTGTAACTTTTATGCGTGAAAAAAGCTTTAAAACTGCTCACAAGGGAAATGTCTACGGCATGTATGTAGTACAAGAAATGCGAGGGCAGGGTTTAGCGAAATCGCTTATGCTTGAACTAATCAGAATAACAGGAGAGTGCGATGGTTTGGAACAAATAAACTTAACGGTCGTATCTGAAAATGACTACGCCAAAAAACTTTATATGTCTTTGGGATTCGAGACTTATGGTAGGGAACGAAATGCCTTGAAATTCAATGGGCAATATGTAGATGAGGATCTAATGGTTCTAAACATTTCAAATGCTCAAGACAACACTTCGGATGGATAGTTTACTGACATGGGCTTCTGTCGTTGGCACTGGCATATTGGAATTATGGGCAGCTATTCCACTTGGATTTACCCTCAAGCTGCATCCTCTACTGACGGGTATTCTAAGTGCGGTGGGCTCAATGCTCAGCGCAGTCATTGTGATTTTTTTCGGCACATCCATTAGGAATTGGCTTGTACGACGTACTCAAAATAAGAGCGGCGGCGGAAGAAGCAGCCGTATGATCCGAATTTGGGACAAATATGGTATCCCTGGCATCGGTTTCTTATCGCCACTGATTACCGGTGCTCCACTCGGCGCAGCCATAGGCATTTCTTTCGGAGCAGAACCTCGTAAGCTGTTTGTATGGATGACCATCGGGATTGTTTTCTGGAGTGCTTTTCTGACTACAGCAGTTGCTTTAGGACTGAATGTATTCACTTAGGCGGATTATCCACAAAAATATCTTTACTCTACTTCAAATTACTTGGTATTCTGTATCCAATAATTCAAAATGCGATGATGAGAAAAGTAAATAAATCGTTTTTCCACAGAGAGCTCCGGCAGGTGAAAAGGAGTGAAGGATTATTTATTGAAGAAAGCCTCTGAGCAGTACATCGGAACCTACGAGGGGATGGTGTAACAGGAGCTCCTGTTATAGAGCTAGAGTATAAGCATCTTTGTAAAAAGATGTCGTACTCGAAGAGGTGGATATGGCGACATATTTGCGAATCCGGGTGGTACCGCGAGCATACAATTCTCGTCCCTGAGACTATAAATTAGTCTTGGGGGTGAGGTTTTTTTATTTGCATGATCGTGTTACGAGAAATTTAATCATACCATTCAAGGAGTGAGCAATATGTCAAGGTTAAAAGCGGCAGTCGTAGGAGCAACGGGCATGGCCGGTCAGCAGTTTGTGCAGGCATTATCCAATCATCCGAACTTTGAAGTTGTTATTATGGTGACATCAAGAACTATGAAAACTTATCAAGAAGCATTGCTGGAATCTAACGGATCATCGAGGTGGACACAGCATACACCGATTCCCGAGGATATGTTGAACGTTCCAGTACTAGCCTCAAAGGAATTCCGTCCAGATTCTGTTGATGTTATTTTCACAGCGATTGAATCCGATCTCGCTAAAGAATTGGAGCCTTGGTTTGCCCAAACGACTCCAACATTCTCAACGGCATCTGCATTTCGTTATTTTGAAGATACGCCACTACTTATTACTGGAGTCAATGATGATCATGCGGAATTAATCCGCAAACAGCAGCGAGAACATGGCTGGAAAGGTTTTGTTCTTCCTGTTCCCAATTGTACGGTTACTGGACTTGCGATAACGCTAAAACCATAAGAACATTTTGGAATACAAAATGTTCTTATGGTTTCCATGCAATCACTTAGCGGTGCCGGTAGAAGTCCCGGTGTTCGTTCTTTGGATATTCTAGATAACATTATCCCGTATATCCCCAACGAAGAGGATAAGGTTCGAAAAGAACTTTTAAAAATTCTCGGTGAATATTCGAATGAGGGCATTACTCCTGCTGAAATTAATATCAATTGTATATGTACAAGAGCAAATGTGTTAGATGGACACACAGAATCGGTGTTTGTCGGTCTGAAGAAACAAGCGAGTTTAGCTGAAATCAAAGAAGTAATCCATAGCTATAATCCGTTCAAAGACGCTAATTTACATTCAGCTCCCGATCACATGATTCATATTTTTGAAGACCCATATCGCCCTCAACCTCGCCTTGACCGTGAGCTGGGAGGAGGGATGACTACAAGTATGGGTAGACTGGAAGTGGAGCCGGTACTTGGCGGTGTGAAATATGTTTTGGTCTCTCACAATACGAAGATGGGTGCTGGCAAAGGTGCCGTCTTGCTCGCTGAATCGATGCTGGCGAGGGGTTTACTGCAGGTGTAGCGCTTTAACTTCATAGTAAAACGAGAAGTTGAGTAGAGATAGCGGTAGTTGAGGACTATATTTGGATGATTAAAAGTAGTATCAGACGCTGGTTTCTTCACCGTTGAAATATTCTACACGTTAGATATTCTAAAAAAATAACGTCGGTTGTGAAGCACACGCCGCTTTGACACATTCTGAACCTGCTTGGCGGGTTTGATATCAAAGCGGCGTTTTAGTTTTCACAAACCATGATAAGAAAGGATGTTTGGTTCCCGATTATAAGAAACTTCAACCATTTGTACCCTGAATGGGAAGTGTGTGATTTTAACAACGGTTATCGTTACCTGGACTTGGCTTAAGTCTGACGGCAATGTAAAGGGAGGGATCGAGATTCAAGGATATGGATCTCATAGGAAAATTCATGGTTACGGATGTGCCCTATCATTAATCGTTTTCGGTGGCAAACAGTGTTATCGTTCGTACGGCTTACGAACTCAATAAACCTTATTTGATCAAAATAACGTGTTTTGAGATTCTAACGAACTTCAGAATCACTATTACGGGCAAATGGATGCATTCCCTCTATTTTTTTCCTCATTAACGCTGCTGCGATTCGTTAGACTAGCAAAAAAACAATTTAGACGATCATAAGGACAATACGGTTCGTTAGTAAGGTTGAGGTAGCACTGGGGATACAAGGGGTTAGTTCTTTTCCAGGTTGAGATGACCAATTAATGATTTTGCTCACTGATGGAGCCGATTCGACGAGAACAATCTCATCAGTAGATTCAGATGCCGCTCCTGCTTTCGAAACTTATAGGCATCCTACGATTGTTGCTAGGGCAGCCGCGATCATTGCTGAGATGGGAAATACCTATGTTGGGTCTGAATCCTCTAATGTTCTCAAGTGAAAGTTCGCGCAACCACTTGTTAAGTTATGAGTAATTTCATACGAATGGGGAATATTACCACCCAAATAAGCGGAGGAGTGTTTGTATGAAACTGCAGGTTAAGTCGTTACTGATATGGATTGTTATCTCAATAAGTACTATTTGTACACAGGCGGTGCAGGCATTTGATGGCGCTGAAGTGTTTGACATTAACAAAGGGGAAGTCATACAGACGATAGTAAACTCTCAATCTTTACAGGACCAAGTAAAGCTATGGCTATCCTCTGCCAGTCTGATTGCAGGTTCTTTTAATATTCAGCCGAACGATGGTATAGCAATCAAGATTCCACTAATCCCGCCTTATAAAACAGATAATGAGCTAATAAATGGTACAGTTACCGAAGTTGTCATGTTGATTAGTCGGTCAAGCACATATTATCCAACATTACTTATATTCACAAAAGAAAATCATACGCTTGCAGTCCATGTTGCAACTCAGGGTTTAAAGAACTTTCTCAAGAAGAATCAACTATTCACTCCCGAACTGAATATAAGCGATCCAGATGAAAGTGGGGGCGACAATCAATGAGAAACAAATTGGTTATTGTGTGTATGCTAGTGATTGTCTTATCAGTTAAAAGTCTGACTTTTTCTTTTGCAGCAGAAATAAAGAAGCCTGTAGAAGACTCTAAAGAATTGCAATTTCAAGATATGCTAGTGCTTTTATTATTGCCCTACATAAATGGCAGCCTCGCTGAGGTATATGCCAAGTATTTAAATACGGCGCCAGATGTATATCCTTATTTTGTTGATGTTAAACATGTAGAGCGAGTTAATGGATTTCGGGGGTTCGATTTTCTGATCACCCTTGGTGTTACTCCTACTGTAGGCCCACATATTCCTGTAGGTGAGGATCTTTTTACGTATGAAATATCCCCGGTCGTAAAAGTAAAACTCGTAAATTATGAACATATTAAGGGCCCGAAAAAAACGGACTTTCCGCCGAATTATCAAGATTTTTTGAAAAAATAACACATAAAGTCAAAATTGCGAAAACTTGATGATAGATGGGAAAACTAAAAATATGTCCGATGGTTCTTGAACATCGTCATGGTAACGCTTTCTAAAAGTCCCATAGTCTTGCCATGTATCACTTGATTCGTTCACTCGATCCAACGCGTTTAGTTATTTCAAATGACGGTTGGGAATTGACAGAAACAGATGTTTGCGCCGTTCATAACTATAACCACGGACAGCCCGAAGAAAGAGAGAAGTACGAGGCTTTTAAACGTTCACTTGCAACCAAAGAATAAGTGCTGCAGTCAATGCCTGCGAATCGCCCTATTTACGCGAACCGATTCACGCATCATGGCGAACCAATCCTGATTACGGAGTTCGGTGGAATTGCGTTTAAGATCGGATCGCAGCAGGGTAGGGGGTATACATCCGTAAGCAATGAAATCGATTATGTGAATGAGTACCGCAGAGTCATTGAAGCGATTTATGCTTCGAAAATCATTCATGGGTTCTGTTATACGCAACTTGGTATGAGACGATAATCACAAATTGTTAGCTAATCAATTAAAAGAGGTTCTGAAACCTCCTCTAAAAAGTGAATGATGTAGCATTAATGGTTGAACTAGACAGAGAATGATAGTATAGGAGCTTGCCCTATGGCAAATCCTTTTTGTATATTGAAGTAAGAGTTGTTTGGATCCGTTCCTGTTATCAATTAAGTACCACTTTATGCTAGATTTATTAAATGAAATTGGAAGAGGTGATTCTCATTAATCCCCTATTATTAGATTTCCCTAATCAATTGACTTCAGATAGGCTGCTTATAAGAATGCCTTTACCGGGAGATGGCAAGATCGTATTTGAAGCTGTAGCAGCCTCTATGAATGAGTTGAAATGCTGGTTACCCTCTGCTCAAAAAGAACATTCCGTAGAAGATTTGGAAGTCAATATGAGAGAGGCACACGTAAAATTTTTAAGGAGAGAAGATTTAAGATTTCTGATTTTTCATAAAGAAACAAACCAGTTTATTGGTTCTAACGGGGCTGCACAAACCGGATTGGATAATACCTAAGTTTGAGATAGCGTATTGGATCGATACACGATTTAGCGGTAATGAATACATGACAGAAGCTGTACAAGGTATTTCCGAATTTGCTTTTACTGAATTAAAGGCACGAAGACTCGAAATACGTTGTGATACACTTAATTACAAGAGTAAAGCAGTAGCTGAACGATTAGGATTTTCCCTCGAAGGGACTTTAAGAAATGAAAATTTTACTGCGGACGGAAGTAGATTACGGGATACTTTTATATACGCAAAGATAAAGTAAGAGAATGGAGACGAATGCGCAGTCGCAATCCGTTCGAAGCAGAGCCCGATTCTTTTACTTTAAAGCTGGCGACTGCGATCAATCTGGAAAACAATCAGTTTTCGCCGTCATTGAACAAAAACGCACCTTTTGAATGACTGCATAAGCCCTGTAGCAATGAACAGATTCTTGTTCAAAAAAGCAGTTGAAACCTAACCGTTGTTAGGTTTTTTCTTTTTAATGTGCAACTGCCATTTTATTTAACGTGATGAGCAAGAAAGCAGGGTACCGGGTAACCGACCTGATCCCGGGACATCCAGATATTGTCCTCTCCGTCATGCATGTTGTATTCATGACGTCGTCGGCGATCTGCTTGGTATCCGCTCTTTTGACAGGCTGGCGGCTGATAACAATCAAAAAAGCAAAGAGGGCTGAGCAATCAAATATTGAACTCAGGGCAAGATTATTGTACAAATTTTGACTTTTGGCAAACTTATGAGTTATGGATCGCCTTCGCCGTCGACGAATGGCTGAGAGGTCTGCTCATGCTGCTTCGATGGGGAACCCAAACTTGGGAAAGCAAGGCGATGGTTAAGCCGCAGCATGTGTTGACAACTTGAACAAGCAGAAAGACGTACGACATTGTTTACCAGAATCTCTATTCCGATTGTTGAGCGACGTGATTGAGCACTTTTAAGACCTGCTTTAGTTAAAGAGATGTCTCAATGGATACAATGAATCAATGCAGTTTGGGAGAATCGACGCTTTTCATACTAGGCCCCATAACAGTCTCCTGCATTTTATCCAATCCTTCTGCTATTCGTCTTTTCGTCGATCTAGAAAGACCGTTAGGAGTACAGCAGCATCTCTAACGGTTCTTTTGTCTTTTGTTATTGGATTATCAGCGTGCGGAACAGATGTAGAGTCCGGTGTGTGCAAAAGCGGAATTCAGCTAAACAAGCGCATCACCTTGGCACCCATGACCCATTACTCCTCGGGTGAGAAAATAACGCTTGTTCTGCAGGATACGCTCATCATTTGGCCGATAAAGTCTGGCGGCTTCATTATGCTTATAAGCGAACTCATATTTCCCAAGGCGATCGTAGCATACGCACAACTGCAAGTGGGGTAACCAAGTGGAGCACATTGGGTTTGCCAATCCCCAGCTATCTTTAGGATGTTCTAATTGTGTAGCTACTGTGTACCAAAATATGGATGTTTGAATGTCATTTTGTTGTAAAAAGTGATAACCTAAACGACAACAAAATTCAGCGCGAGGGGGACCGAATTGTAACGATCTTAATGAAGAGCGAAGTTCGTTTTGATGATCTCCGAGATGATGAAAGGCATCCGCTAGTTTTCCACAAGCTAAGATATTATCTTCCACCCAACCTTTACCTGTCGCTAGAAACTTTTCATAATAGTGAATTGCCTCTTCAAACCCCCGATGATCAAATAATTCATTAGCATAATAATACAAATCCCGCGGCGAAAATTCCTCACCCAGGGCTAATCGTTTTTCATAAATACGGAGATTTCGTTCATTTTCATGATGAAGTCTACTGTGCGTGACAGCTATATCACTATTTAAGATGGATCCCCACACTGCCAGATACTCATGCACAGCGCCAACCCATTGAAACTGATTGCTTCTTTTCACTAGTCGATTGCGTCTTAAACTGGATGTAACTTCGCCAAATTCATCGAATGCTAGATGATAATTCATTGTGACAGAATCAATGTTTGGGTCAAGCGTCTCTTTTAAAGCAGCGAGTTTAGCGCGATCCTTTTCCTTCAAAATGTCATCAGCATCCAACCAAAAAATGTAGTCCTTACTTGCTTGATTAAAAGCAAAATTCCGGGCTTTGCAAAATCATCAATCCAAACAAAATCATAAATTCTCTCCGTGTATTTGCGCGCAATTGTTTTCGTTTGATCGGTCGATCCTGTATCTACAATAATAATCTCATCAACAAGATCACAAACGGAGCTCAGGCACCTTTCGATGATATCCTCTTCGTTCTTAACAATCATACATAGGCTAATAGAAATCATAACACTCACCTCACAAAATAGCTTTATTCGCTTCTCTTTAGATCTTATTTATCCTCAAGATTGGGAAAGATAATAAGCATACTCTAAGGGTCTACTATAAATTTTTCGTTTATAACACGTAAGATCTTTGTATATATTTTTTTGGGGTTGTCCGTTAAGTTCGATAATCCATAGCTTTCTCTGTTCGTCTAATACAAAGTCGACACTCAATTCTCCCAATAAACCCAAGTAAGTCTCTGCTTCTTGTGCGGCCGTTACACTTACCTCATACAGAGAACGGCGGATTTCATTCACTTTATCCGGCGAAAATAATCGCGGAAGAATTTCTTCAGCATCATAAATGGTTTCACATATACTCGTGTTATAGTAATGTTCATAGGCTGCTCTACACGTTATGGCGGAAACAGTCCATTCTCCAAGAATATCTTTTTGAACCAGGACCCGGATGTCAAAATACTGATGAACAAGTTGACTTATATGAATTCCTTGCTGAACCAAGTATTTTTTCTGTCCGAATAGTTCATCTAGTTTTCTCTGAATGCCTTCACTTTGTCTGCA
>NZ_VRTT01000123.1 GCF_008017805.1 Paenibacillus sp. N3.4 | reverse complement strand
TGCAGACAAAGTGAAGGCATTCAGAGAAAACTAGATGAACTATTCGGACAGAAAAAATACTTGGTTCAGCAAGGAATTCATATAAGTCAACTTGTTCATCAGTATTTTGACATCCGGGTCCTGGTTCAAAAAGATATTCTTGGAGAATGGACTGTTTCCGCCATAACGTGTAGAGCAGCCTATGAACATTACTATAACACGAGTATATGTGAAACCATTTATGATGCTGAAGAAATTCTTCCGCGATTATTTTCGCCGGATAAAGTGAATGAAATCCGCCGTTCTCTGTATGAGGTAAGTGTAACGGCCGCACAAGAAGCAGAGACTTACTTGGGTTTATTGGGAGAATTGAGTGTCGACTTTGTATTAGACGAACAGAGAAAGCTATGGATTATCGAACTTAACGGACAACCCCAAAAAAATATATACAAAGATCTTACGTGTTATAAACGAAAAATTTATAGTAGACCCTTAGAGTATGCTTATTATCTTTCCCAATCTTGAGGATAAATAAGATCTAAAGAGAAGCGAATAAAGCTATTTTGTGAGGTGAGTGTTATGATTTCTATTAGCCTATGTATGATTGTTAAGAACGAAGAGGATATCATCGAAAGGTGCCTGAGCTCCGTTTGTGATCTTGTTGATGAGATTATTATTGTAGATACAGGATCGACCGATCAAACGAAAACAATTGCGCGCAAATACACGGAGAGAATTTATGATTTTGTTTGGATTGATGATTTTGCAAAGCCCGGAATTTTGCTTTTAATCAAGCAAGTAAGGACTACATTTTTTGGTTGGATGCTGATGACATTTTGAAGGAAAAGGATCGCGCTAAACTCGCTGCTTTAAAAGAGACGCTTGACCCAAACATTGATTCTGTCACAATGAATTATCATCTAGCATTCGATGAATTTGGCGAAGTTACATCCAGTTTAAGACGCAATCGACTAGTGAAAAGAAGCAATCAGTTTCAATGGGTTGGCGCTGTGCATGAGTATCTGGCAGTGTGGGGATCCATCTTAAATAGTGATATAGCTGTCACGCACAGTAGACTTCATCATGAAAATGAACGAAATCTCCGTATTTATGAAAAACGATTAGCCCTGGGTGAGGAATTTTCGCCGCGGGATTTGTATTATTATGCTAATGAATTATTTGATCATCGGGGGTTTGAAGAGGCAATTCACTATTATGAAAAGTTTCTAGCGACAGGTAAAGGTTGGGTGGAAGATAATATCTTAGCTTGTGGAAAACTAGCGGATGCCTTTCATCATCTCGGAGATCATCAAAACGAACTTCGCTCTTCATTAAGATCGTTACAATTCGGTCCCCCTCGCGCTGAATTTTGTTGTCGTTTAGGTTATCACTTTTTACAACAAAATGACATTCAAACATCCATATTTTGGTACACAGTAGCTACACAATTAGAACATCCTAAAGATAGCTGGGGATTGGCAAACCCAATGTGCTCCACTTGGTTACCCCACTTGCAGTTGTGCGTATGCTACGATCGCCTTGGGAAATATGAGTTCGCTTATAAGCATAATGAAGCCGCCAGACTTTATCGGCCAAATGATGAGCGTATCCTGCAGAACAAGCGTTATTTTCTCACCCGAGGAGTAATGGGTCATGGGTGCCAAGGTGATGCGCTTGTTTAGCTGAATTCCGCTTTTGCACACACCGGACTCTACATCTGTTCCGCACGCTGATAATCCAATAACAAAAGACAAAAGAACCGTTAGAGATGCTGCTGTACTCCTAACGGTCTTTCTAGATCGACGAAAAGACGAATAGCAGAAGGATTGGATAAAATGCAGGAGACTGTTATGGGGCCTAGTATGAAAAGCGTCGATTCTCCCAAACTGCATTGATTCATTGTATCCATTGAGACATCTCTTTAACTAAAGCAGGTCTTAAAAGTGCTCAATCACGTCGCTCAACAATCGGAATAGAGATTCTGGTAAACAATGTCGTACGTCTTTCTGCTTGTTCAAGTTGTCAACACATGCTGCGGCTTAACCATCGCCTTGCTTTCCCAAGTTTGGGTTCCCCATCGAAGCAGCATGAGCAGACCTCTCAGCCATTCGTCGACGGCGAAGGCGATCCATAACTCATAAGTTTGCCAAAAGTCAAAATTTGTACAATAATCTTGCCCTGAGTTCAATATTTGATTGCTCAGCCCTCTTTGCTTTTTTGATTGTTATCAGCCGCCAGCCTGTCAAAAGAGCGGATACCAAGCAGATCGCCGACGACGTCATGAATACAACATGCATGACGGAGAGGACAATATCTGGATGTCCCGGGATCAGGTCGGTTACCCGGTACCCTGCTTTCTTGCTCATCACGTTAAATAAAATGGCAGTTGCACATTAAAAAGAAAAAACCTAACAACGGTTAGGTTTCAACTGCTTTTTTGAACAAGAATCTGTTCATTGCTACAGGGCTTATGCAGTCATTCAAAAGGTGCGTTTTTGTTCAATGACGGCGAAAACTGATTGTTTTCCAGATTGATCGCAGTCGCCAGCTTTAAAGTAAAAGAATCGGGCTCTGCTTCGAACGGATTGCGACTGCGCATTCGTCTCCATTCTCTTACTTTATCTTTGCGTATATAAAAGTATCCCGTAATCTACTTCCGTCCGCAGTAAAATTTTCATTTCTTAAAGTCCCTTCGAGGGAAAATCCTAATCGTTCAGCTACTGCTTTACTCTTGTAATTAAGTGTATCACAACGTATTTCGAGTCTTCGTGCCTTTAATTCAGTAAAAGCAAATTCGGAAATACCTTGTACAGCTTCTGTCATGTATTCATTACCGCTAAATCGTGTATCGATCCAATACGCTATCTCAAACTTAGGTATTATCCAATCCGGTTTGTGCAGCCCCGTTAGAACCAATAAACTGGTTTGTTTCTTTATGAAAAATCAGAAATCTTAAATCTTCTCTCCTTAAAAATTTTACGTGTGCCTCTCTCATATTGACTTCCAAATCTTCTACGGAATGTTCTTTTTGAGCAGAGGGTAACCAGCATTTCAACTCATTCATAGAGGCTGCTACAGCTTCAAATACGATCTTGCCATCTCCCGGTAAAGGCATTCTTATAAGCAGCCTATCTGAAGTCAATTGATTAGGGAAATCTAATAATAGGGGATTAATGAGAATCACCTCTTCCAATTTCATTTAATAAATCTAGCATAAAGTGGTACTTAATTGATAACAGGAACGGATCCAAACAACTCTTACTTCAATATACAAAAAGGATTTGCCATAGGGCAAGCTCCTATACTATCATTCTCTGTCTAGTTCAACCATTAATGCTACATCATTCACTTTTTAGAGGAGGTTTCAGAACCTCTTTTAATTGATTAGCTAACAATTTGTGATTATCGTCTCATACCAAGTTGCGTATAACAGAACCCATGAATGATTTTCGAAGCATAAATCGCTTCAATGACTCTGCGGTACTCATTCACATAATCGATTTCATTGCTTACGGATGTATACCCCCTACCCTGCTGCGATCCGATCTTAAACGCAATTCCACCGAACTCCGTAATCAGGATTGGTTCGCCATGATGCGTGAATCGGTTCGCGTAAATAGGGCGATTCGCAGGCATTGACTGCAGCACTTATTCTTTGGTTGCAAGTGAACGTTTAAAAGCCTCGTACTTCTCTCTTTCTTCGGGCTGTCCGTGGTTATAGTTATGAACGGCGCAAACATCTGTTTCTGTCAATTCCCAACCGTCATTTGAAATAACTAAACGCGTTGGATCGAGTGAACGAATCAAGTGATACATGGCAAGACTATGGGACTTTTAGAAAGCGTTACCATGACGATGTTCAAGAACCATCGGACATATTTTTAGTTTTCCCATCTATCATCAAGTTTTCGCAATTTTGACTTTATGTGTTATTTTTTCAAAAAATCTTGATAATTCGGCGGAAAGTCCGTTTTTTTCGGGCCCTTAATATGTTCATAATTTACGAGTTTTACTTTTACGACCGGGGATATTTCATACGTAAAAAGATCCTCACCTACAGGAATATGTGGGCCTACAGTAGGAGTAACACCAAGGGTGATCAGAAAATCGAACCCCCGAAATCCATTAACTCGCTCTACATGTTTAACATCAACAAAATAAGGATATACATCTGGCGCCGTATTTAAATACTTGGCATATACCTCAGCGAGGCTGCCATTTATGTAGGGCAATAATAAAAGCACTAGCATATCTTGAAATTGCAATTCTTTAGAGTCTTCTACAGGCTTCTTTATTTCTGCTGCAAAAGAAAAAGTCAGACTTTTAACTGATAAGACAATCACTAGCATACACACAATAACCAATTTGTTTCTCATTGATTGTCGCCCCCACTTTCATCTGGATCGCTTATATTCAGTTCGGGAGTGAATAGTTGATTCTTCTTGAGAAAGTTCTTTAAACCCTGAGTTGCAACATGGACTGCAAGCGTATGATTTTCTTTTGTGAATATAAGTAATGTTGGATAATATGTGCTTGACCGACTAATCAACATGACAACTTCGGTAACTGTACCATTTATTAGCTCATTATCTGTTTTATAAGGCGGGATTAGTGGAATCTTGATTGCTATACCATCGTTCGGCTGAATATTAAAAGAACCTGCAATCAGACTGGCAGAGGATAGCCATAGCTTTACTTGGTCCTGTAAAGATTGAGAGTTTACTATCGTCTGTATGACTTCCCCTTTGTTAATGTCAAACACTTCAGCGCCATCAAATGCCTGCACCGCCTGTGTACAAATAGTACTTATTGAGATAACAATCCATATCAGTAACGACTTAACCTGCAGTTTCATACAAACACTCCTCCGCTTATTTGGGTGGTAATATTCCCCATTCGTATGAAATTACTCATAACTTAACAAGTGGTTGCGCGAACTTTCACTTGAGAACATTAGAGGATTCAGACCCAACATAGGTATTTCCCATCTCAGCAATGATCGCGGCTGCCCTAGCAACAATCGTAGGATGCCTATAAGTTTCGAAAGCAGGAGCGGCATCTGAATCTACTGATGAGATTGTTCTCGTCGAATCGGCTCCATCAGTGAGCAAAATCATTAATTGGTCATCTCAACCTGGAAAAGAACTAACCCCTTGTATCCCCAGTGCTACCTCAACCTTACTAACGAACCGTATTGTCCTTATGATCGTCTAAATTGTTTTTTTGCTAGTCTAACGAATCGCAGCAGCGTTAATGAGGAAAAAAATAGAGGGAATGCATCCATTTGCCCGTAATAGTGATTCTGAAGTTCGTTAGAATCTCAAAACACGTTATTTTGATCAAATAAGGTTTATTGAGTTCGTAAGCCGTACGAACGATAACACTGTTTGCCACCGAAAACGATTAATGATAGGGCACATCCGTAACCATGAATTTTCCTATGAGATCCATATCCTTGAATCTCGATCCCTCCCTTTACATTGCCGTCAGACTTAAGCCAAGTCCAGGTAACGATAACCGTTGTTAAAATCACACACTTCCCATTCAGGGTACAAATGGTTGAAGTTTCTTATAATCGGGAACCAAACATCCTTTCTTATCATGGTTTGTGAAAACTAAAACGCCGCTTTGATATCAAACCCGCCAAGCAGGTTCAGAATGTGTCAAAGCGGCGTGTGCTTCACAACCGACGTTATTTTTTTAGAATATCTAACGTGTAGAATATTTCAACGGTGAAGAAACCAGCGTCTGATACTACTTTTAATCATCCAAATATAGTCCTCAACTACCGCTATCTCTACTCAACTTCTCGTTTTACTATGAAGTTAAAGCGCTACACCTGCAGTAAACCCCTCGCCAGCATCGATTCAGCGAGCAAGACGGCACCTTTGCCAGCACCCATCTTCGTATTGTGAGAGACCAAAACATATTTCACACCGCCAAGTACCGGCTCCACTTCCAGTCTACCCATACTTGTAGTCATCCCTCCTCCCAGCTCACGGTCAAGGCGAGGTTGAGGGCGATATGGGTCTTCAAAAATATGAATCATGTGATCGGGAGCTGAATGTAAATTAGCGTCTTTGAACGGATTATAGCTATGGATTACTTCTTTGATTTCAGCTAAACTCGCTTGTTTCTTCAGACCGACAAACACCGATTCTGTGTGTCCATCTAACACATTTGCTCTTGTACATATACAATTGATATTAATTTCAGCAGGAGTAATGCCCTCATTCGAATATTCACCGAGAATTTTTAAAAGTTCTTTTCGAACCTTATCCTCTTCGTTGGGGATATACGGGATAATGTTATCTAGAATATCCAAAGAACGAACACCGGGACTTCTACCGGCACCGCTAAGTGATTGCATGGAAACCATAAGAACATTTTGTATTCCAAAATGTTCTTATGGTTTTAGCGTTATCGCAAGTCCAGTAACCGTACAATTGGGAACAGGAAGAACAAAACCTTTCCAGCCATGTTCTCGCTGCTGTTTGCGGATTAATTCCGCATGATCATCATTGACTCCAGTAATAAGTAGTGGCGTATCTTCAAAATAACGAAATGCAGATGCCGTTGAGAATGTTGGAGTCGTTTGGGCAAACCAAGGCTCCAATTCTTTAGCGAGATCGGATTCAATCGCTGTGAAAATAACATCAACAGAATCTGGACGGAATTCCTTTGAGGCTAGTACTGGAACGTTCAACATATCCTCGGGAATCGGTGTATGCTGTGTCCACCTCGATGATCCGTTAGATTCCAGCAATGCTTCTTGATAAGTTTTCATAGTTCTTGATGTCACCATAATAACAACTTCAAAGTTCGGATGATTGGATAATGCCTGCACAAACTGCTGACCGGCCATGCCCGTTGCTCCTACGACTGCCGCTTTTAACCTTGACATATTGCTCACTCCTTGAATGGTATGATTAAATTTCTCGTAACACGATCATGCAAATAAAAAAACCTCACCCCCAAGACTAATTTATAGTCTCAGGGACGAGAATTGTATGCTCGCGGTACCACCCGGATTCGCAAATATGTCGCCATATCCACCTCTTCGAGTACGACATCTTTTTACAAAGATGCTTATACTCTAGCTCTATAACAGGAGCTCCTGTTACACCATCCCCTCGTAGGTTCCGATGTACTGCTCAGAGGCTTTCTTCAATAAATAATCCTTCACTCCTTTTCACCTGCCGGAGCTCTCTGTGGAAAAACGATTTATTTACTTTTCTCATCATCGCATTTTGAATTATTGGATACAGAATACCAAGTAATTTGAAGTAGAGTAAAGATATTTTTGTGGATAATCCGCCTAAGTGAATACATTCAGTCCTAAAGCAACTGCTGTAGTCAGAAAAGCACTCCAGAAAACAATCCCGATGGTCATCCATACAAACAGCTTACGAGGTTCTGCTCCGAAAGAAATGCCTATGGCTGCGCCGAGTGGAGCACCGGTAATCAGTGGCGATAAGAAACCGATGCCAGGGATACCATATTTGTCCCAAATTCGGATCATACGGCTGCTTCTTCCGCCGCCGCTCTTATTTTGAGTACGTCGTACAAGCCAATTCCTAATGGATGTGCCGAAAAAAATCACAATGACTGCGCTGAGCATTGAGCCCACCGCACTTAGAATACCCGTCAGTAGAGGATGCAGCTTGAGGGTAAATCCAAGTGGAATAGCTGCCCATAATTCCAATATGCCAGTGCCAACGACAGAAGCCCATGTCAGTAAACTATCCATCCGAAGTGTTGTCTTGAGCATTTGAAATGTTTAGAACCATTAGATCCTCATCTACATATTGCCCATTGAATTTCAAGGCATTTCGTTCCCTACCATAAGTCTCGAATCCCAAAGACATATAAAGTTTTTTGGCGTAGTCATTTTCAGATACGACCGTTAAGTTTATTTGTTCCAAACCATCGCACTCTCCTGTTATTCTGATTAGTTCAAGCATAAGCGATTTCGCTAAACCCTGCCCTCGCATTTCTTGTACTACATACATGCCGTAGACATTTCCCTTGTGAGCAGTTTTAAAGCTTTTTTCACGCATAAAAGTTACAATCCCAACTAACGAATCATTTCCGTCAAAAGCCCCGAGAACAAATTTGTCCTTCGTTGGTTTTATTCGCTCCACGATCGTCTCTTGTGAATATCTTACTTCACTGTCATACGTTGATCCAAATGATTCTGGGTTTATTTGTAACGAACTCAGTCTTATTTCTTGGTACGCTTGAGCATCTGATTCTTGTAATATACGTATTTGCATGGATTCTTCCTTTCTGGTTTTTCCCCTAAATCTTAATTCACTTCTATTGGTAAGTATCCAATATTAATTCTACCTCAATATACTCAGGATTACACTTTTAAGCTCATATCGAGAACAATTGTAACGTATTACCGGAAGATGCTCGTTTTAAGAATTATCATTGAATGATCTAATCATAAATTTGGCATATTAACTACGTATAAAAATTCAAATGATAAGAGGGATATCAATGTCTGACCACCAAGCTAAGCAACAAAATGCCGAAACCCAAGCTCATAATGCGGTTGCTGATTCATTAAGCGAGTTAAATCAAGCACAATCAGTAAGCACGAATCGCCGGCAGGCTATTCAGTTAGCACAAGAAGAACTGGACCAAGCCCATGCACAATTAGCAGAAGCACGAACTGCCGCAACTGAAAGCACAGAATAGAAGTAAAACATCCAAACTCATTGCTAAAAAACAATAAAAACAGCGACAGTCATGGACCAGAAATAAAGTCCTAGACTGTCGCTGTTTTATTGAATTATCAGTACTCGTTAGCAGAATGAAATATCAGTCATTCGCTCTGAGAAAAGCCTCAGCCGTTCCATTTGATCATTTGTCAGCCGAATATCCCTCTCATCATGGGAGATTGAATCATCCAACCGACAGAACGTTCAGAAATTTATGGGTCCTATCCCTAGTGGCTCCGATTATCCGAAATCGTCAGGTTGTGAAGTACTGCTCCCTGTCGATGTCTGGAATGAGCGTTGGCTGCACGGGACGCCACCCGAACCGCTCCTGCGTCAGGGCGCTTGACATCGGATAGTCCATCGAAAGAAAGTGCGCTAGCCAACCGAAGTGGCCGGCTGCCTCCTCAGGAGACTTGCTGATGATCGGCACATTAAGGCGACGGCCGATTACGCTGGCGATATCCCGAATCGGCACACTCTCGTCGCCAATCGCGTGCAGCTTGGCACCTGCAAGTGCCGCCTCAAGCGCCAGCCGGTAAAGACGTGCAGCATCAATTCGGTGCACAGCAGACCAACGGTTAGCGCCATCGCCCACATAGGCCGAGACACCCGTGCTGCGGGCGACATTGATCATGGCCGGAACGAAGCCGTGATCAATGTCGCCATGTACCGATGGCGGAAGCCGCACCACCGACACGCGAACGCCATGCGATGCCATCGAAAGAGCTGCCTCTTCCGAAGCGACGCGGTGCGCCGCGGCCGAGATGGGATTGGCCGCATCTTCTTCTGTCCCGAAGCGTCCCGGCGTGAGGAGCGCGGACACTGAGGTGACAACTAAAGGGCGGCCAGAGTTCGCGAGCGTAATGCCGAGCGCCTCGATCGCGAGCCTGTCCAGTTCGCAGGCGGCTGCAAAGTTAGAGAAGTCGTGAATGAAGCCAGTGTGGATGACGCCATCCGATGCATCCACTCCGCGCTTCAGGCTGTCGAGACCATCCAGAGAGCCGCGATGCGCTGCAGCTCCGGCTGTGGCGAGTGACGCGGCGGCCGCATCCGAGCGAGCGAGGCCGAGCACCTCATGCCCCGCGCCGATCAGTTCGCGAACAATGGCGGAGCCGATGAAGCCTGTCGCACCAGTAACAAAAACACGCATAATGAAGTCCTCCTTAAGCTGTTGAGTAGTAGAGCTACTTGAACCACCTGGGATTCGCGTAAACGATCAGCACCGCTGGCCTCAAGTCTAAACTCTAAACTGATTATAGTCTTCGTTTCACCAAGATGATTGCCTGATCCTCTGGAACGCACCTTGATCCCTAATCAACGCGCATGGAAGATTCTGAAGGTACTGACATCCGATATGGCTGGTTTCCGCAGGGAAAAATGAAAACCCGCCAAGCCTTATGGCCGCGGGGTACGTGGGAAAAGTCGGGATCGTTGTATCTCGCTCAGTAAAGACCCAAGCCGGGAAGGTGACAGGCCTTGGTGACAGCCCATACGGTTGGATCAGTCCAATATTTGTGTTTGTTGATGCCATTTGACGATGTCTCTGTTTGGCGGGCTTCCGAAAAAGCGGCTGTAATCTCGGCTAAATTGGGAGGTGCTCACATACCTCACTAGCTGACATGCAGTAGTCGCATCCATTGAACTAGAGACCATCAGACGCCTCGCTTCATGAAGGCGCAGTGCTTTTTGGTATTGCAGTGGGCTCATCGAAGTGACTGCCTTAAAATGCTCATGAAACGAGGACACACTCATGTGTACCAACTCGGCCAAGTCTGCAACCTTCATCTGCTGGGAGAAATTGGCGCGGAGCCAAGCAATCGCCTTCGCAACTCACTGCACGCCTGAATCCGCAAAACCAATTTCGGCGACGTGAACGCCTATGGGGCTGCGCAGGACTCGTATCAAAATCTCATCCACCACGAGTGGGGCTAGTAATTCAACGTCGCCGGGATTGGGCAAACACTCCACCAGCCTCCTCACCGCGCCCACAATGCTCAAGTCGGCACTCGTGACGTAACCTGCGCTCCGCTGACGAACTGGAGGCAGGCCTTGGGGATATACTTTCAGGACCAACTCGGCGATCCTTTGCGGATCGAGGTCCAGCCTAACACCGAGGAACGGCTCGGAAGGACTCGCATGTGTGATCTGGAGAGCAACAGGTAGGGCAACGGGGAGCACGAGCATATTCGACCTGCCGAACTGATAGACCTCCTGCCCCATCGTAACGGCCTTTGCCCCTTGTGCAGCGATTAACAAAGAGGGCAAGTATAAGGTTTTCACGTACTCCGTGTCTATTCGTGAAAAGCGACCGATGTGCAAACCTGGGATGCGCTGGCTAAAGCTACCGTCATGTGGAGCATGGGTATAGATCAAGCGTGCCAACTGGGCCGCTTCTGCTTCAAGCGCTCCCTCGGCGCTACCTGATGCTGGTGTAACCGCATGCTTATCTAGCATCCTCATTGTTACGGAAGCAACTCCCTTTTATTCAGACATTTTGACCAAGGGGTCCCAATAATTTCTGACCAGTCTGATTGATCCTGACCACTGGGTCTGGTAATGCGTGACTAGCCTCAGAGGCTTAATATTTTATACTCTTAGGCGCTTTATATCTTGTCTTGGTGGAAAGCCAAACATGCGAGAATATTCGCGGCTGAATTGCGAGGGGCTTTCATAGCCTACTCGAAATGCCACATCAGCGGCATCTGCTGATTCGGTTAATAAAAGGCGACGTGCTTCTTGCAATCGCAGCTGTTTTTGAAACTGAATAGGGCTCATAGCAGTTACCTCTTTGAAGTGTCTGTGAAACGAAGAAATACTCATACTGGCTATTTCTGCAAGCTCTTCAATGCGCAAAGGCTTATCATAGTTATTGCTAATTTGTTCGATTGCGTCCCTGATTCCATAGATGCCGCTTCCTTCCATTGCGATTTGTGCCAGCGTAACTCCATACTGCCCTTGCAGAAGCCTGAATAGAATTTCCTTTGTGTAGATAGGAGCAAGGAACGGAATGTCTAGCAAACGAGCTAATCTGAATATAGAATCCATTATAGGTAGCTCCATCTGACCGACAAACATAGCTCGTTCAGCATTTCCTCTCGGGGTGATTCGAATTTCAGAATCACTTAGAACATCTAAGATTTCACTCGCCGTAAATTCAAGTCTAAAACCCAAATACGGAATATCGGAAGAAGCTTCAGTGACTTGAGCAGTAACCGGCAAGTCAACTGATGCAATAAGGTAATCCGCTGGATCGTACTTGAAGCGCTCCTGTGCCAGCCATACCTCCTTCGCCCCTTGAACCACAATGCATAAGGAAGGTTTGTAAACTCCGTAACTTGGTCCGGTCAATTTAGATCGACGTATGAAAAATAAAGTCGGAATGGCAGTTGCGTGAACACCGTCCTGGACTGCATACCGCTCAATTAGTTTGGCAAGTTCATTCTGCTGTTTAGTTATAATTTCAGACATAAGATCCTCCTTGTTCCGTCATTCCCTATAATTCGATTATATTCCATATTCGTAAGATACATAAGAGTAGCAAGAGAATTAGGCAATCATTTGGTATGAATGGGATAACGGTCGCCTTTTCATCTGTTGCATAATAAGGTTATACCCCATTAAAAAAAGGGAACAAAGGAGCGTATCGACAAATGGAATATGTGAAACTTGGAAATACTGGCTTGGATGTATCCCGGCTTTGTCTTGGCTGTATGAGCTTTGGTGTAGCAGAGCGGTGGCATCATCCATGGATA
>NZ_VRTT01000122.1 GCF_008017805.1 Paenibacillus sp. N3.4 | reverse complement strand
CCAATCCGGCGGCGACATTTTAGCAAGTGGTTCCTCCCAAAACCATGACCAGATGCCGAAGGTTGGCGAATCCGGCTGTTGATCCTGAAGTGATAGAACGGAAGCATTCGGATTATAATGAGGAGAACAGCATGCTTCGCAGACCGTTCACCAGTCCAGGCTATCATACGACGATCAAGGAAGCGGAATATGTTCACCCGATCATAGCAGCGCTTGACTATGCGCTAGCGATCCTTGATAGCGGTGACGAGCTGCATCGCGAAAGAGCGTTTAATACCTTGCGTACGGTTCTATCACTTCAGGATCAACAGCCGGATTCGCCAACCTTCGGCATCTGGTCATGGTTTTGGGAGGAACCACTTGCTAAAATGTCGCCGCCGGATTGGAACTGGGCTGATTTTTGCGGTAAGCGTCTGCTGCTCACCATGATCAGACATGGTGACATCCTCCCGGAGGATCTCGTCAATTTGATGAAAAAGGCTGTCAGCAATAGCTGCGAAGCGATAATCAAGCGGAACGTCGGGCCGGATTATACAAATATCGCGATCATGGGGGCATTCGTAACACTGATTGCAGGCGAACTTATGCAGGAAGCCCGTTATGTCGAATACGGGTTGGCCCGATTACAACGTTTATACGACTATACTTTACAGTCCGGGGCTTTTCTGGAATACAACAGTCCGACGTATACGACGGTGGCTATTTTGGATCTCTCGGTGTTAGCCGTTTATACGCAAACGGAAGAAGCGTTAAACCTGACAAACGAGCTGCTCGATATCACTTGGAAGATGGTATCCGAACATTTTCATCCGCTGCTTAAACAATGGTCGGGTCCGCATGCTCGTTCTTATCATACGTTTCTAGCACCTTCTCATTTATCATTTTTGTATATGGCTTGCGGGGGAGAAATACCGTTTATAGATGAAGATCAATTCGACTATGATCCTGGATGGTATTGTCATGGCGTACGATGCCCAGATCGTTGGCTTCATCTGTTCACAAACATTGGCGTTCGGGAAGTCGTGCAGTCACTGCCCGAGTCCCCCGAATTTCAAACAAGAACAGCATATACGTATATGACTCGCGATTATGCGTTGGGATCGTTCAATCACAACGTGATGTGGAATCAGTGCCGTAACCTAATGGCTTTTGTCCGAACTGATGAGGGCGAGCGTGGTTATATGCGTCTGCGGTTCCTGCACGATGGCTATGATTTCTGTTCTGCGGTGTTTAAGAGTGAACAGAAGAAATCGTCTGTGTTGTTCGGCATCCAATTTGCATTGGATGGAGGGGATACGCATGTGAGTCTAGACCCTGTTCACGGACGTATTCAAGCTTCAGATCTTCGCGTTCGGTTAGAAATTGGTTTCTCGGGCAGGGCTCCTGAATGCGTGGCAATTACGGAAGATACCGTCGAGGCAGCCATGGGATCTACGACGATGACTGTGCGTTCCTTATATGGGGCCATGGACGGATTCGGCCCGTTCCGCTGGGAAATCGCTCAAGAGGAATCAACGGTCTGTCTGGACTATGTGTTGTATCAAGGAGATAGAACGGAGATCGATTTTAATGCGATGGAAGAGGGTTTATTCCTGTTCTCGCTGACACTTTCGGAGCCTGCTGAGCGAGTTGAAAGCGGAGCAATGGTAAGTCCGTCGGAGCATACCGTTCAGGCGTCGTCGCTGGAAACACCGGAGCAACCGATCTCGTTGACACTCAAGAAAAAGCCGGCCAATCGGATTGTTTTGTTTCATAGTTAACTTAAGCGTTTAGGCTAAGAAAGATGTTCAAATATAGGTGATGTGAGAGAAAGTATTTCTGTCCAAGGACAGATATGCTTTTGCGAAATAATGTAAACGTTTTCAAATACGAGGGGAAAAATGAGATTTCTCGAAGGAGGTAAATAAGGTGAATTTACACGCTATACAGCAAGGATATGGAAGAATGAGAATCGCATCTTTTCTTAGTTTTGTCCTATTATTCACAAGCTTTATCGTTCCGTGTCAGGCTACCGCTTCAACAGTCGGTGAAGTCCAGACTCCTGTAACGGTTCAGGTGTACGCTTCGGATGATGCTTTCGTCAGGGGGGGGACCAACGCTAACACGAAATTTGGAGCAACAACCCCGAAAGAGCTTCAGATTAAAAACTATTCCGGCACCAATGCAGTGGATAAGAGGGAATCCTTCATCAAATTCGACTTAAGCGGTATTCCCGGAGCCATTACGGGAGCAAGCCTTAATCTGTATGGAGCCGTTACTGACGGTGCGCAGGTGAGCGGCAAACCGGTCAGTTTAAGCGTATACGGGGTGTCCAATGACACTTGGACGGGAACAGAAATAACCTGGAATACAAGTCCTGTCAAAGGAAATGCGGTTGCGGCTCCCATCACGATGCTGAACAACAAACCAGCAAAGTGGTATTCAGCCGATGGTGTCTTCGTACATGGCTTCCCAGCAAATCGCGGATCAAACGGCAAGTATTGCGCTGATTGACACAAGTCTTGCAAACTGTTTTGTCAGCTTGCAAAGTTCGGAGGCAAGCAACAAACCGTACTTAACCATAACATATATGCCTGCAAGCCCGCAGGATACGGAACCCCCGGTCTGGCCGGCAGCGGCTCAGCTAACCGCTGTTTTGACAAACTCGACTTCCGTGCGCTTGGATTGGTCCCATGCCCAAGACATTTCGGGCATATCCGGATATCGGATCTATGCCAATGACGTGCTACTGGGCGGCGTGGGGGGTACGATTAACAGCTATGATGCTGTCTCCTTAATTCCGGGAGAAACCTACGAATTCCGGGTTGAAGCGGCAGATTCCGCGTTAAATTGGTCTCAAAACGGTCCGAAAACCCGCGTAACCATTCCGATAACGGAGCAACAACTGATTCCGACCGACGATACTTATGTTAATGGCGGCTCAAAAGCGGATATCAACTTCGCTAACGATGTCTCGTTACTGGTAAAGAATAACACCGCGGATTTGACGCGGATGGCCTTGTTGAAGTTTGATCTTGGCTCCGCGATCGAGGATATAGGCTCGGCTGATCTGTATGTCTACGCTTTAACGTCCGATGGAGGCGGAACGACTGTGACGAACCAGCTGTACAGCACGGATTCGGAACAATGGAGCGAGGCTTTGGCCACCTGGAATAATAAACCTGGAGAGCAGGATTATCTTCAGTCTTTTACAGCGGATCGAACGGCCAAATGGTTTGCTTTGGACGTAACCGCCTATGTAAAAGGGCAGTCCGCTGCGGGCAAGGCCGCAAGCTTCCTGATTCGTCAGGAAGTGCAGTACGGGCTCAACGTTCTCATTAACAGTAAAGAAAATGCCGTCAACAAGCCGTATCTGCGCATTACCAAATCGAGAGCGAATCCGGACGCACCCGGATGGGGCGATTCTCCCCATGTTACGGTCGCAAACGAGGGAGAAGACGAGATCGGCGTAAGCTGGACGCCTGCCATCGGTGCAGATACGTACAAAATTTACGCGAATGGCGTTCCGGTTGGTACAGCAAGCGGCAGTACGACCAACTACACGTTAACCGGTCTGGCGGTAGGAAAGCCGTATACGATTAAGCTGGAAGCCGGGACGGCTGGGGGCGCTTGGAGTACAGATGGTCCCTTCGTTACCGCCAAGACGCTGGAAACCAAGCTTGTGCAGACGCAACTGGGCAACGTCTATTGGAGCAACGAGAATCTGAACATGAAAGTTCAGTCCGGCAGAACGTCCGTTTCATGGAGGATCATTGACGTATGGGGCTCGCAAGTGGCTTCCGGTGTCGATACACCTCACAATGGGGAAACGCTGATTCAATTTCCTTCTTCGCTACGCGGTTACTTTACACTGAAGGCTTCAGCCGAAGAGGAAAACCGCAATCCAATTTCCTTAGAAACGAGCTTTACCATATTGACGCCATATGATGTCAGCCAAGTCATCGATTCCCCGTTCGGCATCAATACACATTTCACCTGGACCAATAAGGGCTGGAGTCCGAGTCTAACGGAGCTGATCGCCAAAGCGGGGATCAAAAACGTAAGGGAAGGCTCGGAATGGGGCTCCGTGGAAAAGCAGAAGGGTGTCTATACCGTTCCCATTTCTCCGGCAGCAGAGTATATGGACGATTTTCGGGAAAAATCGCTAGATCAGCTCTGGGTCCTTGCCTTTACCAATCCGTTCTATGATTCGAACAGCACGCCTTATACGGATGAGGGCAGGGAAGGCTTTGCCAACCACGCGAAAGCTATCCTGGACGCCTACAACGGAACGGACCCGACAGCACCGGGGTATAACCGCTTGTTGAAGCAGGTTGAAGTGTATAACGAATTCAATATCGGCTTCGGGGATCGCGGAACGGGTCCCGCCGATTCCAAACCGGAATACTATTTCCCCCTTTTGAAGAAAACGTATGAGACCGTTAAATCCGCTCATCCGGATACGATCGTTTCCGGCATGTCGACGGCCGGCGTCCCCTTGTCCTGGCTTGAGTCTGTCATGAAGCTGGGCGGCCTGAAATATATGGATACGCTTACGATTCATCCGTATGTTTACCCGAAGGATCCCGAAATGTTGGTGAAATCTTTCAAGGACGTTAACGATCTGGTTCGCAAATACAATGGCGGGAAGACCATGCCGATCTGGCTTTCGGAAATCGGTTGGCCGACCCATAACACCCTTTCAGGGGTAAGCGATAAGAAATCGGCTGATGATTTGGTACGGGGATACGTCCTTTCCTTGGCGAACGGCGTCGAGAAAATCTTCTGGTACGATCTCATGAATGACGGGCTTAATAAAAGCAATAACGAGGATAACTTCGGCCTCATTCGTAACAAAGCCGATCAACTGGGCGCTTATACGCCAAAGCCCGCCTTCACGGCCTATGCCGTGATGATCCGTCAATTGTCGGAAGCCCGCTTCGACTCCGACCTTTCGGCGGCAGGCTCCTATTATCATTATTTGTTCAAGAAAGGCAGCGAAGATATTCGCGCAGCTTGGGCGGTTCAACCGACGCCGGTTGTCATTCGTACGCAAGCACCGGTCCGTATTGTGGATTACATGGGCAACGAGACCGTCTATACGCCTATTCAGGGAAAGGTTTATTTTACATTGAACGGCGAAGCGGTTTACATTCACGGCTCGATCGAGGGGATTGAAGAGGATTCTACCTTCGTGCTAGCGGGGGAGGCTTCCCTTATTCACGAAGAAGGCAAGCTGAAGCTGAGCATTTCAAATAGGGATAACGTACCTTTGTCCGGTACGTTCGAAATTAACGGACAAAACTATCCGTTCAATGCCGCGCCCGGTTCCGTCCAGAACATTTCGATACGAGTACCCGGCTTGGATCAGGAGGGGAGCGTATCCGTCCGCGGAAAGCTCACATCGGCAGCAGGCAATCCGCTTGGAATGCTGGTTGCGAGTATTCCATTCCAAAAGCCTTTTACGGTTGAAGTAAAGCCATTCCTTGCGGCAGAGCCCGGCGCGGATCCATCCGTAAGGATTATCGTCGATAACCATGGGGTCGTAACGCCCCTGGGCTTGACCAAAATCGATTGGTCGATCGGCCAGCTAAGCGGCACGATCCCGTCAAAGACGATTGCGCCTTCCACTACCGCAGTGGAGTCCATCCCGTTGCCGGGGTTTGTAGAAGGAAAGTCCTATCGGCTTGATGTTACCGTTGTTTTGGCAGGTTATGATCCCATTCATGTCGTCAGCTCCTTCGATTTTAACCGTGTGGCATACAGAGGGGGAGCCTACGAGCCCGTTTCAATTGATTTGAGTACCGGAACGAACAGGATAAAGCCCGACAGTTACACCGGCCCGGATGATTTAAGCGGAAGCTTCAATCTGACATGGGACGAGACGAATTTCTATTTGGAAGCGGATATTGTAGATGATCATTTCCAATACCCGTTTGTCGGGCAGGAAATATACAAGAATGACAGCATTCAGTTTGGCATGGCGGGAGGCATTCCGGGAACCGTCGCCTACAATTATGAGATCGGCCTCTCACAAACGGCACAGGGACCGCAGATTTATTTTTATAACGCGCCGCAGGGCATTCCTCTCGGCATTCACGACAACGGCGATATGGACTTAAAAGTTAACCGGGATGAGGTCTTGAAAGTAACGAAATACCGGTTAAGGATGCCTTGGAGAGAGCTTGTGCCCATTATACCGGCAGCGGGAAATGTCATCAGCTTTTCTATGCTGGTGAACGACAATGATACCGGAAGCCGGGAAGGCTACATCGAGTGGGGTTCCGGGATCGGCGGATCGAAGGATCCTACGCTATACCGGGCCATTCAGCTGATGACTTCCGGCGTGACCGCCGACAACCGTCGCCGCATTGGAAGGGACAGAACGGAACGGCTGGTACGTCTCCGATGTCCAAGTAAATCTAAGCGCTACGGATGACAAGTCCAGCGTGACAAAGACCGTATATAGTCTGGATGGCGGAACTATCTGGACTACCTATCAGAACCCGCTTGTTTTTAAAGAAGATGGGGTTCATACGTTATCATTTCGATCGGTAGATGGAATGGGAAATGAAGAACAACCACAAACAATAACTTTCTCGATCGATCAAACACCACCTGCCGTTCAGATCAGCGGAGGGGGAACGTATACCGTCGATCAGACGGTAACGCTCAGCTGTACGGCCACGGATACCGTATCCGGCATCGTCTACAGCTCATGCTCGGCTCTATTGGTGAACAGTCCGGCTTATCAGTTGAATATTGGCGATACTACTGTTTCGGCCTATGCGACCGATGCAGCGGGGAATACCGGAACGGCGACAACCACCTATACGGTTAAAGTAACCGTTGATAGCTTGATTGAACTCTTAAATAAATGGATCACCGGTAATGGCGCCCAAGGCATCGTCAATTCGCTTGAAAATAAGCTTAGACACGGTCAGTTCGATGCCTTCATCAACGAAGTCAATGCGCGAAAGGGGAAGAAAATTCCCGTAGAGGCCGCGAATGTTCTTTTAAAACTCGTAGTTAAATTGAAGTAAAGGGATTTACAATAAGTAAATAAAAAAACCAAGGTGAATTCCCTGAAATCTATGACGGAGGGGCCCTTGGTTTTTGGGGTTATTCATCTTTTGTGCTGTTTTCGAAACAGGCACAACCGTGTCCGATGAGGGGTATCCGATATCGATCAACGTTGAAATGATTGGTAGCAGCCTAATGATCCAACATTATCTCGACTTCATACGAGGGCAGGGAACGACATTTGAAGAGGCAGCGAGGGAACGCCAAGCGGCATCATCTGATCACAACAGCCGCGAAACCCCACTTTTCGCTGAAAGCATTGGTAAACCGTCAATTACTGGAGGGTACTATTGTTAATCGGTAAGAAAAGACACAAAATCATATTGATGAGGGTCAAATTTTACTGGCAAAAGATAGTAGATTTGTTTTGGTTAGAACTGCATTGTTTCTGGTTCCCGGACTATTGAGCATATGCCATGCCGTGTACTGTTCAGCATAAGGAATAGCTGCAGACATGCCATCGACTGGAATAATAACTTCGAATCCCCGGAATGCAGCACTGGTAGAAGTATGGAGGACGGCGCCATTGGCTGAATAACCTGTAATCAGAACAGTCTTTATACCATGATCTTGCAAAATTTCATATAAATTAGTCGCATAGAACTTATCAACGTTAGATTTTACAATAGGATCACCATGTATGGGAGCAATTTGAGGAAAAATATCGGAGAGATTTCCCGTATGTGTAAGGCTATAGACAACCAGCATTCTCATTTCACGGGCTTTAGTTAACAGATTATTAATTTTAGCAATCGATGCTAGACAGCGATGATTTTTACAAATAGTGGTTTCCATATCTAAAACTAACAGTGCGCTGATATTCGGGTCAATAGTGATGGCTTGGAGCTCAGGAGCAGGAGGCGTGGAGACGTTATACCAATCATCGATAATTGTCCGATCATTTGATCCGACCAGGTTGTTTTTCTGAAACCAGTAACCACTATAATCATAATTGTAGGATTTACACCAAGAACCACAGATCGGACAACGATAATTCATATTCATTCTCCCTTAGGCATTTGTACTGTCATATATATTATGAAGCACATAGGAAAAGGTGAAATAATGTCAAACCATGTGTAGTTTAAAGTAAACGTAAAATAGCCCCCGTTTTTTAACAAAGCGAGGGCTCATATATTTCAGAGTGCTAGAGTTCAAGTGCTATAGTTCATCGTTTTAACAGTTGTTTAGGAAAAGTTCTTTCATTCGATTGTTGAGTTGCTCAAGCACAAACGGCCAAGCTTGTTCATGCCCATTCCTCGATTCCTCATCTGGAAACCCCTCATGTGTAAGACTCAGTTGTGTTCCGTTTCCACGAGATTCAAGTTCAACCGTCACAACCGTCTCAGCTCCTTTTGTTCCACCAGCCCCGGTAATCCACGTCATTTCGACGAGACGGTCTTGCTCAAGTCTCAGAAACCTTCCGTAATGAGGATGACGTTTGTCCTCGAAGACTGTCTCAAAGAAAAAGACCGTATTAACTTCTCCCTCCATTAACAGAGTTCCAGGTGCCGCAAACCAGAGGTCAAACTGCTTCGTCCACGCTCGGAAAAGTACATCGGGTGGTGCATCCATCATGCGCGCAACCGTCAGATTAAACTGTCTTTTGGAAAGATCAGGTATAGTAATTGGTTCCATTATAAAATCCTCCATTTCCATTTTGAATTAATTTTACCATAATGCGGTATTTGGACAAACATTGTTCACCAACGAAGTTCTCAAATAAATACCATATTCCAAATAACCTTTTAAACATGTTAACATATATGCTAACACCTCGGCCTCGTTGAACAAATCCAATTGCAATTTGATCAGGATGCCATTATTTTAATCGAAGAATGGTCTTCACACGAGGCGGACATGGTTAGAACACAGGATTTAAAGTATATGATTCGTGCCGTCCATAGAGTTTTTTCGAAGGAGGGGAAAATAATTAAATTAAAAAGATATTTATACTGGATTTTTGGATTGTTTCTGTCAAATGTATTATGGTTTACTCTGATAAGTATATTTACGATAGCGCCTAATAGGTATTCCGGAAATGGAAATTTAGGAGCAATCTTCGTTATTATTGATATTCCATTCTATATTATTTTCTTGTTAATGATCGTTATGTTTCTTTACAAATTTATTACACCAAAGATAGTTTCTAAAAAAAATTTGATCGTGATCGTCATTGCTTTCGTAGTGATCTTCTTAGTCTTAATTTCTTTAGAAATGAATTATTATCATCATCGTTTACGTAGTTTTGGGGGTGATTCAACAAACCCAAAATCAATCATATACGGATTCGGTCTATTGAATCAATACACGAATACCCTATATTTTAATTGCTACACATTTCTATTGGGTGTTTGCATCGTTATTGTGGGAACATCATTTTTTATTTTCAAAAAATTTAGAAATTAACTTCGAAAAAATAAATGAAATTCGAACCCAACTTCATTATTGCCAAGCTATATGTGATATACCACAGTTATTTTGTGTTCCACATCGACGTAATGTTATCTGACATGTATACTAATAATGAGAATATAGAGATAGTGGAGTGATGGGATATGGATTTCAAAATCGATGATTTAACCGGATCCGAAGTGATTGCTTTAATAGGAGAACATTTTCAGAATATGGCACAACAATCTCCACCTGAAAGTATGCATGCATTAAATCTTGAGGGACTAAGGAAACCAGAAATCACATTCTGGAGTGTATGGGAACAAAATGAACTGCTTGGCTGCGGGGCTCTCAAAGAAATTGACGCACAGCATGGCGAGATCAAATCCATGCGTACTTCCTCCTTGCACCTAAGAAAGGGTGTTGCCAAGCAACTCCTTGAACACATTATTGAAGAAGCCAAAAAACGCGGTTATCTGCGTTTAAGCTTGGAAACAGGTGCGATGGAATCATTCGAACCCGCAATTAGACTATATGCAAACTTAGGTTTTAAATATTGTAAGCCTTTTTCGGATTATATAGAGGACCCGAATAGTGTATTTATGACCAAGGAATTATGAGATTAGTACACAAAAAAATGGCGACTACAGGCTACTGACGTGATTAGTAGCCTGTTTCTGTCTATTAGAAGTATCTAAAGAACGAAAAGAATAATCAATAATTTAGAGTTCCTCTCTGAAACTAAAATTGCTTAATCTAAATTTACCTGCTTTGTAATTCACATCCGCATACAAATAGCCGATATATTGGGGTTCTGCCACATTTTCAATGATCATTCCGATTCCGATTTCTGCGGTCAGCTTATTATTATCGGTCTGAAAGTGTACAATGTTACCTAAGGCCAAATCATCTTTAATCTTACTAAACCCTTCCGATTGATACTCTGTAAGATTAATAGTATGTATGTTTTTCCCTAAGAAAACTTGTCCTATTAATTGGCCGGCTTTAGTCATCGTTTTAAAACCGACGACTTCACGAAGCTGGTTGAGGTAATCGTTTGCACTAAACGTATAATCTTTAAAGGGTTCGGAATTCAGATCGCCGGAAAGTGTTTGTTCCTTGGCTATCTCTATCATGTGTAGCTCATACAAGGAAATCCCAGTCCCAGATCCTACATTTAGAACTACAGCAAGCTCATCATTTCCATCCATATCATAATCATGAAATTGCAGGGAAGGCATGATTAACCGAGGTGTCGCATAGCTCCAATTAAATTTTTGCTTTCTTTCTCCTATTTGCAAGACAACCTTATCCGAATAGTCAACAAACAGATAGACGTTTCGATCTGGTATCGACGATAGCAGGGTGGATTCGGTTTCCTTAGACGGATCGCTTGTATTCTGCGCGGGGACAGTTTCCAGATTTTCACTGATATTGGAAACTACGTTAGGATCTTTTTCTGAACATGCAGTGAAAAATAAACATGCTGCCAACAATATGGTCACAGGATGAACGACTTTCTTATTAAAATGGAGACTCACAATATAGGACTCCTTCTGGAAATCATTCTGATATTTAGACGCGATTAAGAAGAGAATAGTTCCTTTTGAAATCGAGAGGATTATTTGAAATACCTAAAGAAAGTAAGGGAGAATGGCTATGAAAATAAGTAAATTGAATGCTGAACATTATATTTGGGGGGATCAATGTGATGGTTGGCATTTAGTTAAAAATTCAAATTTAAGCATTATTCATGAACGAATGCCTGCGAATACAAGGGAAGTTAAACACTATCATCAGCACTCACATCAATACTTCTTTATCTTGTCAGGTATAGCAACTATGGAGATAAATAACAAAGAGATTATCTTAAATCCTCAAGAGGGGATTGAGGTAACTCCTTTGGTGCCTCATCAATTGTTAAACAAGTCAAATGATGAAATTGAATTTCTGGTCATTTCTCAACCAACTAGTAAGGATGATCGGGTTGTAGTGGACTAGTGCACAATTCGACTATAATCCCGCGTATTTTGTTATACGGGCAGATTTGCTTAATAAATACCCGGAGATTGCAAACGAAATAGGAGCAGATTGTCTAAGCATCTGCTCCATATTTTAACGACTAATGTTAAATTAGTGATTGATTTCTGGTTCTTTTTGCGTAATCTCAACCTGCCGGTGGTTTTTCGAAAGATGGTTAGATATCGAGTTTCCGGGTACCGATCCATTTCACCATTTCAGGATCGCGATGTGAAAAGAACAGGCTCTGTTTCGTATCTAACGGAGTAATCGACTCCATATCCTCTTGACTTAATTCAAAATCAAAGATATTGAAGTTTTCGATAATTCTTTCTTTACGAACAGACTTTGGAATCACAATGACTTCTCTTTGTGTCAACCAACGTAAAACCACTTGAGCAACGGATTTATTATATTTTTCAGCTATGGATACCAATATCTCATTTTGGAACAAGTTATTTCTTCCTTCAGCAAAAGGCGCCCAGGATTCGATCTGAACATTGTTCTCTTTCATGAATTTTGCCTTTTCGATTTGTTGGTTGAAAGGGTGCGTTTCAACTTGGTTTATAGCAGGAACTACATCATTATGAATGATCAAATCGATCAGACGATCCTCATGGAAGTTACTAACGCCAATTGCGCGGATCTTTCCTTCACGATACAATTCCTCCATAGCGCGCCAAGAACCATGCACATCGCCGAATGGCTGATGAATTAAATACAAATCCAAATAATCCAATTGCAATCTTTCCAGTGATTTTTAAATGCTTTTTTGTACTCTCATAACCAGCATCCTGAACCCAAAGTTTCGTAGTGATAAATAATCCCTCTCTTGCCACGCCACTGCGTTTGATCGCTCTGCCAACTGCTTCTTCATTTAGATAAGAGGCAGCTGTATCAATCAGCCTATAGCCTGCAATAATAGCCTCATAGACGCTGTGTTCACACTCATTTTGCTCTGCAATCTGATAAACACCAAAACCGAGAATAGGCATCTCAACACCATTGTTCAAAATTACTTTTTGCATATAAAATCCTCCAGTTTTTTAAAATTATCTGTAAATCGGTTTGATCTTATCCATTACATCCATAACAGGCTCACTCCGTAGCCGCGCGCGCGTGTAATTCGATTTCCGCATGGGGTCTTGCTCTCCATAAGATAAATAGCGATAAAATCACAATTGCCAGACACTCAAATATTAAACCGCACCAACTACGGGGTGCGGAACATACGGCTCCTCCAATGAAGCAATTTCTTCAGGTGTTAACGTAAACGAT
>NZ_VRTT01000121.1 GCF_008017805.1 Paenibacillus sp. N3.4 | reverse complement strand
TATCTTTAACTTATCATTGCCGGCGACTCAGACCGGGGATATGTATGCGATGCTGCTCAAATTAGATGAATTCGGTATTTCGACCGATCATCTTATTTTTAACGTTCGTTATGCTAGTTTTTTGCCTCGATACGAGTACGAAAAAGCATTGTTTTGGTGGATGGATGATTTGAAAGTCAAAGACATTGAAGCGTATCGTAGAGCTTTGCCTCATGACATCTATGATAATGAGGAGCCCATTACGACTAAGAGCTACAAAGCATTTAAATCCCAAGTCGAGGATCGCATTCTGCCGCAATTCCATCTTTATGCTTACAAAGATTATCTCGCGCAAACCATAACGCATGCATGGGATCGTCAGTTAAGTTTTCCTATTCCCGATGATTCATTGGCGCCATCTGCGCCCTGGTATGAAAAAGAAACAAAAAGTTATTTGGAGCAAGATGTCATCAAACGCTCATTTACCGACAAACCGCTCGATTTATCACCAAAGAATACGGATATCTATTTTATGAATAAGATCATAGAGCACCAAAAGAGTAAAAAAACGTTCCTTGTACTCACCGGCACCAATCAAACTTTAATGAAGGATTTTATTGAAAAACCAGGTTATCAGGATAATTTGCAGAAGCTCGATCATTATCTGGCTTCACTGCCAGTGGGTTATTTAAATTTGGAAGGGCTTATTTCAGATCAACTGTTTACCGATCACACCCATCTAATGCCGGAGGGTTACCGGGAATTGGGGCGTTTGGTCTGGCATGCATACGAGTCACAGGAGGAAAACAACAAATGATGTTTAACACGCCGGAGTTTGCTTGTTTGCTTCTTCTAAGTATGATTTTGTTTTATATTTTTCCCAAATGGCGTCTTTTGCTCCTAACAATCGCAAATGTTCTTTTTTATGCCATTGTCGGTATTGGATATTTATTTCTTTTTGGCGCAGTTTCCAGTATTGCCTTTCTATGTGCAAAAAGATTGCAAGGTTCGAAGAAGTCCCTATTTCTTTGGCTGGGGATTATTGTTTCTGTCGGTAACCTCGTTTTTTTCAAGTATATGGACTTTTTATTTCGCGCTATAGAACGATTTTTTTCCATATCGCTTGTAACCCATGATGCGAAATGGCTGCATTTGGTGCTGCCTTTAGGCATTTCCTTTTATACGTTTGAACTTATTGCTTACTTAGTCGATGTGTATAAACAGAAAATAAAGCCGGAAACTTCGATTCTTCGTTTTTGGATGTTTATCATGTTTTTTGCGCATATGATCGCCGGACCTATCATGAGAGGCAAAGAATTTTTACCTCAGATTCAAGGACTCTCTTCCATACGATTTCAAATGAGCAATATGAGAATGGGCGTTTTTCTTCTTAGCTTGGGTCTCATCAAAAAAGTGTTTATTTCGGATAATCTGGCCCCGTATTGCGATGATTTTTTTGCTCATCCGGAATGGTTGGATGGGGCTGAGGGGTGGACAGCTTCCATTCTGTACGCATTCCAAATCTATTTTGACTTTTCGGGATATAGTGATATGGCTGTTGGCATTGGCTGTTTATTTGGATTAAAATTAGCGGCTAATTTTTCAACCCCTTATTTAAGCACCAATCCCACGGAATTTTGGACACGTTGGCATATCACTTTATCGAGTTGGATCAAAGATTATGTTTATATTACGCTGGGTGGGTCACGGTCAGGAAAGTTTCGCCAGTATGCCAATTTATTTATTGCAATGACGATATCCGGATTTTGGCATGGCAATCAGTGGACCTTTGTAGCCTGGGGAATGTATCAAGGTGGGCTGCTAGTCGGACATAAGCTATGGATGTTCTTATTCGGCAAAGCAGGGCTTCAAGGACTTTATCGGCACTGGTGGTATAAGCTAGTTTCCATCGTTTCATTTTTCGGTTTAACTTGCATAGGATGGGTTTTATTTCGCGCAGAAAGTTTACACGCTGCTTTATCGTTAATTAAAAGGATGCTGAAGTTTCCCGAAGCTTTTAATTTTCCGCAATGGGTACAACCTTTTTGGCTCATCATTGCAGGCCTCATTCTCTTACATATTCTAGAGTACCTTCTTATTAAAAATATCAATCGCGTGTCTACAGAGTGGCATCGGTTGCTTCCAGCACCGCTGAGGGCGCAATCTACACCCTATTCTTGGTTATTCTTGTTCTGTTATATAAAAGCGAGCAAAATTCGTTTATCTACTTTCAGTTTTAGAAGTGCGCATGTTAAGCCATTTCCAAAGTAACACGCACACTCTTGTGAGATCACTTCGATGTTTTTCTAAGATGAAAAAGGACTGTTTTTAGCCTGTAGAATGGCTTTTAACGGTCTTTTCGTTGTTTTTCTGTCACATCATACTAAAAATCATTGCTTCACATGAAAGATCATTCGTAAATTGCCTGCGCAACTGATCGAAATTGAAGTTCATGCTAACTTTCAAACGATTATTCGTTCAGGCTCTTTTGAGATTCAAATCAGTGGCTCTGTGGGCTAATGCATGCTGCTTTTTTAGTTCAGCGCTGATCTTAAACTGTAAGTTGCAGTTATTTTCGATTGTAATCGTTTTTTAGTAGGAAAATCTTGCAAATCTACAGGTATTCCGCTGCTTTATTGTCCTAATTTGAGATAGGTGAATGGAAACATGTATTTTCGCATGAATGATAAACTGCTGGATAAATCGAGTTATTTAAAAATGTACAATTGCAGGTTTTCTCCAACTATAGTCCCTGCATCGTCCGAGAGGATTCCGAATGATAATGGCTAAGAACCATGCGCAGCAGTGTGACGCACAGCTCGGGTCGATGAGCGACGTCGGAATTCACCTCGGAGTGGCCACCATATGTTGCGGCAAAATAACTTTTCAGCGTCCTGGTGCCCGCTCTAGACGACCTCTTCGTTCTCCTGTTCTTGCCTGCAAATGGTACTGGATAAATGAGGCATGTGCCTTTTCGAAATTCATCATTAACGCTCCTCCCCAATGACAGAAAAACGCCCCGTTTCCATTCGCAAAGGAATGGGGCGGGACGTTCTTCGTCGCATAATTTTATTATACTGCGAGACCGCTCATTAAACTAGTCCTGCTAAATGGATGACAGCGGAGAGCTTAGGGAGCGTTCCACACGCTGAGAAAGGCTGCAGTTGGCTTACCACCCCAAAAAAATTCCGTAAACCGCTAAAAACTGCGAGGGCATGGTCGCTTTTGTGACGGGTTTCTTTGCTTTGTAAAACCAATTCAAAGAAATTGGTTTTATAGGCGTTTTCCACATTCGAATGTCCGTTTATATCTGAATTCATACTCATACTTCCCTTTCATCTAAAAAGAAGTGAAAAGCATCTTTGTTTTCCTTTAAACAGAAATAAAAATAATTATTCAAAAATAAACAAAGATATGTTACTATAAAACCATCAAGAACAAACATATATTTATGGGATGAAATGAGGAGACTTTGAGCTATACTCAAAGATCCCAAAGCGGAGAGACTTTGAGCTCCACTCAAAGATCCCTATATTAGGAGGGTACTTATGGTTGCGAATTTATGGCAAGCGGAAAAGGCGAATGCAGTAAGTAAAGGCGTGGAGGAACTGGTGTACCGTTCCAATCTATTAGGAACAGATCGTTCCGTTGCTAACTGGGGCGGCGGAAATACATCGTATAAAACCATTGAAAAAGATTTCCGCGGACGCGATGTGGAAGTCATGTGGGTAAAAGGCAGCGGTTCTGACCTTGCTACGATGAAAGCAAAGAATTTCACAGGTCTTCGTATGGAAGATATTCGTCCTTTGTTCGAACGCGATGAAATGTCGGATGAAGAGATGGTTGCTTATCTTGTTAATTGTATGATCGACAGCAAACATCCGCGTGCTTCCATTGAGACGCTTTTACATGCATTTTTGCCTTTCAAACACGTGGATCACACGCATCCGGATGCGATTATCGGTCTTTGCTGCGCACACAACGGCCGTGAGTTGGCTAAAGAAATTTACGGCGACCGTTTTGTATGGGTTCCTTATGTTCGTCCTGGTTTTACACTTTCCAAAATGATTGCTGAAGGCGTAAGAAGCAACCCGAAGGCTGAGCTTGTACTGATGGAGAAGCATGGTCTTGTCACTTGGGGTGAAACGTCCGAAGAGAGCTACCTGAAAACACTTGCCATTATTCAAGAAGCAGAAAGCTTCATTGAAGCTCGAGTGAACGAAAGCATGCTATATGGCGGAGCGAAATACGAGTCCCTTTCCGAAGCCGAGCAAAAAGATATTTTGGCGCAAGTGCTGCCAATCGTTCGCGGAGCGGTAAGCAACGAAAAGAAAATGATTCTTACGACAGACAGCGCAGACGATGTATTGAAGTTTGTTAACAGTAAAGATGCAGCGGTATTATCCCAAGTAGGTGCGGCTTGCCCGGATCATTTGGTTCATACCAAAATGAAGCCTCTTTACATTAACTGGAATCCAAATTCCCGCGATGTGGCTTCTTTAATTGAAGCTTTGAACGCTGGCATTGCTGCTTACAAAGTAGAATACCAAGCGTATTTTGACCGCAACAAAAATGAGGGTGACGTGATTAATGAAGCCGCTCCTCGCGTCATCTTGATTCCGGGAATCGGGATGATCAACACAGGGAAAAACTGGGCCAACGCACAAGTCAGTGGCGCTCTGTACCACCGCGCGATTTCTGTTATGAGAGGCGCTACAGCTCTTGGAACTTTCGTTTCCTTAAGCGAAAATGAATCTTTTAATGTCGAGTACTGGCCTCTTGAACTTTATAAATTAACATTAGCTCCGGCCGAAGCTGAATTTTCACGTAAAATTGCTTTCATCACTGGCGGCGCAGGCGGGATTGGCAGCGTAACGGCTCGTCAATTTTTAAAAGAAGGCGCTCATGTTGTACTGGCTGATCTTAACCTTGAAGGCGCTCAAAAATTAGCAGCCGAACTTAACGAACAGTATGGTGAAAACAGAGCCATTGCCGTTAAAATGGATGTAACGAAAGAAGAAGAAGTAGAAGCAGCTTACCGTGACTCGATCCTTAGCTACGGCGGAATCGATATCATCGTGAACAACGCAGGTCTTGCAACTTCAAGCCCTTTTGACGAAACATCACTGAAAGAGTGGAATTTGAACATGAACGTGCTTTCCACGGGCTATTTCTTAGTGGCAAGGGAAGCTTTTAAAATCATGAAAAAACAAAATGTTGGCGGCAGCATGGTGTTCGTAGGTTCGAAAAACTCGGTATTTGCAGGTAAAAACGCTTCCGCATATTCCACGGCGAAAGCAGCTGAAATTCATTTAGCACGTTGTATCGCTGCTGAGGGCGGCGAATATGGCATTCGCGTTAACTCGGTATTGCCTGATGCGATCCTCCAAGGTTCCGCGATTTGGAATTCCGGCTGGCGTAATGAAAGAGCAGCGGCTTACGGGATTGAACCGGACCAATTGGAAGAACACTACCGCAAAAGAACTACGCTGCTCGTGAACATTTTCCCGAAAGACGTTGCTGAAGCGATCGTTTACTTCGCATCTTCCAAAGCGGAAAAAACGACAGGTTGTATGCTCACTGTGGATGGCGGCGTTCCTGCTGCTTTCACGCGCTAGTCACTTAGACACATAATAGGAGGATATATTCCGATGAGCGATAAGGCATTTGCGCTGTTTGAAGAACAGCAATCTAATCGAGGCATTGATTTGGCCGTCGTTAAAGCCAAGCTGAAAGCACTGAAAATCGAAACCCCTTCATGGGGGTACGGAGATTCGGGTACACGCTTCAAGGTGTACAAACAAAACGGCGTGCCACGAAATCCTTTCGAGAAATTCGAGGATGCGGCCCAAGTACACAAGTTGACTGGCGCGTGTCCATCCGTTGCCATCCATATTCCATGGGATAAAGTGGAGGATTACGCGAAGCTGAAACAGCATGCTACAGATCTTGGCGTTTCTATCGGTGCGGTGAACCCGAATCTTTTCCAAGAAGATGATTATATATTTGGCAGTGTAACGAATTCCAACGCAGCGATTCGCCGCAAAGCGACGGACCATTTACTAGAGTGTGTAGATATCGCAAAAACAGTTGGTTCTGATGTGTTTAGCCTCTGGTTCGCCGATGGCTCGAATTATCCAGGTCAAGTGGACATTCGCGCACGCAAAACTTGGATGTACGAAGCGCTCAAGGAAATGTACGAAGCGATGACGCCAAGCATGCGGATGCTGATCGAGTACAAATTTTATGAGCCTGCTTTCTATCATACGGATCTGGCAGACTGGGGAATGGCTTTCAATTTGGCGAACAAATTGGGCCCTCAAGCAGAAGTGCTTGTAGATACGGGTCACCATCCGCAAGGAACGAACATCGAGCATATCGTCACGTACTTGTTGGATGAAAATAAGCTCGGCGGCTTCCATTTCAACTCCCGTAAATATGGCGACGATGATCTGATCGTTGGCTCCGTGAATCCCTACGAGCTGTTCCTGATTTTCTATCAAATCATTGATGCTGCGAATGATAAGAATCCACAAATTCGACAAGCGTCTGACAATATCGCTTATATGATCGATCAAAGCCATAACATCGAAAGAAAAATTCCGGCTATGCTGCGTTCCGTGTTGAATGTTCAAACCCAGTATGCCAAAGCTTTGCTCATCAATCTGGACGAAGTGAGAGAAGCGCAAGAGCGTCAAGATGTGTTAGGTGCGGAAGATGCGGTGCGCAAAGCGTTTGAATTCGACGTTGCTCCGCTGCTGCAGGCGGTTCGTGAAGAGATTGGCGTTCCTGTAGACCCGATGAAAGCCTATTTGGAAAGCGGCTACGACGAGGCGATTAACGCTCGCGGCAAGGGCGGTGCCAGCTGGTGAGTCAATCATCGAGCGTTCTGGCCTTTGATTTGGGAGCAAGCAGCGGCAGAGCCATCGTCGGACGCCTTGATTCTGAAACGGGCCAAGTGACGATTGAGGAAATTCACCGCTTTTCGAATGATCCGGTGAAGGTGGGCAACCACCTTCATTGGGATATTTTGAGATTGTTTCATGAAATTAAACAAGGTATTTTACAGACCAAACATCTGGGCTATACAGATATTGAAAGTCTAGCGATTGATTCCTGGGCAGTAGATTTCGGGCTTCTGGCAGCGAACGGCGAGCTTCTTGGCAACCCGTATCATTATCGGGACCATCAAACGGATGGTGTGATGGAGAAAGTCATTGACATCGTCGGTCGTGAGAAGCTTTATGCCAAAACAGGGCTTCAATTCCTGCAATTCAATTCTATTTTTCAATTATATGCGATAAAAGAAAGAAATCCGGCACTCTTGGAGCAAGCCGATACGCTTTTGATGATTCCGGATTTACTGAGATACTTCTTGACCGAGGAAAAACACAGCGAATATACGAATGCCACGACAACACAGCTATTGAACGCAACCACACAGACATGGGACTCGGAATTGTTGGAAAAACTAGCGCTTCCTGGCGATTTATTGCTGACTCCTGTTCTCTCGGGAACGAGGGTAGGGGCATTAACGAAAGAGATTTGTGAGGAACTGGACGTTGCTGCGATTCCTGTCATCGCTGTCGGTGAACACGACACCGCCTCGGCGGTTGTTGCGGTTCCCGCACTGGAGGAAGATTTCGCCTTCTTAAGCTGCGGTACATGGTCGCTTTTAGGAACGGAAACAAAGGAACCTGTATTAAGCGAGCAGGCTTTGGCTTGGAATTTCACGAATGAAGGTGGCGTTTATGGCACCAATCGTTTGCTGAAGAACATTATGGGCTTATGGTTGATTCAGGAATGTAAGCGTACGTGGGATAAAGAAGGCAAGAACAGCAGTTTTGCCGAGCTGGTTAAGCTCGCTGAGAAAGCGATGCCTTTCCAATCGTTTATCGATCCCGATGATGATATGTTTTTGAATCCCGTTCATATGCCTAAGCAAGTGCAGCAATACTGTCGAGACACGAATCAAGCGATTCCTCAAACGGAGGGCGAAATCATTCGTTGTGTCATGGAAAGCTTAGCATTGAAGTATCGTTTTATTCTGGAGCGGACGGAACAGCTTTCAGGGAAATCGTTCAAAGGCCTTCACATCGTAGGTGGCGGCATTCAGAATGAACTGCTGTGTCAATTTACGTCAAACGCTACCCAACGTGAGGTTTGGGCGGGTCCTGTAGAGGGTAGTGCCTTAGGAAACCTTGTAGTACAATGGATAGCACTAGGGTATATCGCGAATTTACGCGAAGCCAGAAAGCTGATTCGGAACTCGTTTCCCGTCAAAACGTACATCCCAGAGGATCGTGCAGGTTGGCAGGAAGCGTACGTAACATTTTGTCAGGTGGCGTCCCGATTGACCGTGAAATGAGGGAAGACGATGCTGGTAGCAGAAAGATGGCAGAGAATCGTTCAGTTGGTGAATGAAAGAGGAAGCATCCGTGTCACGGAGCTTAGTGAACTGTGTCAGGTAACGGAAGAAACGATTCGCCGCGATTTGGATCGGTTAGAGAGCGAAGGCAAGCTTATGCGCAGCCATGGCGGTGCGGTGAGCGTGAAGGAAGCTCAGACGGAAGTCCCTTTCATGGAAAGGGAAACCGCCTATGCGGATTTCAAGAACAGCATTGCGAAGGAAGCGGTGTCTCATATCCGTGAGCATGACCGCATTATTTTGGATGCGAGTACGACGGCTTGGTATATGGCACGAATCATTCCCGACATGCCGCTGACGATCATCACGAATTCGATGAAAGTGGCCCTTGAGGTGAGCACGAAAGAGAAGATACAGGTGATTTCCACCGGAGGCTTGTTGTCTCCCAAATCGTTGTCTTACGTAGGACCACTGGCAGAAAGATCATTGGATATGTATCACGCCCATAAGCTGTTTTTATCCTGCAAAGGGGTTCATATGCAGCGAGGAATCAGTGAGTCGAATGAACTTCAAGCGCTTATTAAACACAAATGATCAGCATTGCTGATGAGACCTATCTGCTTGCTGACCATAGTAAATTTGGCATGCAGTCCTTGACGCAAGTAGCGGGCTGGTCCGAAATTCAACATCTGATTACAGATGGACAAACGAACAAGGATGATGTAGATCGCATTCGCGAAAAAGGTGTGCACGTCCTCCAATTAGATAAAGGTTTATGAACATCGTTCCTTCCATCACCAGTATGTTGTTCCTAGTACTGAGGATGGTTTTTTGTATAACTGAACACCTCTAAGGAGGGACGATGAAGGAAGGGAGTTAGCCGCATCATGAAAGTTTCTTTGTTTATTACTTGCTTAAGCGACCTTGTATATCCCAAAGTTGGGGAGGCTATGGTTCAGTTGCTCTCCGGATATGGGGTAAAGCTGGACTTTCCGCAGGTGCAAACGTGCTGTGGGCAGCCTGCCTTTAACAGCGGTTATTGGGAAGAGGCCAGGGGCTCAGCGCTGACGCTGCTTGAAGCATTTGAAGACAGTGATTTTGTCATTTCTCCTTCAGGCTCTTGCACAAGTATGATTCATCATTATTATCCGAAATTATTTGAAAATGATCCTACTAAACTAGCTAAGGCCAACCGCTTAGTAGAAAAAACATATGAATTTACGCAGTTTCTTGTTCAAGTATTAGGTGTTACTGATCTTGGCGCCGTATTTCCCCACAAAGTAACCTATCATCCTTCTTGTCACGGCAGTCGATTACTGGGCGTGAAGGAAGAACCGATGCAGTTGATGAAAAACATCCGTGATTTACAGCTAGTGCCGCTTCCTCATGCCGAGGATTGCTGCGGCTTTGGCGGTACCTTTGCCGTGAAAATGTGTGATATTTCCGGGGCTATGGTGTCGGAGAAATCGGATCACGTTTTAGAAACGGAAGCGGAAGTGCTGGTCGGACTGGACATGGGCTGTTTAATGAATATTGCTGGCAATTTATCCTATCGGGGCAAGCCTGTGAAGGTCATGCATCTTGCCGAATTGCTTGCAGAGGGAGTGAAGCTGGCGCATGAGCGAACATAAAGCAACCGGAACGGTAAAGGATAGATCGAAAGTTGCGCTGAACAATGATTTCCTTCGAAATGCTGTTAAGTTCACTACCGAAAGACTGAAGAACGGGAAGCTGGCGGCTACGGAAGAGCATGGGAATTGGGAAGAGTGGCGCGAACGGGGGCGGCAAATTCGACTGCATACGATTGCCCACTTAGACTATTATTTAGGCCGATTTGTGGAAAATGCGAGAGCTCAGGGCGTTCACGTCCACTTCGCGGCGGATGCTGCAGACGCGGTGCGATTGACGAAGCAAATTGCCGAGCATAAGAGGGCTAGAAGCGTCGTCAAATCCAAGTCCATGGTGTCGGAGGAATTGCACATTAACCATGCCTTGGAAGAAATCGGCGTGGAAGCTATAGAGACGGATCTTGGCGAATATATTATTCAATTGGCGGGAGAAACCCCTTCTCATATTATTATTCCGGCGATTCATAAAAACCGCTATCAGATCGCTGAGCTGCTTTCAGAGGATGCGGGCGAGGAGCTGGCACCGGATACAGGAATCCTAGCGGGCTATGTGCGACGCAAGCTGCGTGAGAAATTCCTTGAAGCCGATATCGGCATGACGGGCTGCAACTTTGCTATTGCGGAGACGGGTTCTATTGTTCTTTTTGAAAATGAAGGGAATGCGCGGATGGTCAGCACAATTCCTAAGACGCAAATTACGTACATGGGCATGGAGCGGATTGTTCCAACGCTGGACGACCTCGAAGTGATGGCCACGCTGCTGCCGCGTTCAGCTACAGGTCAAAAGCTAACCGTGTACATGTCTGTCATTTCAGGACCGCAGCGTGAGCGTGACGGGGATGGACCGGAAGAGATGCATGTGATCATCCTGGATAACGGCCGCTCCCTGCAGCTTGGTGACCCGCAGTTCCAAGAGCTGCTGAACTGTATTCGCTGTGGGGCTTGCCTGAATGCGTGTCCCGTTTACCGGCATATCGGCGGACATGCCTATGGCGGTGTATATAGCGGCCCGATCGGCGCTGTGCTGACGCCTGCTTTGAATAAAAATGTCGACCAATGGGACGACATTGCCAGCGCATCCAGCCTATGCGGCGCCTGCTATGAGGCTTGTCCCGTGAAGATTCCACTGCATGATATGCTGATTTATTTACGACAGCGCAAAGTAGAACGAGGGGCAACGGACTTCGTGGAAAAGGCCGGCATGAAAGGCTTTAATTTCTTAATGTCCGATGCCAAGCGCGTGAAGGCGTTGATTAAAATAGGACGTATCGGACAGAAATTATTGGTACGAGACGGACACATTAAAGCGAAAATTGGCCCGTTAAAAGGGTGGAATAGTTATCGGTATGCACCAAGCATCGCGAAGAAGACATTCCGTGAGTCTTGGAAGGCGATTGAACAAGGCCTGGAAGGAACGTTGCCTGAGCTTAATATGGATATGAAGGCTCGTATGGAGAAGCTTATCGCGGATCGCAAAGAGGGAGGAGGACATCATTATGGCTAAATCAGATGCAGCATTTCTTCAGAGACTCCATGAGGATGCGCTCAAGGATCAAGAAGCCTTCTTTACGAATATCGCAACTCGTTTAGGCAGAACGAAGCCTATGGTCAACGCTCCCCAGCACAGCATGAAGGGGGCTCCTGAATTCTGGGGGGAAGTGAACCTTCCCCTTGAAGAACGCATTCAATTGTTTATGTCGAACTGGCAGAAGGCGGGAGGCCACACGAAGCGTCTTACGGGGATGGCTGGAGCTCAAGCCTTCATCGAGAACTTCATCACGGAAACACAGGCGAAGCACTTGATCATGCAGGATCAGCCTGAGTTGGAGGAGCTGCGTGCCGGGCTTGCGCAGACGGATACGGAGATCACAGTGTGGAACTCGGCTGCAGCGAGCAGCGAGGGCAAAGACGAGCTCGTCGCGAAGGCAGCAGGCGCTGATATTGGCATCGTTGCTGTCGAACACGCAGTCGCTTACACAGGCTCGCTGGTTGTCACTTCCGATGCCACCAGAGGTCGGAGCGTCAGCCTGCTGCCAACGACGTTCATCGCGATCATACCGGTTGACCGTCTAAAATCAAAGCTCGGTGAAGTACTGCGACCTTTCGACGAGCTATCAATGAAAGACCGACCGGCGGGGATTCATTTCATTTCGGGACCGAGCCGTTCCGCGGATATCGAAAACGATTTGACCATCGGCGTCCATGGACCTGGGATCGTTTATGCGTTAATAATCGAATAATAAAGGTTAGGTAATGGCTGTAAGAGAAAAAAATCTCTTACAGCTTTTTTTGTGCATGCGTACGACGAAGCAAGGTACAACTGGATAAAAGATCAATCAAGCTAAGAGCCAAGTGTTGCCTCGTAACTGACAGGCAACTGGTGGAGAAATCCTAAGGCTGAAGCTCTGAGACAATCTATCCCTGCGAGGGGGACTTGTCCACTTGCTTGAACAAATTAGGGGTTGTCTTTCAGCGTCCTCCCCTCTACGAAGCTTTGTTATCTTCACTTCAGTGGCAATATACACTTGGTTATATGCCCTACTCCAACTTCCTTCCCGCGCGGCTTGCCACTTCCCCTTTGGAGGACGAGTGAGTGGATGCAGTTAACCTGCTAATTTCGCCATAGATGTCTCCGCGAAATCGGCATGTCTGGAACGATAAAGCTGATTTTCCGCGTTACGGAAGGGGAGAGGCTGGTCAGCGGCGCTGTAAGCACGGAAAACGTGCTTACAGCGGAGGAAGGGGAGAGAATGGACGAAAAGTTGAGCTGTAAAGCTGATTTTCCGCGTTACGGAAGGGAAG